>JBAZMT010000007.1:0-38142 GCA_041649615.1 Parcubacteria group bacterium
GCGGGAGCCGCCTTGATAGCCCTCATCAAAGATATCTCACGCAAGGACGAGATATGCCCGGAGTGCTGGCACGAGGCAGACGAAAAGATAGACGATGGCTATCAGATAGCTTACGAGTGCTGCGAATGCGGCCACCACTGGGAGGTCGCCCCATGACCGCAGCCACCGATGCTACGGGAAGCGGTCCGGGTGATAAGGTAGTGGCCCGGCGGGTCACGATCAGCTACGCTCGGCTGGCTGACGAGGAGACTATCGAGACGCGAGTATCGCCCGAAGATGCCATCCAGCGATTAAAACGAATCCAGCAACGACGTTACGAATCCATAGCAGCGATTGACCGCCAGATCGAACCGTTGGAGGGATTCCGGTGACCCCGAACTCACCGGAGATCGATGTAGAGGAGGATGAAGAGGATGAATGAGAAGCCAAAAATCGAGTTCCGATACGTGGTGGAGTTCGAACATTACGTGCCGGACCCCGAATGCTATGAGATCCAGAAATCGCTTGGGGAGCTTACGAGCGACGATCTGGCGGCGATGGCATCGATGGATGCTGAAGACGCCATTGACAAGATAGATTTTTTCGAGCCAAGGAACATCTACGTCGAAGTGATCGTAGATGGGACCTTGGTTA
Source organism: Parcubacteria group bacterium (assembly GCA_041649615.1). Lineage (GTDB taxonomy): Bacteria > Patescibacteriota > Minisyncoccia > UBA6257 > Colwellbacteraceae > JALOAR01. Next base: position 634 of record JBAZMT010000007.1, read on the forward strand.
GGAGGGTGAAAGCATGAAAGAATCGAGGCTAGACGAGCTTTTGGCCAGGCTGAAGAAGCTGGACCCGGAGACGTGGAGCCGTGTAGACAAGGTGTTAGGTTTGGTCGTATACCCGAGATCGCCGCTAGGACATTACATCATCCAGGGCGTCATCCAGGACGCGATCGCGGCAGACGACCGATTTCTGTTTTTTGAGGTCAGATTTACCTCATATTTCGATGTGAAATATGAGGCCACCATTTTTTGGGATGGAACCGGCTCGATTTCGCAAGATGGATACGGCGAGACCGCCGCCGAGGCGCTGCTGGCGGCCTACATCAGAGCGATCGAGGCGGAATCAGCTGACACATAAGTCGCGTACCTGGTCGACCAGTTCCTGCGACGCCTTTCGATTGCACTTGAACCCACGACCGTCGTCCACCACCAGACCAATTCGCTCGAGGACGCGAGTACATGTGTCAACTCGATCCTGTCCGAGCGACGAATATAGTGAAGCAGCAGGCAAGCAGCGATCGAATGCGCGGTACACCGAAATTAGGTCGGTGGCAGTGGCAATGACCTTGTCAGCCGGGGTGTACCCGCGCTCACTAATACCGAGGAAAGGCACTTGCTCGGGAAGAGTGTACATCTCACCGAGCTCGGCTGGTTCATCGACGGGCGTAACCTCTTCTTCCCGACTGGTAACGGTCAACGTTGTGATATACGTCGACGCGCCACTACCAACCTGACCAATTTCAATTTCTTCTGTGTATACCATGACGATCAGACCGTGTTCATGAGTAGGTATATTTTCAAGGACGACCCGTCATCAACATCACTTGGAACGCGAACACTAACCTCAAACACCTGACTCTGGCCGCTTTCTATGGTGGGGGTGGGAACAGGTTTAATATTAGAATCCCATGACCCTAATGTCACACCGTCGTCATCGAGCAGCACGAGCCGAAGTCCAGCCCAACCAGTCCACTTCTTGTTACCAGAATTGTTGAACCCGATTTTGAAGCTGTTATTTTCGCCACGATACAGGGCGTTGGGTAGCTGCACGAACCCAGTGAGCGATATGATCGGACGATCCTTAGACCACGCGTCGATGCGATCACGGACGGACGTGGTCTCATCGGACGACATTGCAGGGAGCAGATCTACGAACTTTTGAATCTTATCAGAGAACGCAGTGTGAGTACTAGATATAGCGGTGGATATCTCAGGTGAAACGGCGGTGAGCTCCTCGGATAGAGCAGTGGTCCAGCCGGTTATCGCGTTGACACCATCATTAAAATCCTCAACGGCCAGCTCCATGCCAGCCTGGTAGTCGTACTGAATGTTCTCGAGCTCAGTGTTGATGTAAATGGTAGCTTCCTCTATCTCAGTGGACAGGATGTCCAATGCGTGATCGGTTGCGTCCATCAGCTGACCACTGAGAACGGAACCGCGCATGACGGTCTGAATCTCAACCGTGTCGAGATAATCGAATACGACGTCGCCGGACGCGGAGAGCTTCGTGTGGTAGCTCTCGGCTGCGCCGATCAATTTGGTGTCCACCTGGCGAAGTAGCGTGCACAACGACGCCCTGAACTTGGCGTACAGCTTGCCAACCGCCGTACTCGATTCACCAGACGCGGAGCAGATAGCAGTCTGGTAGTCCACTGCGAGGTCAGTAGCATCCATGCTAACCCTTGCACAACACGCATATCTTGTCGAATTTGTCCTTGAGGCTCTTCACGGCGTCGACGTTGCAGTACCGGCCGACGTCGTCACTGGCGAGCACACCGATCTCTTTTAAGGTGCTAATACACTCCTCGATCACGTCGTTAGGGAGAGAGGTGTACTTGGCGATCTCTTCCAGTGTCTTGCACTGCTTGGTGGCGTTATAAACGCTTTCTACATTAGCTGCTGTCGCGGTCATTGTTCCACCTGATTTATAATAAGGAATGTTCGGAGACTGCCGGAGAGCGTGGTAGGAGGCGTGAATCGCACCCACAACGTTTTTGTTTCACCGGCGTCGATTCTACTAGCGTAAGTCGAGTCGCCGGTGTACCGCCAGTCGACACCGTTCTCGTCCTGCAACCGGATGCCAAGCCACCATTTACCGGACACGGTGCCGACGTTAGCATAGTCGGCTCCAATCCAGTTTTCGGATCCCAACGCGATGGTGTCCGGCATCTGAACGTTACCAACGAACTGGATGACCTTCGAGGCCGGTTCGGACGGCGGGACGGTGGGGATCTCCGTTTCGTATAGCGCCGATTCCTCTGCAGTCCATGGTCTGCCATACCCAGACTCGATAAGACCGGTGTTAATGTTGGTGCCGGACTCCGAGTACACGATCGCAAGAATGCGGCCATATGGATCCTCGCCCTTCCGGTCGAACGATATGATGTCGCCCTCTTTTATGCGATCCTTGACCCAACCCTTGGCCTCGGCGCCAGTGGGGTAGTCGACCTCATTGACCGAAGTGTGCCACAGGCGAATGCGGTCCGCGGTAAGCGGGGCCAGCGTGCACGTGTTGTCGGGACATAGGAACACGGACATGGTGTCACCGTCGATGACGTAGTCGACCACGGCCAATTCGCTCCCAGGATACGTGTTCGGGACGTCACCAGACACGCAGTCGTAGCCGATATTGCGGAGCATCTGGACGATGTCGGATTCAGTGACGTCCTCATCGACGTAGTTGAACGACGCTTCGCATGCTTTGAACACGCTTTCCATCGTTACCGCGTCGCCGATGGCATAATCGCATATACCCATCACTCCACCTCACACACGGTTCCAGTATCAACCAACGCTTCAGCCGCATCGTAGTCACCGGTTACGATGTAGTAGATGTATTTAACATCGTTGCGCGTTATATCAGGGAACATACCTGGTTTGTCCATATGTTTTAGCATCTCGGCTGCAGCCTGGGTCCACCCGCGGTACATGCAATAGCAGTACACGAAATGCTCATTCGTGAGTGCGAATACGCCGCCTACCGAATCTACCATGTCGCATATGGTGATCTCGCCCTGATACAGTGTGACACTGAGGTTGGTGGCTTTCGTGGACAGCACCGTGACGACCATCGTTTTAGATGTGTAACCGGTTGCTGACACAGTGACCTCGTACTCACCGGGGAGTAGCGGTATGAGCTCACCGGATCTGCCAAGCTCAGCGCCATTGATGAGGACGGTGGCCGCGACGTTGCAGTCAACGAATACGCCAGTTGTTGCTGACGAGTAGTATGATCGAGATGAGCTTCCACCTCCACCTCCGCCACCACCCCCACCAAACTCCTTAGCGGCTGCTTGGGTGGCAGCTGTCGCCCATGCCTGAGAATCCGATGTCCTGCCTTCTATGTAGTCGACGTACTTACCGTAGTCTATGGTGATACCGTATTCCTCGGCATATATTTTTTCGCCAGTGTGTATGTCGAGCACCCACGTCGGGTCGAACTGGCTGTCGGTAAGTGGAACTTTATACGTTTTACCGGCTATGATCCACGTGTAGTTAATACCGTCTACGCGACCGTCGTGCGTTGTATCAGCCTGGCCGTTCCGATCGAAGTTAGTGACATCGGACATATACTCGTTTATGGATCGCCTAAGCGATTCGCTATGTAGGCCAGCAATAACGTTGTCAATGCGGTCAATGTCAAGAGTGGGGTCACTAATTGCGGCGCCAGCGCCGATGAGAAACAGTATGGACGCGGCGTCGGGATCTTCCAAAGCAAGACGCTCGAGCTCGGCCTGATACTCGGGGGTATAATACGTTGCAGCGAACATGGCGCCATCGCCGTGCATGCGACCAATGGTCTTGGATATCTCGGGATAATCCGCGGGGTTCACCCATCTACCTTTGCCAGACTTTATATATGCGTTCAGATCGATCCGGGTGGGTTCAACGGGCTCGACCGACACGCGAGGCACGCTGGGAGCGACGAATCCGGTGGACGGCAGCTTGGATACGAACCAATCGCGTGCGCCGTCGCCCTTAGTCGTGACGGTGTCGAGGATAATCTTCTGCCCACCGTCGCCAACATGTTGGTATAATTCGCCACGGCCTATGGCGCCTTCGCTGTATAGCAGACCGTATGCGTATATCTGCTCCTCTTCGGTGAGGTCACTGAATGTGGGGTTCATCTTCTCGAGCCAAGCCGCTTTGTCCTCTGGCGGAATGACCGTTGGATCAGCAAGCAGTACCACTCTGGCATGATAGTCGGAATCGACTGTAGGGCCGCCACGAGCAATGGATTCTGGTAGTCCGGCCAGATCTTCGTACGGGGTCAGATATGCGAGCGAACCTGGGATGGTGCCGGTAACGACCATGCCCTTGACCGAGGTGTCAGTGAGGACGCCACGGTTAAGAATGCCACTGAGTGTATCCTTGTCGGAGAGCAACTCTGATCGGATGCCATGGAGATTGGGATCCCAGTTAGACTGGTCGATAAGGGTGTCGATTGCCCCAGTGGAGTGAGTATTGAGGTTGTACAGACTAAGCTGGCCACGCTGTACCGCGGCAGACAATTTTTCAGTGTTCCAGGTACCGTCACTGTTCTTGAATGATGCCTGCACCTCGGGCAGACGCCACTTGTCGTTGAGGTTACCGCCAGCAGAAACGAATGCGTCTATCTTTTGCGCCATGATCGCGGGGTTCACATCCCATAACCCAGAATTGCGCAACTCGTTTGCTTCTGACGACGCAACTGCCTGCTTGACGACATCAGGCATCGCCTGCTTGATGTTGTACTCGTATATGACCGCGTCTGTCCCAACACACGCGTCGATAAGCCGTTGGTCAGTTATACCCCGTTCGGCTTGGAGTGCCCCGACATACTCGGCAGCGACAGCAGGCTCGAGATAGTTGAGGTATGACAGGTCATCCTCGAGAGCGTCAAGATACTCGTCACGGGTCAGTGCGCGTCCAATGTTGACATCAACGATATTGCCACCAGCGTCGTACGCGCGAATGGTCTGCCCACCATCAAGAGTCCATACGCCCTTCTCGATCATGGCATCTCGGTGGGCCATCAGTATACCGGTGGATGTCATGAAGTGATAATCAAGAGCTGGCTCCATCGTGGGAATAATGTACTTGGCATATGGTAACTCGAGCAGGGTAGTGAACAGCGAGTCATCGAATCGATTGTCCCATAGCTGGTATATATCAATGCCGCGCTGCACAGTTTCGGCATACTTAACGGGGTCATCGGGTGCGGCCATTGGAGCAAAGGTGATTCCACCCTGTTCGCCTTCTTCGCCATAAAATGCTATGAATGAGTAGGCGTTGAGCGCACCATAAGAAAACGCACCAATGGTAAACGCTTTGAAGCCAGTGCCGAAAGCGCCTTTGATACCGTTATACGTGATGTTACCGAGTATTGCGTCGCAGACGGTCTTGACTCCGATGGTTCCTGACAGCGTTTTGAGCCGCTCGGTTTCGCCAACACTGATTTTGCCACCGGAAGCAACGCGGTTGAGTATCTCCCAGTCGGTGGAGTCGACCGTTTTGCCTAATGATTGCATGCGCTCACGCGCAAGGTCAACGAGGCCGAGATTGCGGCGCTGAATCAAGTCGGCGAACTCAGCTTCACCGGAACAGCGGGTGGCCTGCTGAGCGAACTCGGCATCGGATAACAGTGCTGCTTCTCGTTGCGTGATATCCTTAATGGGTTTACTGGAAGCAACCTCAGACACTGTTTTGCCATTCGCCGCCTCAAATGCAATACGCTGCTTACCAGTTTCAACTGCAGCGTCTATATCAGCGCCCAGTCCAGTCCTAGTCTTGATGTCCGCAATCGTGCCGGCGGACTTGGATGCGAGTAACTCCTGGTACGCGCCCCAGTCAAGCAATTGTGCCGCTTCCTCGGTGCTATGGAACTCGGGCCCGCGCCTGAACGAGCCCGATAGCTCGATAGCATCCGCCCGCGTGGTGGCGAGCAGCTCGAACTTCTCGGGATCAGTTACAACCGAACGGAGATCTTCCAGGTCGCGTCCGGTCATTGTAGCAAGCGAGGTGATACCGTCTTGAGTAAACACCGCTTTACTGACATCGGAATACGTCGCGCTGTTGATCCAATCGGGGTCGACAACACGGGCGGCGGCCTTGATTGAGTCAGCCCGCGTACTGATAGCAGCGAATCCGTCGTGAGCTTTGAGGGTGTCGACAAAACGGGCGTAGCCGGATGGGTCAAGGCGTTTTTCGGCATCGATGAGAGCTCTCGCCTGGTCGTCGATATTATCAGATTTCCAGAACGATCTGGCGAGGAACTCAATGCCATCATCGGTATGAGCCAGCCCGGTAAGGGCTTTCTTGCTGACCGACGCGAGCTTACCAATAGGTAGGAAGCCAGTGGCGGCGACCGCTGTATTCAATACAGGATCATCGAATGCGGGGCGATAGAGGATGTTCTCTGCGACGCCGACCCAACCGAGTGCCCGCTCCGTCCACGTCTTGTCGGGCTCACCGGTGATCGCGGTTTCGGATGGGCTCAACTTCGAGCCAGCCTCAACTCGGATTTTTTCTAGCTGATCGGCATCTGCGAAGCTGAATGCGAATTTGCGCTCGGTCTCGGTGGCATAATCGCCACCGATGATCGAGTTGTTGATGATAGAGTCTAGGCGGGCAGTTCCATCGGGTGTCAGTTCGCCGCCGAGGTCAATCCAACCCTTGTCGACCCATTCAGACTGATATTTTAATGCGATCGCTATGCTGGGGTCGGACGCAACGAGGTTGATCGACTGTCGATCGATGATCGCATCGTACAGCTCGTCGTCCAGAATACGACTGACGGGCGGGGGCAATGTGATGGGGGAGTCATACAGGACAGAATCGACGGGACTGGCGATAACGTTTGTCTGCTGATCGTCGAGACTGTATGCGAAGAACTCTTTCTCCTCACTGGTGAGGGATGGCAGTACGGGTCGCCCAGTGAGTGGGGTAGTCATCAAACTAACTACGGTGTCACCGTACAAAGTGTTCCGCCATTGTTTACCCTCGTCGGTGAGACGTATCTCGCCTGTATACGATGTGCCTGTGGAGTAGTTGGATAATCTGCGATCGATGTATACGTCCACGTCCATGCCGACGGGTACGGTGTACTGCTGAACGATACCAGCATTGTATCCGCTTTCCTCGCGCATATCATCGAGATCGTCTTGCTTGATAAGTATGTCACCGCCAGCCGAAACGTGGACGCGGCCGTCGTCGATATCGAGCTTCCCTTTCCCGAACACAGACTGGTTGACTTTGACCCACGTATCGGTGTTAGAAGACTTGACCGCATCCACTCTGGCGGCCCGTTCGTCGACGGTTTCAACGCGTGACTTGGCCTCGGACCACAAGGCTCGGTTATTCTTGAGAAGAGCGTCTGACGCGGTACTGGAGCTGGCGAGCGTCTTGATATCCTGGTCAGTACCATACTTACAGACGATCTCGACGACCTCGGGGATGGTGAATGTGTGGTTATCGATTTCGATGGGCGCCACGACACCTCCCATGAGCAAGCGGGTGATCGCAGGGGTCATCAACTCACTTCGACCGCGTTCATTTAGCTCGATCAGATCTTCCGTGTGCGTTTTTAGCAAGTCGAGATCATCCATTTTCTGCTCGCTGGTGTAGATGGCGACATCCGCTGGTATGTTCAACGTCGTTGCCAGAGCGGACATGTCCACGGAGGAGTAATGTTCCAGCAGTCGTTGGTAGAGACTGGGCTTCTCGGGCTCTACCGGCACCTGGGTGATATAAGCCGGCACGTCAGCATATTGCGTTTTTTCGGCGGGAGTGTATGTTTTACCATCGATGGTGATCACGGGGGCGAAATGCTCGCTTGGCCACTGCTCTGTGGACGAGGTGGTCGGTATCGACGGGGCACTGATTATACCAGGCAGAAGAGTGACCGGCTCGGCGGGCACTTCAGCCACGGGGGTGGATTCCACGCGTTTGACCTTCGTATCCTTATCGGCGCCTTCTGGAACGATGGGTGTGCCAGCTTTCTTATCGGATTCCTTGTCAGACTCTTTTGTAGCGGACGTAAATGTGGATGGGGAATCAAGTGAGGGGCCGTCGTCTTTCTTATCGCCGCCGCCAGTTATGGCGTTTACGACCCTATTAACAGTATTTTCTCCCCAGTACTGGACATGTAAGGTGGGCTCTGGAGCACCACCGGTAACGGACACGGATGGGATGGACGATTCGATGCCAGCTTGCACTGCGATATAGTCAGCGCCACCGCCTTTCAGAATACTGTCAAGCGCCGCTAGCTCGGAGAAGGACATTCCGCTGATATTAATGCCATCGTCGGTGAACCCGGTGGAGTTACTGCGATGAACGAGCATATCAAGAGCGATCCGGCCGTATAGGTCGAGATTGGTGTCGAGTTCTGTACGCGGAATAGTCGATTGCTTGTCAACGTCGTACCCGATCATTTTCGAAGCAGACTGGGCGACGGCGCTAGGGGAAACAATGACGCCTTCAGTGAAGTCGCGTGCCGTGTACGTGCTATCGGGACCGACATATACGGATTCGGGTTCAATAAATGTTATAGTGTCTTTGCTGACAGTAACATCGTCCGTGACTATAATGTAATCGACGTCGCCACCGTAGTCGCTGGTATCGACCCATGTATCGGTAAGTGGATCGAAGTATGCGTATATGGGAACTACGCCGTTTTCGAATGTTCGTTCACCTATCTTGTAGAGGACAGCGGCGTGGGGGTCGCTGCCATCTTTAAAAGACATGTAACCGTATTTGAGATCGTCGGGATTAAACAAATGTTCGCCTGTCGCTCGATCGGTGGCGCCGGCTGCTCCAGAAATGAATGCGCGGGTAAAGTCGTCGCAATTAAAGGCGTCAGCATCATATAGGGCGGGATTCAACGTGTTACGGTTAAAGTAATTTTGCAGCTTGGCGACTTCTAGCCGTTGATCATTAGCGGGTGTTTCAGATATATAGTTGCCTAGCGCGGGATTCTTGAACCTACTGGTATCCGGGTCAAAAACGAAAGTGGGTGAAAGCAACTGGTTGACTCCGAAGATGGGACTGACGTATCCACCAGAAGCGTTGCGGAATAGTATGGATTGTACATCATATGCCCCATCGGCGAAGTCGCCGACGTCGTAACTTCCGCCGTACTTGTCATCGAATGCGTTGCGTACGGTTTCATTAATAGGCGAGACACGGCCATCGCTACGTATGCTGGCCCAGCCGATGAACGGAGAATATACCCATGTGCCAGAAACGTCCTCACCAGCCTGCTGCATAGCAACGGCGTCGTCGAGCATCATCATCGGCTTGCCGGTGTTCTCGATGTAATCCATTATCTGGTAGTCGTCGAGGCCGAGACCATATTGCGTGGTCGCTATGTTCTTGAACTGGAGTGAGTCGCGGAGAACGTCGCGGGACGTTGGTTCTGCAGTGATATCGCCGACGGACACCTTACCGAAGTCGGCTTCGATCAGCTTCTGAAGAGGGATGAGTCCGCCGTCGTCGGCAACCTCCGCAACACCAATAAACGGTACATTGGTGTATGCGCCGGCGTACGTGGCCGGGTCCTTTGCTACCAGTTCAAATGGGACGGTGTAGCCACCGAACTCGGCGAGCGTTTTAAGCGTCTCGCTGGCAGGAACGTACTCGGACACGCGGCGAATTGCATCCTTGACTGACTCGGATTTAGTTAACTCCGCGCGGACGTCACTCGGAGCAGAGCGCACGATGCTGAGTATCTCCTCGCTTAGCACGCCGGCACGCATCCTATCTAATCCATCGCCACTGAGATCGTTCGCGTAACCAAATAATTTCGACTCGATGTCGCTGAGCAAGTCGGTATTTTCCTGAACAAAATCATTGATTGAATCGACGGCCGACAGTGCATCATAATTCTGGCCATACGCGGCACCAACCCACTTTTCAACGTTGGAATCGTAATTGGAGGTGATCTTATCGGTGACCAATGCAGCGGCATCCTTGAGCGAGTCTATACCGCCATACGCAGTCTGGTATATGGAATCAGCTGCGGTTTTATAATCGGATATGATGTCCAATAACTCTTCGGCGCTGGTGGCGGCGGATATGCGATAACTAGACATGTCGTATAGGTCCGTTACGCCATCGCTGCCAAGGGACGCAACGTTATCTATGCCGGCCCTCGCACGAGCAATCGCATCATCAATTGTAAGAGCAGGATCGGCCAGCGCGGCAAACCAGTCGGTTGTTTGAGTGTCGCGTATACTGGATACAGCAGTGTCACGGACGGACTGTAACTCCTGGATAGCACTTCTGAATTTATCCGATATATAATTCTCATACTCAGACGTGTCCACCGAACTATAGTGAGGAATATTGATATCAGCAGCGACCGATTCGATCGCAGCCATATAGTCGTCGATGGACTGCATCGGCTGGTAATACACCGATCCTCTCGAATACAGTGGGCTAATGCTGCTTATGTCGATCGGCTGGATGGAATCGATTGCATTCTGTGTGATCGTGGAGATGCTGTCCTTTGCCCGAGCGACAGTATTGTTGAGCGCATCAACCTTGGCCTGTAAATTAATTTTAGTGCCGGAAGCAGACGGTGACAAGGTCCATGTATCAGACGGCTCGTGATCGTAATCATCGACGTAACCAACATAATCCCTTGCCGCTTTTGCTTCGTTAGCGATTGCAGTGTTTTTCGCAACGAGCGCATCACGCATATAGTCGGTTGACGAGCGGCGGTCCGAGCTGACCATGCTGCTGGCAGCGTCACCACTACCGCCAGCAGCCGCACCCAGAGCTGACAGATCTATGGCCATGGTTACCTACTCTTGAGCCGCTCGAGCTTATCGAGTGCTTCTTTCTTAATACGGTTAAGTTCGGCCTGCTTTTCTCGCTTAATTCGGTCGAGCACATCTTCGGGCATAAGGTTATCTATGGAGTGACGACTATTTAATAGCGTATGATCGAAGTAATGATCGAGATAGGGACCATACCATCTGTCATCGTACCGGAGGTGATGGAATGGCAGACGATGCAACCGACATCAAAGCAAGAGCACTCGTAATGAACGTGATGGGGGATATCTGGCAGCTGGGGCTGACCAGGGATCGCGGCCGGGATGCGATGAACAACAAGATGCCAGCGATACCATTCATGGTAGCTGCCAGGGAAGAGGTTGCCGCGGCGCAGGCCGACCTGGACACGTTGACCGCTTTCGTGTCAGAGAACGCGTCGGACCTGGACCCAGAGTTCTATGCGAGAAAGATAGCGTCACTGCAGTTGCAGCTAGATGGGTTCAACGACACCCTGCCGGTTCCGCAGCTGACCGTCGAAGAAGAAGCGAGCGAGGAGATATCGGGAACGGTAACGAAGGTGGACGACGGCGACACGATATTCATTGGTGACAAGGAAATAAGGCTGGCAGCGATAGACTCACCAGAGAAGGGGACGGAGCGAGGGCAGCGGGCAAAGGAATACCTGGAAAACCTGGTACTGGGAAAGCACGTTATCGTGAAGATAGACAAGTACCAGGGAGTGGAGATATATGGCCGAGTTCTGGGGGTGGTGTTCATGGGAGATACGAACGTCAACCTGGAAATGGTACGCCACTGTCTGGCCGAACCGAACACGAAGTTTGGACGGCACAATTGGGTGGACCCAGAGGAGATCAAGCGGGCCGGGGAGGCGTGCACCACAACTTATGTCGGATATGGTATTGTGAAGGTGTACTCGAGTAAGACCAACTCGAGCATTTACGTCGACGGGGAGGATACTGGCAAAGTGACGCCTGCAGAAATCGATCTGCCAGTGGGGAGACACGAGATAATGTGTACCACTGTCGGATCAACGCCAGATAGAATGACAATTGACGTGAAGCCGGGGAAGGTAGAAGTAAAGCTGTTCCCGATAACCATGCCGGCAAACAGCGGGTTGGCTGAAGTATCGTCCGTGCCGCCAGGAGCAGAGTTCGTCGTGGACGACGTGCCTATGGGACAGACGCCAACAACGATAGAGTTGTCATCAGATCAACAGCACGTGTTCGCGTTCTACATGATAGGGTACTCACCGGACGTGACCAGCCTGGTGGTGCCAGCGGGTAGAAGAGTGGCAGTGAACGCGGTTATGCAAAAAGAATGAGGATGGTAATCGGCTGCTAGGCCGATTACTTTCCAAGCTTCTGACCGATACAGGCCCGGAGGGCCTTCGGGTGCTCCATACCAGCGGGCATTCCCTTCGTGGCAGTCGCACACTCTCTGGCGGCTGCAGTGAACCTCTCGGTGTAGGGCTTCAGGTGCTCGGGGGTAACACCCTCGGGGAACGATTCCTTCGCGAAATAAACCCCACCGTTGGGGTTACGCTTCACGATCAGCTTTCCAAGGTCGGCAAGTCTATGCGCCATAGATACAACTGTGACTTCTGAAGTATATGAATGAAGCGCAAAAAGAAGAATTATTTTGCGAAATGCTTAAGTACCTGCGGTACATAGTGAACATCATGTTCCGACCGAAGTGCAGCGACGAAACCAAGCGTCGACTGGCACCGTACCGTGAAGAGGGAACATGGGACGGAGCAATAAACAAAGTACTGGATTTGGTGGATGAATATGAGCGAAGAACTGAAAGTGCTGTGCGAGATAAGAGACGCGATCCACATGCTGACCGGACTGCCTGAGAACAACGTTGAGTTTGTGAACACATGCGCGGTTGCGCAGGAAACAGCTATGCAAGCGACGCCGGACCCGTATACTGATCCAGCTAACTTCCTGCTGCTGGTGATGAAGGCGTTCGCGGTAAGACCGGGGAACGCACGGTCCAGTTTCACCAACGACCGGCTGGCGGCAGTGCTGGGGTACGAATCAACGACCGCGCACATATCGGCACTGAAGGAGTTGGTCGGCAAGGGAGATGTAGTAAAGGAAGACAGAAAGAGATACAACCCATTGACAGGGCGCCCAGTGGATTCGTACAAGGTGGCGGAGCATGGCAGAGATAATACCGCGTGACTGGGAGCCGCGAGTCGCCGAAAGAGATGAACTTTGGGATCGATACGAGAAAGTATCGAGACGGGTATCACAACGGGATGAGCAGATAGCAGAGCTAGAGGCCGATATCGCGGCAAAGGACGCTCGGATTGCCGAGCTGGAGGAGGCGCTGAGGCCGTTCGCTGTAATTGCTGATCTTTCTAGAGACGGATTGCCATGCGAAGGATATGGCTTCGCGCGCATCGGAGATTGCCGGAAGGCCCGCGCCACGCTCGCATGGCAACGATTCGAGGAGGATGTTCGGCGTAACGCTGTTAGGATCGCTCGCGAGGACACGCCGGGGGTGAGTAACGAGTGATAGTGCGCGTGTCGCCAAACGAACAGGGATCGCCGAGATGGAAAGCACTCAACCGAGTGCTGAGTAGGCATCCGGATCGGTACGAAGTTACATGGACGGAGCCCGGAATCGACGTGCTATTCGAGGATATCGCTGGATTCGAATGGAAGGAACCAGCAGACCTGGTCAGCAGTATGTTCAACGGCCACATGGCCAGCCAGAGGAGGCAGGCGAAGAAACTGGGAGTGCCGTGTTACGTCCTGGTGATGGGATCGCTGGCTGACGTGATCAACGCAATACCAAGGACGGGGGCAAACGGAGCGCGGCCCGCGGAAGAAATATCACGCGACGCGAATAGAATAATAAAAGGCGCAGCCAAGCTGGCGGCGTCCAATTTTCCAGTGCTGACGCCGGGACCGCACGGCGTAGCGATGGAACTGATGGTGTCAATAGCGAATGCGCTCGAGGCGAACGACATTGCGCTACCAGGGGTGAAGGCAGAGAGCACGCAGGAAGCGATGATGCGGTGCCTGCCACGGGTTGGACCAACTCTGTCTGGAGAGATGGTCAAGGCGGGTATCAGAGTGAAGCTGGTAGCAAACCTGACGAAAAAAGGCAAAGATGGAAAGATCACGCGGTCGGATGATCATATCATCAGGGACACTGGCGTACTCAGGATGGTACCGGGGATGGGGCCAGTGACTGCGAAAGATGTTATAAAAGAACTAGAGTAATGGCGGGTACACCGTACCCGCCTGGCGCCATCATATGACCCCGAAATCGTGTAGTCGTCCCAGCAATACGAGCGCGAGGGTGCAAATACCTGTCCCGATCGCAATCCCACCGAGAGCATACTGAATTTTGTGGTCGATCCTGTCGAGTCGCCGCCCGTGTTCAGGTATCACCTGCGTGACCGAATCGAGCGTGATACACTTATCTTCAAGCGCATCGATGCGGTCGTCGAGCTTGGTCACGCGAGCACAGATACCATACGGGCCGCTGATCTTATCGATTATGGTGTCGAGCTTACTATTGATGACAAGGATCGATTCTTCCGGGGTGGTGGGAACCGGTGTCATCTGTTTCACTTACCGATTTTAATCTTGCCACCAGAACCAATGGCCCGAACGGCCATGACAGCGATACCAATTATCACCCACGATACCTGCGCAAGCTGCTGGATCTGAGTCTCGGACAGTTCGACGGCGCCGAACGACACGATCAGACCAGCCACAAGCACTACGAACCCTATCCACTCGGTCTTGCTTTCCCAAATAGGCTTCTCTTCTGGCGTAGCGATCACCTTCCGTGCACGTGCACGGAATGTACTAGGGCGGCCGGGATATAAAAGGTTAGGGTTGCTCCAAGAATACAATCTTGGAGTCGCCACCAGGCAGTTCGAATAGAATCACAGGACCGGTCGGGATCTTTATGTCGGAAACCGCGTTGTGTAGCAACACCGTGGACTCGTCGCATATAACACACGTAGCCAGCGCATACGTCTTAGATTTCCTATCAAATGTAACTTCACCGGACCCGACCATGTTACTGAGCCGGTATCGAAGCATGACTGATCTTTTATGCTTGTCATACGGGTCGGACACGTCGAATATCAGATCAACGAGATCGGGCACTCCGAGACTACCGTCTCGCATCAGATAGCCAAGAATTTGCTTGTCAATATAGTCCATATTAGAACCACTCCGGGTGGGCCTGTTGCGCACTGGCGAGTGCCTCTTCGACGTTAGACGCTTTGTTGCCAGCGAGCTGGCTGGCCATGTAGAACCTAATCTTCTGCTCGTATGGTTGCAGTTCGGCGCTCTTCAGCCAGGCGGCCATGTCTTCACGGTAAGTCGAACCCGACGGCGACGTTTTTGGTTCGGGTATCTCCGTCTTGCCTGCCTTGGCATAGAAGTCACGTAGCTTATCTAGTCGGGCCTTGACTCTAGCTTTCTCCTCGGCGCAACCAGCGGCGTACGGGAGGGAGCACAGATTGCGAGTATTATTGACGTGCATGGCCTCTGTCGCAAACTTTTCTTTGCACACAGTACAATCAGTGGTCTCTTCCATGTCCACCAACTTATCAAACGCATCTTCGTACTCACCGGCGTCAAACAATTTGCGGGTTTCGTCGATATCCGCAACATATTCTTTAATGGCCTGGTCGACGTCGTCGAGAGGGACTGGGGTAGGCTGCTGCTGTTCTGAATATAGTTTGCCTTTGGGATCGATGGATTTGACGTACGCCTCGGTGACAAAAAGATACCCATGGCAGTGCTGATCCATAGGATCCCGGCTGGTGAGCTCATCGAGCGCCTGGTCGCATGGGCACACGAGAGAGTCGTCGAAAGGACATTTGCTGCCAGTCTCGTCGACGAACGACTCCAGTGAACCATACCCAGCAGCGATTCGAGGGTGAATTAGGACACCGTGTGCCGAGGCAAACGCAGCGATGTCCTCTGCGCTCATACGCCTCGCCTGCTGACAAGTAGCTTGTACACGCGCATGTCCTCGTCAGTCACCGGTTGATTGGTGTCCAACTTCTCCCGGACGACCTCAATTATGGCGTCGTGCATAACGGTATTGGTTAGCTGAGCGAACTGGTTGAGCGATGGGATCCCAGCCTTGCGCACAATTTCTTTGGCGACCTCGCCGAAGTCCGAGACCTTGGACGGGTCAATGGAGTCGGCCCACTTGATGCAGTCCTCACGCGCGTTCTCATCGTCGACCAGGTGGCATGCCGTTGTGAGTGACATAGTCGCCAGTGTCTTAGATAAATCGCACGTAACACATGGAACATCTTCGTCGGACTGATCCTCATCGGTTGGTTCTATGGGCTCATCCTGTTGCACTAACTCTTCTTCGGTCATCTGTACCATCTCCATATTCCATACTATTTAATTGACGGGGGTTCGCGGTGGGGGTCGAACTGGGGAATCTCCCCGATCATGTACTGGCGGAGGAACTCGGATATACACTCCTCCGGGCCAGTGTCGTCGTTGATGAAATCCAAAACCAGGTGGTAAAAAGCAGACCATGCTGCCACAATGTCACCAGTTTGCAGGTAGACCATGGCAACACCATTGTCGTCATGAAAGTATGCCCGATGGTTCGGACCTTCCGTCGCGGCATACAAGTCGAGAAGATCGTGTACCTGGGGAAATCGTCTGCCTAATATAATAGCATCGATATTCTCGTGAAAGGGGTGCGACGGCATATCAGTCTAGCCTACCGTACTTCTTTTTCATGGTCTCCCGTAGCAGCAGAAGTGCAAACTGCACGATCTGGTACGGGTTATTTTCTTTTAGCCGACCCTCCAGAACCAATATGTCACCGATCTTATCAAGTTCCCGAGCATCGTTACGCGTGATCGTCGTCGCCATATTTACACGATTCTTCCGTCTAGGAGCTACATCTTCCCACCATGCCACCTGCATCACCTGGTCAGTGGTGTGTTTACACGCGCCACTTATATATCACTTTCCATAAATAAGCGAGCATGGCACAAGCCAAGACGGCAAGTAAAGAGAAACAGACGCCAACGTCAACGGGTGGGGGCAAGGAGAGCCCGATCAAGATGGCCACGGAGGCGAAACGGCTAATGGACGAGACGCCGATGAGCATCCCGCCAGACCTCACCGAAATCGCGATGCAGCAGATTTCTGATGCGAGAGTCAAATCGGCACTGAACATGGCTAAAGCGCAAGAGTTGGAGACAAAACGGGATCTGGAACAGCAGCAAAACGGCGGGAAACAGATTATTGCACCAACGCTATGGGGAGCACCAGCGCCACTCGCTTCCAGCCAGAATCCGATTCTGGGAATGATAGACATGCTGCCAGAAGCGGATAGGAAGGAGTTCATAAAGGAAAACAAGGAAACACTTTTCGGTTCGCTATCCAGTGGCGTGACCGGGAGCCAGTTACTGAACCGGATGGCGAATACTGGTGGGGATAAGCCAACGTCGATGGGCGATCTTGCGCAGCTGGTGATGGCGATGGCCGCGTCGCAGGCGGAGCAGCAGAAATCGATGCTGAACATGTGGATGTCTCTACAGCAGATGTCTGCTCCCCCGAAGCAGGACAATGGCAATAAGGAGATCGTTACGGCACTGATGCAATTGTCTCAGGCGATGGGGGAGGGGAACCGACAACGAGAAGCTCTTCTACAAGATAAGCTGATGCAGATGCAGGCAGATGCGATGGAACGAGAGAGACAGCACAACGAAGAGCGGCTGGATATGATACAGCAGATGTTCGAGAGGCAGATGCAACAGGCGCAGGCAGCGGCCAGCAATCGAAGCGATCTACTGACGAAGGGCGATCTGGTAGGAATGCTGCAACAAATCAAAGACGTGACCGGGGTGGAACTGAAACCGGACCAGAACGTAGAGGCACAACGGGAGCAGCACGAGCACATGCAGCGGATGAAAGAGTTAGAGATGCAGGAGAAAGCGTACCAGAGGGACCAGGACGCCGCGATAGCAGCGAAACAGGCCGAGGCGCAGAAGTGGGCAGCCGTCGGGACGATGCTTTCGCCAATAATATCAGCGACCAGGATGAAAAAACAGGTGTCGGGCGGGGCATCGAAGACAGCCAACAACATTCGTAAGCGGGCGATATCATGAGCGAACTGACGTTCTACGAGATGTTGTATACCGCGAGAGCGATGCTGCCGGACCAGGACGACGCGAGCCAGATGTTCAACTCGGCCAGAATGATGGACGCAGCCGCTATATTCGATAAGATAATCAACTGCGAGATGCTGGCGAACACACTTGATGTGGTGAGACATGTAACGGACGATATGACCGAAGACGAGATCGTCGATTCTCTCCTGGAGTTCGGAATTGATATATACCCTGGGGTGGCAAAAGAGATAGAAAAGGACAAACATGATTCGAAGCTATTGATCGACGTGCTAACGCTGTGCGCGAAGGAGATAAAGAATGTACCAGGTTGAAGATAACGGGTCGAATTGGAAGGTGTGGATCAACCCGAATATACGGGTAGAGAACGAGTTCGATTACAACTCGTCGCAGTACGGCAAATCAGGGTACAAAGCTGCGCTGGGGTATGATCCGACGCCGCCCGCTGGCTACAAACTGGTGTACATGCTGTACCCGAAGTCGGAATGGACGAAAGAAGAACTGGAAAGCAGCACGTTCCAGTTGCAGACAGATAAAATGGCGAAAAAGTGCAACGTGTGCGCGACACTGAATGCACTGCGAACGGCAGAGCCGCAACCGCAGGAGCAGCAGGTAGCAGTTATGCCAACCACGAAACAGCTGAGCATGGGAGATGTTGTTGCACCAACATGGGTCCCAAAGGTCGCAAAGGTGGGACAAAGCCTGTTGTGCACGAAGCTGGGGAGCGTCGGGGTCGGAGTAATCGGCTCCATAATAGCGGATATAATGGCCGGCTGGTCGACCGACCCAGGCCAGAAAGAGGCGATGAAACAGATATCAGCACAACTGATCGAGATGGACATAAACCCAGACGATATGCCGATGATCAGGGAAGACGCCCTACGAATGTATGACGCCTGGCAGGACGGTGGAGCCGGGGCGGCACTCAAGGCGGGGTTCTTCAAGTCATTCGACGACGCGGTGAAAGACGGCATAGGCGTGGAATCGAAGACCGTGAAAACTACCACGACGCATAGGAGGATAGGTATCCGAACCGGCGTCGCCAGCATGGTGGAATGAGTGGACTGTTTCCAGAAGCTGTTGGACCACGTGGAACACTGCAAATTCGTCCACATGGGCATCGCATTGACGCAACGACAGTGGATGGAATCGTATATCGCATACGATATCAGGCGCGAAGAGCAGTGTGAAGAAGTGAGAGACGTGGTAATGACGAGAATGTATTGCTGCCGGACCGGACCACTGCCGGAGTGGATGGAGGGAGGATGATGATATGCCTCGACTTGAAGACGAGGTGTGCTGTGGTTACGGAGCAGTGGTTCAAGGGACAGCGCGAACCGTTGTCCGACTACCAGGTTCGGCTATGCGACCGGTTGGGGAAGAAGATAGCAGCCGTAATCACGGCGGATCCGGAAAACGCGGATATTTGGTACAAGTTGCTAGGAGCATTCCAGGAGGAGATGCTAAATGCGGGAAATAAATCGGGTGCTAGAGCTGCTGCGGACGACACCGCCGACGGTGGATGCACTGACTGCGGCGCACAACATACTGATTGCTAACGGTATGCGACCAATCGATGTCGAGCTGGCGATACGTCACCTGAAGGGTGGAGACGCCGAGCTGGCATTGAAGTACCTGTATGGGCCGACAAACCGGGGGACAGGGAGGGGAGCGATAAAAGATTTGGAGATAATAGCCTCACTCCACGACTGAATGTTTCTGGTGGTTAGCTATATACCTGGCCACGCAAGTTCGTAGCACGTGGCTGACGGTTTCATTTTGTCCAGCGCATACTTGTTTTAGACTGATATGGACGTCCGCGTCCAGCAGGAACGTGACTTGAGCAGGTCGCATACAACTGCAGCGCGGTATATAGATATATACATTTCTACATGCGAACTTAAATACGCAAAAATCAAAAGTTGTGTCGGTGATCTGATGAGCGACCAGTTCATTCGAAGACCGATAGATTTCTACTTCGACTTTGACACAGCGGGTGTCGCGGTGGGAGAAGAGATCCGAACCGGCGAAACTGGTTACGGCTACGAAGCGGATGGCCGGACCAGTGTGAAAGACTACGACCTCGATAACGAGTCTGTGATGGAGGTCGAAGGTATCGAGATCATCGGACCGAATACCGGGACCGAGCGATACAAACTGAAGTCTGTGAGGCTCGTAATCGATGGGAGAGAGCACGATGAGATATCTTTAAACGAGCTGATGGCCCCGGCGTACCTGCCGGGAACCAGGAACGTCTGTAACCCAGACTTCAGGGACTACAACCAGTCCGACGTGTACACCCCGGTCGGCGGCAACTACGTCTGTACCAACCTGGGCAAAGGCATGCTCGCTGGGGGGTCCATTCACAACGCGACTCCGAAAATTGGCCCAGGCCAGAACCTGCTCGTCAAGGTGCAGATCCCGAGAACAGCGGAGGGCGGACAGGCCATATCATCCGGTGTCATGCGGGTCAGGCTGCACACGATCCAGGTGCGTGGTGAAGACAAGCTGCTCGAGGTCATGCAGCACTACGGCCACATCGCGAACGCCGGTCAGCCGGTGAACGCTTCCTGGACAATGGGCGACCTGGCGAACACCAGTGATATGCCGATCAAGCTCATCGAGAAGACGGTACCCAACGAAGGCGGGTTCGGTATCGAGGATTGGTCCTCGCTGCCTGGCGGAAACGAGGTGGAGCTTCCATACGTGGAGAGAATGATCACCTACGGCCAGAACAATGCTGCTACCACGCCGAACAGCTGGTACGACTTCACCATGGAAGGGTCCAACGTGACCAGCGACTTCCAGCAGCTCGATTGGAACTTCACCAAGCGAGATGCCGTGAAGGTAGAGCACATGGGCGTACTGTCCCATAACTACCTAGAGTGGGTTAGGCTTTGGATCGACGGAGCTCCCAAGAACGTGGAGTACAAGGTGACGCCTGAGCTCAACCAGATGCCGATGCCGCAGGGACTGTATACCAACTCCAGGGTCTACAACGGTCCGGCCAGGTTAGGCAGGGCAATGTGGGTCTGGAACCAGCATGGGTCCATCCAGATCAAGGACAACGGCACCGCGATACCGGCATGGTCCACGACTCCGATACGAGGAGCAATGGTCGGGGTGTGGGGTCACAGATACCACTTGAGGGGGAATGAGTAATGGCATATGCGTGCTTCTATGTAGGCACCTCAGGGTGCACTTCCGCCGCCGGACTCGGGCTGACCGCCGGCTGGTGGGTAGAACTGCCGGACGCTTTTCCGCCAATCCACCACGTGTCGACCACGTCTGTAGCAGTGGGATCCGATGGTCAATTCGAGGGCTGTCTGGTAACCTGCTACGATACCACGACCGTCGGGCACACTGTCCACATGACGGTGAGGGGAATCGATGAGTGGGCGAAGGGCACGAAGTGGCTCAGGTTCCGGTCCGACCCCGCGCTCTCCAACCAGGGAGCCGACAAGGTGGAGCGGCTGCAGACCAAGATCGAGCTGTTCTACCGAAGCGAAGACGAAGTTGGCACGATAACGGTGTGAACCACCGCTATCCATTTCTTTTTTACCGAGCACCACAGGCTTTTTATAGCATGCGTGCGTGCGTGCGTCTATGTCGGAAGACAACAGACCACGAACAATATCTATCAGCGTGCTGCCAGAAACGCACGATAGACATAACGCAAAGCGCGAGGCGCTGGGAAAGACCTGGTACGAGTACATCATCCCTGCGGTGGAGGCGGTGTACTTTGGCTAGAAAACCGATACCGAAAATGCGCATAGCAGACATCGATCAGCCTGATATGAAGATAACAGTTCAGGGAACCGTATCGGATGCGTACGGCGACGCGCACGAGTCGATTAGACAGAAAGGGACGATAACAGATGCGACGGGGTCATGTGAGTTTGTACTGTGGGAGAAAAGCGCGATGGCCGGGACACCGGAGCTGGTGAACGACCATGTGTACAGGCTCGAGGGAGTGTATACAAAAGAGTTCCGCGGGGACTACTCGGTGTCACTGGTCAAGACAACGAACGTGGTAGACATAACGGACCAACCGCGCGGACAGCAGAAGTTGGGGGAAGTGGGCGGTGAGTAATCAAATTGCCATGGTAGTAGGCGGTGCGGGGTTCATAGGATCGCATTTGGTCGAGGCGCTACTGATCAGAGGATTAACGCCAGTGGTTGTCGACAACTTCTCGCTCGGTGGGTTCTCTAACCTGCCAGAAGGAGTTGTGTCTTTGGATGTCGACGCAACAGATCACGAGTCACTCGGTGGAGTACTCGCCAGGTGGGAACCCGACGTCGTGTTCAACCTGGCCGTAGTCCCGTTACCAGCGTCGCTCAGTGATCCGAAGGGCACGTTCGATGAGAACGTCCAGATCGTATCGACGTTATGCGAGCTACACCGCGCTGGCATGTACGACACGCTGGTACATTTCTCGTCCAGTGAGGTGTACGGATCCGTGGCGCGGTACCCACAGGACGAGGCGCATCCCCTTAATGGGTGTACCCCATACGCTGCAAGCAAGGCGGCTGGCGATCTGCTCATCCAGTCATATGCCCGCACGTTTGGTATGGACTTTGTCATCGTCAGGCCATTCAACACCATAGGCGAGCGGCAGAACTCCGGGTCATATGCAGGCGTCGTGCCAGCTACCATAATACGGTGTCTCAGAGGCGAACCGGCCGTGATCCACGGCGACGGCGAGTTCACCAGGGATTACAGTTATGTCGGCGACGTAGTGAATGCCGCCATCGATCTATATGCCACACCAGCTGCCCACGGCGAGATAACAAACATTGGGAGCGGGGTCGAGATCAGCGTCAGCGAGATTATCTCGTACATATGCGAGTTGTTCGACGATCACCCCATCATCCACGACAGCGACAGACCGGGGGATGTGGCCAGGATGTGTGCTGGCACAGCGAAGGCGCGTGCATTAATTGGTTATGCGCCGGCCATATCGTTCGAGGACGCAATCGAGCGAACCGTTTTGTGGTACGTCAAGAACTGGAGGGACTGAAATGACCAGATATAAGTACTGTCTGTTCAGCGGTATGGATCCAGACGAGACCAAATCGTCAGATTTCGTCATGGGCGGTCTGTTCGCCTGGGAGAAAGCGTTCCACGTACACGGCGGCCGGGGGTGTCACTCTTCGAACCTGTCGAAAGACCTCATGGAAGAGTTCGACATCATACATGTCAACTACACCCCTGGTAATGCGAGCTACATTGCTTCGATACGGGACGTACTAGGCGAGAGCGATACCAAGATCATCGCCAACGTCGACTTCAGTGTAGGTCTCTGGAATAACATCGACCCGTTTATAATGCGGCAGCAGCTAAGCCTGGCAGATTTCGTGTTCCATGTCGAGCCAGTCGGCGCCAACATCTTGTCTGGATTGCTTGACCGGGACGTGCCGAACATACCGCACCCAGTTGACGTAGAGCGCATCTCAGAGCACAGGCACGGTTCGTCGCCGCCGCCGATGGCTGCATGCCAGTATCACAGATACATGTATACGTGGCATCCATATTTTTATGCAACGTATCCGTTCAGGCGCGGCGATGACATCAAGCTCCGTGTTGCGCTGATGAACCACACGCCGGGAGGCATAGCCCTGCCGCTCGACGCCTACTTCGACGAGGTGATAGGTCGTGGCCCATACTCTGGGTACATCGACATACTGTCCAGGTTCAATTTCAACATGGACATCACGGCGGATTACACGTATGGCCGTGGCGTCGTCGAGGCAGCAGCACTGGGCGTGCCGACCATTGGATCGGGCACAATCGATGCCATGAGGACGCTATTCCCAGATCTGATAGTCAAACCATACGATATCAGAACGATGCACACGTTGATCATGGGTCTGCTAACAGACGGCGAATTTGCCACCGATGTCTCGGATTTGGGTAAGTCGATGTGCGGTATATATAGCATCAAAGCGAGCTATAGCCGACTGGTCGAGCATCTGGAGGAGACATGTCTGAGCAAGTCCTGATTGTACCCAGTCTCTCGCCTGGCTGTGGCGGCCAGGATTCCGGCAACCAGGGGTATCTCACTGCCAGTGCGATGCGCAGGCATCTCGGCTGGGACGCACGGTCGGTGGTCTTCTTCGAGAACTATCTCAGATACGACACTGATTTCGTCATCGGTCGCAATGCTACACCACAGTCTGTTCTCGATTACGCCAAAGACTGCAGCTTTTTCGTGTTCATGGACGGGTACGTGGACGAGCAGTATCTTCCCATGAGGCAGTTTCTGACCCCGACCAATCACTGTATCGTGGGGGTGGGGTCGGCCCTTCGGAGGAACGTCCATCACACTCTAATGGACCAGATCACGTTGGGTACAAAGGTGGTCGTCCCGCCGCAGGACGAATCGCTGTGCACCACATTATGCGGCGTACCGTTCGACTTTGTTATAGTCGACATCGAGGAGATCGAATCGCTGGCGCGGGAGAAGAACGACGAGTTCACGGTGTGCTACGCCCACACTCATTCGATGCTGAAAGGCGATGACATCATCGGCCGTCTCAAACAGGATCTCCCATATATAAAGTTCGAGGAGATCCGTAATATGCCATGGCGAAAAGCGATCGAGGCTAAGTCCAGGTGCCACGTCGTGCTAGACGATTTCGTTCTACCGACGTACGGGCTGAACGTGCTCGAGGCAGGGATCCTGGGTCAGCACGTAATAAGCAGGATCGGCCCATGGGTATATATGATATACCCAGATTTCCCGTTCGCGTCAGTGGATCCGAACTGCGCTGACATATACGATAGCATGTACGATGCTGCATACGACCAGTTAATTGCCTTAAACGATGCGCCGGAAATGTGGGAGCAGCGGCTCGGAACTGCGAACCAGTGGGTTCACGACCACCATAGTTCCAACGCAGTAGCAAACAAGTGGAGGTGGTTCTTGAAATGGATGAAAAGCCAGTAGTTTACTATACCAGGTCCTGTCCAAACTGCCACGCCCTAATGGAACGACTGACGAGCTTCGGCATCGAGTTCGAGACCCGTGACCTGTGTGATCCGGATACTCTAACCGATCTCAGGTGCAATGGGTGCTTTGCCATGCAGGCTCCGATCCTGCAGATTGGAGATATGTATTTCTGGGTGGTATGATGGCGCGAGTTACACCGCATATCGGATGTGACTTGTTTAAGACCGATGGGGTTGTGTACCTCAAAAACGAGGATAATATCCACTTCGGAGGTGATGTGTTCATAGGGCATGGCACGTTCATCGATGGGTATCACGAAGGCGATGGTATCGAGATAGGTAACAACACGTGGATTGGCCAAGGGTGCTACATACATGCTGCTGGCGGTGTATACGTGTCTGATCATGTTGGCATCGGGCCTTGCTCAAAGATATTCAGTTCAGTGCATTCTCTCTCCCCACACTCGGTTATAACACGTAACCCTGTTGTCATGGCCAGTGTGCATGTTTCGCGTGGCGTTGATATTGGAATCGGTTCCATCATTATGCCAGGCGTTACCGTCGGCGAGGATGCCCAGATCGGTGCCGGCTCAGTTGTAGCTCATCACGTCGATCCGTGCACCGTTGTTGCAGGAAATCCTGCTAAGTTTATCAGGAGGAGAACTCATGAAGTGCAGTAGATGTGTTATGGACGATACGGTGCCAGGCATAACCATTGACGCAGACGGAATTTGTAACCTGTGCCACCAGCACGATCATATGTCTGCCGCCCATCCAATAGGTGGATTCAGGCATATCGCCGAACGCATGGGGAAGAAGTGCATTGTCGGCCTGTCGGGCGGAAAGGACAGCTCGTACACGCTCTACCTCATGAAAGAGGTGTATGGACTAAACCCAATTGCGGTAACGTTCGACAATGGGTGGTCGACGCAGACAGCGACCAGGAACATCGAGGCCATGACCGAGGCGCTCGGCGTTCCCCGTATAACGGTGAAGACCAACTGCGCGGCATCAGACGACACCATGAAAGCGTTCATCAGAGCCGGCCTGCCAGACGTCGAGGCAGTGACCGACATTTCATTTATAGCAGGGCTATACAACGTCGCGTCCACGTTCGGTATCAAGAACATAGTCCTCGGTAGCAGCTTCCGCACAGAAGGCATAACCCCGCATGGGATGTTCTACTTCGACGCGAAGTACGTCGACGACGTACACAAGAAGCACGGCGATCGACCAGACGAGTCAGTTTCGATGCTATGGCTTCGACCATGGCTGAAATGGATGGTCGTGGACAAGATCAAGCGATTTAACCCACTATACTACGAAGACTACGATAACGAAGCGGCAAAGGATTTCCTTCACGACGAGTTCGGATGGACCTGGTATGGTGGGCATCACCGTGAGAACATCATAACCGAGTGGAACAACAACTACTGGCTGTACCACAAGTTCGGCACAGATCTTCGTGAGGTCGAATACTCGGCTCTGATTCGGTCACACCAGATGGACCGCGACCAGGCGTTGGATCTGCTTCGTCGGCCACCGGACGTGGCGCAGGACACGATCGAGACGGTGTGTAAGCGGCTCGGCATGACCATCGAGGAGCACAACTATTGCGTGGCCAGCCAGCCAGGCGATAGATCCCAGTACACAACGTACAGACCAACGTTCCGCGCACTGAGACCACTGTTCTGGTCGCTGGCCAGAATGAACATGGTTCCGTGGTCGTTCTATGACAAGTACTGCCGGTGACGCTTATATAAGATGCAAACCTGCCATTACTCATCACCCTATAGGAGTGGTATCATGAGAAAAGAACTAACCGCAATGTTGGTCGTCGGTGTCGCCCTCGTCGGCATGACCGGCGCTGCCAACTACATGTACGAGACGACCCAGATAAAGGGCGTAGGCTACGACAACGCTGAGGTGATAACACAGACACAACCGGGTCTGGCCGGGAACAAGCTGGTGTTCAAACAGGCCGGGTCGGGCACGGTCGCACAGGACAAGCGAGAGCTCGAGGTGGAACGGGATCCATTCGGTCCAGAGTGCTCAGATGCAGATGACAACGAACGTTCCTGCTGCGTAGATTATATCAACTTCACCCAGCAGGCCGAGTTGGAGTATCAGCCCGTGAGCTACCAGACCGGGACCTACGACGAGAAGTGGATATCCAAGCTGTGTACCCAGAACTACTACATCGGAGCTGTAGCGGTTGAGATGTACACCCACGCCGAGCACCTCCAGAAGAACACCGAGGTCAAGACCAGAAGGGACTGCGGGGTATGGGAAAACTGCGACGATAACGCGGATGACTGCACTGGCTGCGGAGACTGCACCGGCGCCCTCGAGGCCAACTTCAACTCCAACATCATCGGTGTCGCCCACATCGGCTGGCTTTCCAGGGATGTCAGCACCAACTGCAAGGGCAGGCACTACGAGTATGGTAGGTCAGTGGAGGATATGACTGGTGTCTTCTCCATCGAGAAGTTCATCCAGTTATGGGGCAATGGCACATGCGGGACAGTACAAGTCGAGTGGCTCCCATGTTTGTGATCGTATGACACGACGCAAGATGCGCAATCTTTAAATGGGATGCGCATCTATATCTTTTTATGGAACCGCTTAAGAAGTGTGGCTGCGCCACATGCGCTGACCCTTGGAAACCCATATCGATGTTCTCAAGGGACAAGCATCAGCCAGATGGCTTGAATAACAAATGCCGGATTTGCTGTAAAGAAGCGTGGTCGAAATACTCTGCTAAGAAGTTCGGTGCCAAACCGATGACCGAAAACAAAGAATGTTCTCAGTACCTCGGCATCGTCGTTGCCGAGAAGTTATTGAGCCATGTGTTCAAGAACGTAGAACGATTTCCGCTACACCATCATGGCTATGACTTCATATGCGGCGGCGGTTTTAAAATTGATGTCAAATCGTCTGACATCATTAGCAGGACGAAAAACGCACAGCAATGGCAATTTGACATCAGGAATAACAGGGAATGTGATTATTTTCTTTGCATAGCATTTAACCGCGCCAAGTTGGAGCCTCTAAAAATGTGGTTGATCCCCAACAGAGTCGTTTCGCATCTCAAGACGCTTTCGATAGGGAGAAAGAATTTCAGTAAATGGGCGAAATACGAGCAACCAATCGATAAAGCGTTGGCGTGTTGCGCGTCCATGAAAAGCAATGACGGGGAGGCATGATCATGGTACTAGCCCATGTACAGTCGACAATCAGAGATCCAATCGACAGCTCACTGGTTGATGTCGATAGTGGTATATCCAATTTGATCGAAATGCTTTGGAGTGCCGGTTTGCACACGTATAATTCTTGCCAGGAGAATCGACCAGGCGCGATGTGGATAGAATTCGCGTGCTCCGCGGAGCTGGAAGAGTTTCTCAATATGATCGGATCCGAGATAGGAAATGATCTGACAAAATTCGATAATTTGTTTTATCGCATCATCGGCGAGGAAGATACCGATTGCTGGGTATACTCCATTTGCCCACGCGATTTCCGTGACATTGTGGATCATGAAAAACGCGAGGTCTATACTGACTTTTCGATGCCATGCAGTATAGAATTTAGCGCGTCGGTTAGGTTTCCGGTGTCCGATTACGACACGATATGTAATCTGTTGCAGCAATCCGTCAAACGCCGCAAATCTTAAAGTACCCACACCACCAACACTACCTAGGAGAGAGAGAGACGATGAAGTCCATCATAGCACTTGTGATGATGCTCCTGCTGCTAGTGGGTCTGTCACTTACCCTATCTCTGCTTGTAGCCCAAGCCTACCCAGAAGAAGTATCAGTCCGCATGGTCGGCCAGAACCATCTCATCGAATGGGGCAACATAACCGACCTCAGCCAGCACGCGATGTTCGCTACTGGCCTCCCATATCTCGAGAACGTCCCTCTTCCTATCCACCCTGTTTTTGACCCGCGCGGTTTCTGCGACGTGCGCACTGCCGCTTTACCGCGCCACGCGCATGACCCTCGGTACGACGAGATCGACGCGCTGGCTGGCAGTCCATTCCCGGCGTTCCCATGGGAAGCTAACGTTTAAGTATTCTGCACCCGTTTGTACCTATATGCCCGAAGATAAAACGTGTGTTGATGAAATCGGGGAGGACGGGATCAACGACAACGCGTTCCTCAATTGTATCCCAGTAACCGACCCGGCAGTGATAAACCACGCTCGAGGTGGGTTCATCGCAGGTGGACTATCGATAAAATCGTTCGTCGCTAACTGGGACGAGATCAAGGACATCGACGACCTGCTCGATCTGAAGCTGAACGAAAATAAGATCGCGACACATCGCGCGATCTACGGGGACAAGGGGATCCTGATCGGCCAGGGCGTGACGACAGCAAGGATGACCAGAGACGAGTTCAAGGAGGCACACGACGGCATCGATGGCCTCTGGGTGTGGGCAGCCAGATCCAAGTACCTCGAGGTAGTCGGCCCAGGTGTCACCATTCAGAACGAAAAGAAACCCGACCCGGCGGATGTCATCCGGATCGGTGGCAAGACCGGGCTACGCAGCATAAAGCGGTGACCAAAATGGAACAGATAATCACAGGCGGAGCCAAAACGCCACTACCTGGTGGAGCCAGAATAACTGACCCGAGAATCAATATTCCGGACCTATTCACCAACTGGGCGAATTCAAAGAATGGATTCGACCTGGAAGTGGACACGATTCTCGTAGGCAAGCTCGGATCAGACGTATTGCTCAAGGATCCAAAGTCCGGCGCGTTCCTATCCGTGTCGGCCTGGGAGAAGAAACATGGTGAAAATGGGATCCTCAAACTCGGGATCCGGGAGTTTTTCATGGCCAGGTTCGGGGCAGGTTCGCATGGGCAGCTGGATAGCGACGGTGTATATCACATCGTCGATGTCGGCTTCCCAGATAAGTCCGTCGACAAGCATAGTATGGTAGAGTAGGGCCACGCCCCTCTACCATGCCGTCCTATCACCCACCATACGATTTTAATAGCTCCAAAACAGACTCGACAACATATTCCTGGTCGTCCTCGGTGATCTCGTGGTGGAGGGGGAGAGCGAGTAAACTATTGGCAAGATCACGAGACGTGTTGAACTCACTACCATACTGACTATCCCGGCTTAAACTGCACATAGAAAGATCGCGAACGTAGTAAGTTCCGACCTGAGATTCGATACCACGCGACGCCAGATCACGAATAAGACGATCGCGGTGTTCGTGGACATACACACAATATGACTGATACGTACAACTGCAATCTAGTCGGGGGCCCCCCCACTGTACGTCGCACCCATCCAGCAGCTTATTATAATACGCCGCCAGACGGCGACGGGAATCTATGATTTCCTCGATGCGGCCAATTTGAACAATACCAACCGCGGCATTGATGTCACTCATTTTGGCATTAGTGCCAGACAACCCAGCAGAGAACACGAAATTTTTAAGGTGGCGCAGAGTATCTGCAACCAATCCGTTGTCTGTAACGACCATGCCGCCCTCACCAGTGGTAATGATCTTGCGTGGATGAAACGAAAAAACCGTGACATCGGCAAGTTTGCCGGTTTTAACACCATTTTCATCAACCGCACCAAGTGAGCAAGCAGCGTCTTCAATAACGGTCCAATCGCAATCACGTGCCTGACGATACACTTGCGGAAACAATGGGTGACCGCCCCACGACACCGGGATAACGACGCTAACCGGGTCGAACTCAAACGAAGATAATTGAACCGGACCAACGCAGCCAGTGAGGAACATAACGTCAGAGAACAAAACTTTATACCCAGCGCCTACAGCAGAAACGGCAGTCGCGGGATGGGTAAAAGCAGGAACTATAGCTGTGGGGGAATCGCGACTGAAGACATTAAGAGCGTGAGTAAGACCAACGGTGGCATTTGGATACGCAATTGCATGCTTAACACCGACGTACCTGGCGACGGCTTCCTCGAACTCGGCAACCTTCTCGCCCTCTGTGAGCCAGCCGGAATCGAGCACGTCAGCTACGGCCTGCTTCTCAGCATCTGTTATCCACGGCTTCATCAACTGAATCTTCTGCATGGTTTACCACCAAAGTGAACGGGTTGAACACGACATCTGCCTGGTCGACGGGAAGCCATCTGAGGCCGAGCGATTCGACCTCCTCCTGGGAGTGGAACCTGTCGTACACCCCGACGCTGAACCCATTATCTTTCAGCGCATGGTATAGCCGAATCGGCTGACTGTTGGTGATGATACCAGTATCGCAGCGATACCCGATACCATCGATGCACACCGAAACATCTGGATCCCAGTCTATCTCGACGAGCAGACGCTGAACCCAATACTCGACCATGAAATCATTCAAAACGCGAGCAGATGAGATGAGACACGGTCTCGGGATGTCCGGATCGGACATCAGAAAGTGTGGGTACACTGGTATGCAGTGGCCACCTACCCCGACACCAGGCAGATGGAGGTGGCAGTAATCATGATTAGCGAGTGCGCGGGCAGTGTGATAATTAATGCCATACGCTTCTGCGGTCATATATAGCTCATTCGCCAAGGCGATGTTCGCGTCCCTATAGCAACCCTCTGCAATTTTGGAGAACTCAGAGTGTCTGGAATCGGGTGCCAAGCGGACGTCGGGGAGAAACGTAGCGTATAGATGATGCGCCTTCAACCCACTGGCGGAGTCGACGCCGCCAACGATCTTAGGGAAGTCGAGGAGACGAGATATGGCAATACCAGACATGATGCGCTCTGGTGAGTGGGCGAGATAGAAGTCGCCGAGCCGGAGTCCACTGGTGTCCTCAAGCCAGCCGCGAACTTTGGTCTCTGTGGTTCCGACGGGCACCGTCGTTTCGATCACGACCAGGTCGTCAGGACACAAGATCCCGCCAACCGACCTACACGCCGACTCCAGCGCACTGAAATCTGGCTGATTTTCAGGCGTGAGAGTAACCGGCACAACCACAATGTATGCAGTGCAATACGATGCGGCATTGTACCGCGAGGACGCGACCAGAGCCGTGCCGCCACACTCGGCGATCATTTCTGAAAGGTACGTCTCGTCATCGTATGGGCTAACGCCATTATTGATGAGATCACATTTATCCTGGTCGATGTCAATACCGATGACCTTGCGTCCAGTGTTGGTAATCAAGCATGCAAGCGGCAGTCCGACGCGACCGAGTCCGATGACCGCGATCATATGTGACCACCCCTGGCAGGCGAGCCGAATACTGTGACATTCGGAGGGACATCGTGAACAACAACAGATCCGGCACCGACAATCGCACTCTCACCGATTGTAACACCTGGGAGAATGATAGCACCGGCACCAACGCTGGCGCGATCGCATATCACGGTTCGCAGAGAAGACGTTGGATCCCACATCCAGGCGCGCGGAGCACGATCGTTGCATATGATCGCACCAGGTCCGATGAAAACATTGCTACCGATGACCAGGGGAGCATACAAATTGGCGCCGTTCTGTATTTTGCACCCGCTGCCAATAACAACATCGTGATCGATGTACACGTGCTCACCGACTATGCACCCATGAGCAACTCGGGCGCCTTCGCGAATATGAGCCCAGGCCCATACCTTACTGGTGGGATCCACAGTCCCGTCCACAATTGCAGTGGGATGTATCATTCTTTATCGCCTCACACATTTCGATGTTGCTGACTGCATCGTCGAACGACACTGGAAACGAAGTATGATTGCGGACGCAGTCGGCGAATGTGGCCAATTCAACTTTCAGGGGCTCGACGCGGGGGACGGCCACACGCTCAACCAGGTTCTCCTGGTGATAATCACCGCCAAGTGACATGTACGCGCCAGGTGGGTGAAACACATGCAGCTCCTGCGTCACGAGATCCGCGACCAAAGTGTGTTCAACGCACTCCGCTACGATCTCACGGACCTTACAGGCGCCGACCCGGCTGGCCGACATGGACACGATAGTGTGGTCGGAATAATCAAGCAGGACATGCGCATAGTCCTCAGTGGAAAGCGACCTCATGTTTGAGTGCTGTCGCCCAAACAACACGTGTTGCACAAGATCCACGTCATGTATCATAAGATCATCGACAACCGAACCACCAGTGACCCTGCGGGACGCGGGATTGTGGCGCCGAATGGACACGTAGTATGGCGCGACAAAGTGCTTAACGAAATGAGCTACCACCGGATTGAACCGCTCGATATGACCAACTCCACTACCGACTGGAAATGATAGTGACGCCATTGCGCGGGCGGAATCGAGCGAATGTGCAATGGGCTTCTCAACCAGGACGGGGACGTTCGCGTCCGCGGCAGAACACGCTACCGACATATGAGACGTGGTGGGAGTACAAATGCTGACCAGATCAGAGTCGTCGAGCACGCACTGGACGTCGTCACAAATATATGCGCCATGAAGCGTTTTCATGCGGTTCGCAGCGAACGTATCAGGATCATATACGAGCACGAAATCAATGCCACGCATCTCGGAGTAAACCCGAACGTGGTTGGATCCCATGTGACCGCAACCGATTACACCAGCGACCAGATCACTCGACACTGTTGATCACCTCAATTATATGATCACGGTCAGTGGTCGAGACCCATGGACCGACCGGAATACTGATACAGTGGCGCGACGCAAGACGGGCGAAGCCGAAGCGTCCGGGCGATCTGATACAGGGCTGATCGGTTACAGGCATCGGGTAATGGACGGCGCAGCCAATACCATTCGATATGAGATACGACGCGAACTCGTCTCTGGTTAAGGAACACGCGTCGGAGATATACAAGACATACTGGTGGTACACATGATAAACGTCGTCAAGGACGCTGGGGGTGAATATGCCATCGACATCGATATGCGAGTCATAGTCGAACGCGGCCATCCGACGCTTAGCATTGAAGTCGTCGAGTTTTTTGAGCTGCTCACGACCGATCGCCGCTTGCATCTCAGTCATGCGAAAGTTCGTGCCAACACAAACATGATCATATTTGCCGGCATCACCATGGTTACGGAACAGTCGGGCACGCCGCGCGAGGTCGAGACGGTTGGTGGTCAGCATACCACCTTCACCACCAGTGGTCATGTTCTTGGTTGCGTAAAAGCTGAACGCACCGACATCGCCAATCGACCCGGCCATTCGGGAGCCAATCGATGCACCAGCGGCCTGGGCGCAATCTTCTATGGCAAACGATTCTGACACGCGGCTATCAGTGATTATGTCGGCTACGTTACCAAACAAATGAACGGGGATCGCCGCCTCGTCGTGACGCAACTTGAATGAACCATCGATACAATATGCACTGTGGTTGAAGGGGTCATGCGGATTAATGTCGTGAAACACGACATCCATTCGTGGGTGGACCGAATTGGCAGTAGCGATGAACGTGAACGCAGGAACGTGAACGCGCTTGATCTCCTTCGGGATAAGCGCATTGGCAATGACCAGCGCGGTCGTCCCGCTGCTAACGGCAATCGCATGGTCGACCCCGATATACCTGGCGAACTCTTCCTCGAACTTGGCGACTTCTTCACCCTGCGCCAGCTGACCTGAATCGAGAACACGGAGAGCAGCTCTCTTCTCTTCTTCACCAATCATAGGCTTTGCTATCGGTATCATGATCCAACCTCGCTAACGGGCTTCTTGCGGGCATACGTGCCTCGCTGGGCAACAGATGCTATCGTGACGATATCCTCCATTGCGCGGGTAATGTCGTTACGATCCAGGGGAGTCGGAGGGAGCACGACGACCAGCTCGTTTGCGATAATGGTGACGTCGTCGCCAGGCTTGACCCGATGTTTTTTGATCCACTCCGCTGGCAAGGATACCTTATGTGACCGGCCACTCTCCATAACGCGGCGTGATACTACCAGCACCATGTATAGGGACACGTCCGCCATACAGATATAATGCTTTCGGGTGCGAGTTACCGGCACCGATTAAATACGGGACGTTATCATAAAACAGTATATATGGTAGCCTATGTTGACCCGAAAAAATGTGCGTATGCGCCAGAGTCACTTGCAGAAGCACAGGAGATAGCAACCGTAGCCGCCGGCGGCACGGTGGCAGCGAAGTACTACGACTGGCCGCCGTTCTATGTCGAAATCGAGAGACTGACGGTGGAGCAGGATGCGAACACAACCGCGATAGTGTCAGCGGATGGGTACGCGAGAAAACAGAGTTTCCACTCCAGGGCCGGACCACAGGACAATGTTGCAGGGATACACGCCGTTCCAAACCGATCCATCGCAAAGGACTCGCTCGAGATCATGCTGAACGCCGAAACCGGGACACCATCGACCAACATAAAAGCCAGATGGAACATGACTGTACGGGATCCAACCATCCTGGACAAACTGCGTCTGAATAGGTCGATGAAATCGAACGTCGTGTTCTCCACCGCAGAAGAGGCGATAATCGAGAAATACGCACTGAACGATATGATCGATATAGGTGTGGCGCCAAGGAACGAAGACCTGCTCGGGGACAACGTGTACAAGTGGTTCGACGAAATAATACAGGTGTCGAGAAGAATCCCGGCCATAGCAGACGGAGAAGAGCTGGTGGTCGGCGGGGACATAAAGGTACCACAGCGGAAAGTGTACACCCTGTTGGGAATAGCATTCGACTCAGCAGCCATGGCGACCGTTGCAGCCGGAGCCATAACGGCAAACGAGCTATGGATTAAAGTTGACAGGGACGCAGTGAACGATTACATGGTACTCGACGCGCTGGCCATGCCAGAAACGACGGCAGGTGACATGAACGAAACCGTGAGACTCTTCATACCAGCAGTCGAGA
Source organism: Parcubacteria group bacterium (assembly GCA_041649615.1). Classification (GTDB taxonomy): domain Bacteria; phylum Patescibacteriota; class Minisyncoccia; order UBA6257; family Colwellbacteraceae; genus JALOAR01. The sequence goes on from JBAZMT010000007.1 coordinate 36,314, forward strand.
AGTTCAGCGTCCGACTGGTGAACGACTCCGGTGGCGCAATAGCGGCAGCAGACAGTCTCGATCTGAGGTTCTTCTACGGCGTACGAGACATGAACGTGATCGACCACATCAAGTGGAATTATCCGTTCTTCTCCACCGCAGAGGAAGAAAAGTACTACGAGCTGGAAGAAAAGTATCTGCTGAAAGAGAAAGTCGCAGCAGGTCTGCTTGATAACCTGCAGCCCCCAAGCATCGCCATGCTGAAGTAGGTGGAACAATGGCCGTAGGGACCACCATTCGACGGACACCATTCGTGAGAACATACACGTTTGCGACGGGCGGGGAAGATGACATGCTAACGTTGGATTTCGTACGAGATCCGGCACAGGGACTTGGAACGCCCGCCAGGTCGATGGTGATCCGAAATGCCGGAGCAGGAACCGTTTACTTCCTTCTATCGGAAGACGGCATACACTGGTCTGAGAAAGGAACCATCCCAAGCGGTGGATACGAATCGTACTCGTACCACGACGGGATACTGATATCCATCGCCAGGGTGTGGGCATCGGCTGCAGCCACTTCCGTTGACATACGAGCCACCCCAGGCGCCCTGGACGTGATCTGAGATGCCAGTTATAGACCAGAGCCCAACAGCGGCAGACACCGCTAACATGAAAGCGGACATCGACGCCATAAACACAGCGCTCCAAGCTGGCGGGATAACCCAGGCGCAACTGGCATCAGTAGTGGCAGCGTTAGACGACCTTAAGACATCGATCGATCCCAAGGTGCTAACGCACGTAGCGATCGACTTCTCCAGTTCTGCCGCCCAGACGATCATCGCGGCTCCAGGAGCCGGTAATCGGATACGTATAGTAGAACTCGACTTGACGGCGCTCACCAACGTCGAAGTAGCGGTGAAATCGGCATCAACGACTATCCGGACGTTCCAATTCGCGACGTTGGCTTGGGCTCCGCCAATGCCATTGAACCTCGGGACGAACGAGGCCCTGGCACTCGACTCGGTGACCGCCGACCGAATCACCGGCGGCGTCAGCTACTACGTGGAGGACGTAGCATGATCTACGTCCAGCCCGATCTAGCCGCGAAACCCGGTCACTACGTCCGGCGGATCGACGACAAGTGGTCGATGAAATCAGGCGACCGGGACGTTCTAGTGTCGCCCGCTGACGGGATTGAGGTCAACGTCGGCGGGAAAGGGTACATCCTCGACGACCAGATCGAGCTCGATCTGGCGCTCGAAGCTACCTGGGATACGGTAGCGGGAACTGATTATCGGACCCCGGCAAATCGGGCCGGTAAAAATTTCTATGTCTACGCTTGCGTCCCGACGGTTGGACGGGTCCCGATCGTCAAGATTTCGGCCAACTCGACCACCCCCGCCGGGTATTCTGCATCCACCGCCCGCAAAATCGGTGGATTCCATTGTATCCCGGCCACGATGGTCTCCCTCCCGTCTGGCCATCCCTTCAAGAATCACGTTGCCGGCGACATCCATTGTGGAGATGGGCGGAGCGGATCGATCTGGGATCTGATGCACCGGCCAAGGGGCATCGCCGCCCCGGAGGGAATGATTTGGTGCGAGGAGGCTAACATCTGGGTCGGGATATACCTGGTATCGGGCACGGGCGTCAACACCGCCAGCGTGAACGGCGGCACGATATCCGATACTCGCGACTGGATGGATTTCGTGAACGATCTCGGCGCTGTCGGATGCAGGCTGCCGACAGATCGAGAGTTCCAACTATTCGCAGCTGGATCGAACGAAGAAACCAATATCACCGGGTCAGCCGACCCCGGCACGACCGGCCACCATCTCGACACTGCGG
>JBAZMT010000008.1:0-37397 GCA_041649615.1 Parcubacteria group bacterium
TGAGCGCATGACGTGGCAATGGTGGCTCGACACCTTCATCATCGAGACGTGGGCCCCCACCAGGTCCTTGAACTGTTCTTCCTTGTGGCAATGGTGGCTCGACACCTTCATCATCGAGACTTTTGTAGCAGGGCTGCGCGCGCGGAGGAGGCAATGCGTGGCAATGGTGGCTCGACACCTTCATCATCGAGACGGTTACAATAGCTTAGACGCATTACTCTTCCATAGATTAGCAACCCTAACATAACCCCTAAACACAGCGATACTCCTATGCCCGGTCTGCCTCATAGTATCTGCCTCCGATTTCCCGGCGAGGATGGCCGATGTGGCGAATCCGGCTCGGAGGCTGTGCCCGGCGAACCTGGACGGGTCCAGACCGACTCGCTTCGCGGCTCGCTGCACGGTCCTCGCCACGGCTCTATCGCTCATGCGTCCAGACAGGTTCTCGCCGCGATCGATGCTCGGAAACACGGGTCCATCACTCGTGCCAGCCGCGTCGAGCCAGGACCGGAGCGTGAGGACCGGGCACATGGTCTTGTCTATCGCGTATGGGATCGCCTTCTCAAGCCCCTCGCCTTCCTGATCGGTCTTTCCGCGACGCACCGTGACGACGACGCCCTCGGCGACGAAGTCGAGATCGGCATGGTCAAGCGCGGCGAGTTCGGAGCGGCGAAACGCGCCGCTGAAGCCGAGCAGCAGCAGCGCGCGGTCTCGCAGGCCAAGCAGGGTCTGCGGTCGAGTCGCGACCATCTGCCGAAGCTCGTCGATCGTGACGGGGTCCTTCTTGTTCGGCTTCACGCCGAGGCTGCGCCGGATGCCCCGGACCGTCTCCTTCACCACGGAGGTCTGTGTCGGCGATTCGATTCCGGCCATTCTGTGCGCCTGCGAGATCGCCGCCATGGCTCGCTGTACGCTCGACACGCCGAGCTCCTCGCGGGCCATGTGCGCGGCGTACATCGCCACCGTCTCGGGTCTCGCCGGGATCGACATCAGAACGTGTTCCCGGCACCACGAGGCGAAGGCGTCGAAGTCCGACCTGTAAGCTGTGCGCGTCGCCTTCGACTTCGAAGCCTTGATGAAGTCCTTCGTCTGATCCGCGAGATCCTCGAGTTCGGTCGCGAGCGCGGCGCTCGAGTCAGGCTTTACGATGTAGGTGTTCGACATACTAGACTCCAAACCGAGGTTGTGTCCGATAATGCTCCCTTATCGGACAGATAGATAGGAGACGTCATTGTGTCCGATAAACGACGTAGAGTCAAGCCACTTCCACAACGGTCCCAGGTCGAGATCTACCTGAGCGGAATGAGCCGAAACGGGGCGGCGGGCATGCGCAGCGCGCTGCTGCGGGTGACGCGCCTGCTTCGCGCGCCGGAAGACCTTGCGTCTTTCCCCTGGCATAGACTGGGGCCAGAGCAGATAGAGCAGATTCGGGCCCAAATGCAGCGGATCGGCTACAAAAAGGCCACGATTGACCTTAGCATCCACGCGATCCATGGTGTACAGAAGGCTGTCGAGGAGAGCGACGAGCCGGATCGTGAGATTTGACCCTGGACCCCTACCCCCTGCGACCAAATCCTGCCGATATGGAGGCGACATGCTAGACCGTATACTCATTGCATATCTCAAGAGACACGGCTATAGTGTCAAACGAGCGAAGCGGAGGTTTGAAGACAAGCGTGGTTCCGTCATAGACATGGCGGGCCTCGCAGCGCTTGGAGTGATTGTCGGATACATGACCGAGACGCAGCGAGCCGTGATGATTGACTCGCTGAACAAGCTGTTCGTTGTGTATATGCGGGCCACGCCAGCAATCGGTGTACCGTACCGCAGCGAAGACCCAGGCAGTAAACCGAACTAAGGCGGGCAGAATGATTAGCGTGAAGCGTTCCGGCCACATGGTGCTTCTATCCTGGACCAACACACCCTATGTCTGGGCGATGCGACCCAGCGTAGCCATGGCGCTCGAGTCGCAACTCTCGGATCTGCTCAAGATGCCCATGGGCATGTTTCCCAAAGCATGCATTCTCGACGATGGCTTGCCGCCGATAGGCGTAGATAAGCGATACGACGGCGTATCGGCAGGTTCGGGAGTCGTGGCTAGGCCGGTCTACTCCTTTAGTTGGGTCAGAGCGGCGCAGCAAGTCGTCAAGGCAGAGCTAGGCGAGCCGGAACTGAAAAGCTTGATCTCACAGATCAGGAAGGCGAGCCAGAGTCCTGTCGTGCTAAGTAGCACTGGAGACGAATTCGTGTAAAGGATTGAGTCTCCGTAGCTCAATGGATAGAGCAGCGGTTTCCTAAACCGCCTATTGCAAGTTCGAGTCTTGCCGGGGACGCTACACTTGATCAAATTGCTCGACTTGACCACGGGGTCAAGCCGGAGGAGGTTCCATGGCATCGGTTAAAATAGACCAGACTCCACCCACTCTTGAAGCGAAGAGACAGGCTAAGGACATTGTTCGCCCCGTTATTGTAGACATCTGTCGCAGATTCCTGAAAGACAGTGAGGCAACCCGATCTACGCTAAACGACATGCTTAAGGCAGCGTATCCACTCGTCGAGCTTCATCCGCTGTTAGCGCGCCACGCGCTCCGATGCAGACTGAAGGTTACCAAGGCTCGTCCCGCAAAATGGAGCCTGATCTGCGAGGTGCAGCACGCTAACGTCAAGGGTCCCTGCTATGTATCCGCCACCTTCTCGTGGGGACCCTACAAAACCGCGTATGTGAAGGAGCCAAGATTCCCGCCAGCGCCCTCGTCAACCGGAACTGCGCCTATGTATCAGGCTCTCGTTGACTGGAACTGCGCCTACGCATCGGAATGGCGACATAGGCGTGACTGCGTCACCCTGATGAATGATGGCTTCAGACGAATAGATAGGGGGCGTAGACTCAGTGGAGAGCTATTGGATTGCCTCTACGACATGGGATGGAACGGAATGGAGCGTAGCTATGACGACTAGACTTGACTTGACCGACATAGACCTGTTTATGGCCGACAACGTTACGACTCCGCTCGACGAGGGCAGGCATATGGTCGAGGAGCGCGCCTCGATTATGGCGGCTGACGGTGTCGAAGATGCCGATGAGAGGGCGAAGAAGTGCGTCTACGAGTATCTGTGCAGGCGTGGCCCCAGGCATGTGCTGGACGCGTTGCTCGAGCGGGACCGGCTCATAGCGGCGGGGGAGGAATCAGCTTTCTGATCCGCTTCTCAACCTCTTTCAATGAAGACTTCATTATGTCATGCCTGATCCGATTGAACCCCTTGGCTTCCATCTGGTCCAGTCTCCATTGACGAATTAGGTCTTCCATCTCATCTCTCGTCGGCTCAGAACCCCGCATATGTCGCAAGAATAGCATAGCATTGCCGTCACCCATTTGGATGATTTCCTCGTCCCTTATCCATCTATGCATCTTCCTGACCGGCTCGGGCAGTTTTAGGGTCAGGATCTCTTCCCAAGCCGCGTTCCAAGCCTCGTCCCAGGCCGCAAGTTGCTCAGTTAGCTTCTTGTACTCGGCCTTGAGCGCTCCCAGCCGCTTGGCGGCATTGGCAGCCTTGGTGACGGCTTTGGTAGTCTCGATAGACTCACCTCGCATGCATCCCGTGCCGACAACGGCGGTCTCCCCGCTCTCGAGCCTGACATGGGCATGTACCTCATGCATCCTGCCGCATCGATCGCACTCATTCTCGTGCCCACTGCCTGCGATCGGCTTGAACACGCCGTCGGCGACCTCCTCGTACTCCCTCGTATCGATGACGGAGAGGATCTCGACGATTTTGGACCCGGTTGGGTTGCTTGCTGGGTGAAACATTGTAAGATCTACTATCTCCCCAGAGAATTTTGGCTCAGTACTAACGCGAACAGTCACTATACCATCGTATCCAGCAGACGCTATCTTTTCTGACAGCTTTCTACCCTTGGCCTTGAAGTACTTTCGGAGCCTAGCCTTCCATGAATGTTCACCGTACAATTCATCGTCCAGAGTATCGGTGAGCACGATTGGATTTCTAAAAGTTATCTCGCCAGACTCATATTTGCTTTCCAACCCTCTTGGTATTGACTGCAATAACTTTGGTAGATGTGTCATATACCTACCGGCTGGCTCTATGTCTTGCTGAAACCTAGAACCGAGCCTGGGGGACTTCTCTGTCCCCCTTAGATACTCAAACGTAACCGGCGCTCCGGTGGAGAATTTTCTGCCATACTCGTTCAATTCAGCGAGTCCTACCGACCTGATACCGATTTTTGAGCCGGTTGGGTTGCTTTTTACCATATCGCCTCCTCTGAACCCTGGGTCGACCGCTTTCCGAAACGCATATCCCTCATCGGTGAAGGTACCAGCGTCTATACTGTCCCACGAGATCTTGTCGTGAGCCATCAAGTGCTGGTACATAGCTTTCGCTACGCCGAATCTGCGATAGGCAGGCTTCACATTGACCATTTTTATCTGGTATCTGCCCTCGTAGACGCTGTAGTTGAGCTTGCCGATGGGAGAAGTATCACCTGGCACATAGGCTAGCACGTATCCGTCCCATTGATCACGGTATAGCTGCTCTCCACCAACTTCGAAACGCAAACCCTTGGCATAGGATGGTTTGCCGTAGCCCGACACTACATGAGCCTTCGACTTTCGCAGATACCTGAGTACTTGCTGGTCAAATCGCGTCGACTCGGTCGAGACTTCGACGATCTTGTCACCCATCCACACAGCAATGTCTTCCGATCCGAGACTCATGCGACGGAGCGTCCTGCCGTCAGAGTCGAGAGCCTTCCCGGTCTTTGGTTTCTTGGATAGGAACGAATCGATAACCTGCTTATCTCTCGGCAGAAGGGTCGGGTTTTCTTTCACCTCACCTACCGGAACCGGCTCAGCGTCGCGTCTCAAGATGATCTCCTTCTCATGGCCATAGGCGCGGCTCGATAGCGGCATTTCGGCCTGAGCCCAGTGGACGAGAACGTCGTCGACCGATACGCTGTAGGCGTCTGACCTTGCCCCTGGCTCAAGCGTGGACATGGAGAGCCCGGCCACGGGCTCGAATTGAGACTTCACGCGTCGATACGCGATGACATGGTCCGAATCGTGAGCGCGAAGGAAAGCCTGCCTGACATCCGCGTCGTATGCCGCCTTCTCCCTCGGCCCTAGGCTGTCATAGGCGTCGAGAAGCTCTGCCTTGGCTCTCTTGCCCTCGGAATCGGGGTAGTGGACCCAGAGTTGGACCGGGGGCCAGAGCTTGTCGAGCGCTCGGTCGAGCCAGAGCGAGGTCATGTCGGCTCACTTCCGCGTCGCGACGTAGGCCACGAGCCCGACAGCGGCTACTCCTAGGCTGGCCCAGATAAACCAGTCCGAGCCCTCTTTGGGAGCACACTTGTCGACGTATTCTCTCAACTTGGCCTCGTTGATCGTCGGGTTATACTTCAACGTAGCTGCTATTCCAGCCTCGATTCTCTCCTTTGACTCAGGCTTGCTGTTTCGTAGCTTAGAACAGATACGCTCGCTGAAAGGGCCATTGATTTCCGCAATCACTTCTGGCGGAAGCGTAAGTAGGCTCTCAATCTCGTCACCGAGACCCGAGATATCGTAGTCGTCCATGTCACTTCCCCTTGCGAGCGATTGCGTATACGCCCAGCCCAACGAGTCCAAGCGCACCGAGCCAGAGCCAGGGCGAGGAGGAGGAGCCTTCGATAGTCGCCCCGGAGCATTCAACGACGTAGCTCCGAAACTTCGCCACATCCAGTGTCGGGTTGTACTTCACCATTGTCGAGACGATAAGGTCAACCTCTTCCCAGGTGTAGCTGTCCTTGAAGTCTCCACTATTTCGTAGAGTATTGCACCAAGCCTCGTCCCAGGGACCATTGATCCTGGCGATATACACATCCGACATAGTAAGAGCTTCTCGCAAAGCCTCGTCGGAGAAGTTCGCCCAGTCGCTTGGATCTACCTTTTTGACATTCGCCATTTTACCAATTCCTTTTCGATGCGTACCATGTCACTTTCCCTTCGCAATCACATACACGCCCAGACCAACGAGTCCAAGCGCACCGAGCCAGAGCCAGGGCGAAGAGGAGGAGCCTTCGATAGTCGCCCCGGAGCATTCAACGACGTAGCTCCGAAACTTCGCCACATCCAGTGTCGGGTTGTACTTCACGAACATGTCGACTATAGCGTCAACCTCTTCCCAGGTGTACGAGGACTTGAACCCACCACTGTCCTTTGCCTCCTCACAAAGAGCCTCATTAAATGGGGCATTGAACTTTTCAATGATACGAGGATCCAGAGTAAACTTTTCCTTGAGAACAGCTTCTGGAACATTAACCCAAGTACTCGGGTCCATCTTGTCGATTTTCATTACCAATTCCTTTTCGATGCGTACCAGTAGGCTCCAATGCCTACGCCAATCGCCAAGGCTAGCCCCAGGACACCTGGGGAGCCCACGGAGGCTTCGTAGTCCACCGGCTCGACCAGAGGCGGCTCTGGAGGCGCTACGGGGCCGGGAGGAAGCTCAAGGAACGTGTTCACCGCCATGGTGAAACTCTCCGCGTACCCACCCTGCCCACCGATGCCGAAGATGCAGCCCGGTGTGCATTTGGTGAGTCTGCCACCGACGCATACCGAGCAGCCGTTGTAGCGACGCACCGCGACTAACGGGTCGCCCTCACTGATCTTGACGAGCCGCGCGAAGAGCTTGGCCCCGAGTCGAATCGAGTCTTCAGGATTGCCGAGAAGCTCCGCGCCATTTTTCATACCCCCATCTACCGCATTTGTCTCAATTAGCTGCATGAGACCATAGGCGCAGCAGGAGTAGTGCTTCCCATCCCTGGCAATGCCGCCACCGCATTTATTGGGGGCGAGGCTGCACACGGCAACGCCTTTGCTATTCGTCTTGATGCAGGGCGAGCAGGCCCAGTCGTTGCCCCGGCTCTCGACGTAGATGATGCCGACGAGCCAGGAGACCGGGATGCCGTTTTCCGCCGAGTACTTCTCGAGCAGCGGCATCAAGCGATTTGAGAACTTCGCGATGGTGCCCGCCGCCTTTCCCGAGAAGGTCAGGAAGCCCTGGTCCTGCACCTCGATGCCGCCGTTTTCGTGCCAGCGATAGCTGACGTAGCCTTCACACTGCGTTTTCCAAGGACTCGGCATGCCAGCCATGCTAGCCCGACAGTGCTCGACTCGCAACGTTGTGGGGACAAAAGAGCACTGCCTGCCGAAGCGGAAAGGGGTTAACGCTCGTGCGGCAGGCAGTACTTGAGGTGAGGTTAAGTGTCTATCACGAGTCGCGGCGCGATGCAAGCAAGCTCGTCAGTTTTCTGTACGTCGCGTACCTGTCTCTTGCCTTGCTCCACTGGCAGCGACCCGTCGCGTACCACGCGATGGTGCCCTCGATGCTTTTACAACTCTTCATTCCATGACTGAGGATCCTAGCGGCGACCCATGCCGCGTTTCTAGTGGGTTCTATTCCGGTTCCAACCATGTCGGTCCAGAGCGGGGCAGAGAAAGCAGTGCGCTGAAACTGCCAAGGTGTTCTGGCAAGGTGCATGACCGAGCCGTTACTCAGCTTCACCGCGTCGCATTCCCACGGCTTGCACTCTCCCAGGTGTACGTTGAGCGCAAACCTGGACTCCCACCAGCCTTTGGTGACGATAAGCGCGGCAAGGCTGCTTTCTGACCCGGCCCAGAGCCGGGAACACTCCTCACTCGCGTAGGCCCCGGAGCAGCAGGCGCGCTGCGTCGCCTGGCTTATCGCGGAAGCAATGACTTCTACTCTTTCTGACCTGTTTTGCTCGTCTAGATCCGCGTGCGCGGGCGGTAGAGCGAGCAGCATGGTCATAACGGATGCGTGTAGACTCATATCAATCTCCTTTGCAGCCGGGTCGTAACACGGTGAACAGGGTTAGTCAACATTGAGCGAGCTAAAACAGCCGTAGGACATTTTCATGCTAAAGTTTCGACATAAAACCAGAGATACGTGGCTATTAGACCGTTTACTGCTTCGTTGTAGAGGTGGTTACCAATGCGTTTCGACCCCGTATGACCCCCCACCGCTTTGTCGTGCCAGCAATGTTGCGCTAGCCACAGATAGGTGCGAACATGCCTTTCCATGGACATCGAGATCAGAAGGCCGCACAGTTTTGACACCAAGGATCTTGTCACCAGGACCATCGCGATGGCCGAGGGACTCAAGGAAGAGCTTCACCTCGAGCTTAGCTGGCGCGGCGACCACAAGGCGATCGAGTTCGAATCGACCGGCGGGCTGACCAAGGGCATCAAGGGAGAGATCGAACTCGACCCGGAATTTGTCTGCGTCAGGGTCAAGCTACCGTTTGGGCTCAAGCCGATGCGGTCGAGTTTCGAGCGAGTCATCAGCGATGAGATGGATGAAAGGTTGGCATAGAGATGAGCGCAGCGGGAGAAAATACGGCACAGAAGCACGTCCTCTGGACGCGACCCCTCATCGTGAGTTCAGGAATCCTACCTGACCCCGAGAGGTCCCACACAATCCTGGTCCCAGAGACCGATAAGGAGTGGAGGGAGTCGAAGAAGGCAGCAGAGACTGATCGTGGTTGGCGATACCACAGAGTCGGCGGCGGACTGCTTGGCTTCCGATTCGATCAGCCCGTGCTCTGGCGCGACATGGACAATATTGCCTACGAGGCAAGAAAGAACCGCGAGGAGGCAGAGAAGAATGCCTTCGTGCAGAAGTACATTGCCGGGGCAGGCGAGCTTCACAATCCCACCTCGGTCATTGTGAGAAACTGTGGTCTTCTGACTCGAACGACGAAGATGGGCTGCTACTCCTGGAACCTTCCCGCTGGTCCACCCAGGTTCGGCGGATGCTGCCCCGGCTCAGCGGTAGGCTTCGACACGAAACGAATGGATCTGCCTCGTGGACCGCTCGACGGGCTCAAGGTCCTATCGGGTATCAAGAGGCTGCGAGTCGCAGCGGCGAAGGAATACGTCGATTCTCTACCGATGAAGCCGGGCGAGGCTATGGAAAGGTTCATTTGCAACGGCTGCTACGCACTCAAGGGCAGCTACGGCAATCCCAGCATCATCCTCGTCATGCAGTGGCGCAAGATGTGGACCGACTATGCGGTCAAGAATGGCACCTTCATTCCCGTGATGAAGGCGGCAATTCGCATGGCGCAAGACGTGAGTCGAAGGGCCAGGTCGAGGACGAGTGACCCCAACAAGCTCGCCGTGATTCCGCATCCAGACTTCTTCCGCATCCACGACAGCGGCGACTTTTTCAGCCCAGAGTACCTCGGCATGTGGCTCGAAATCGTCCGCTCTATGAAGGATATCCACTTCTGGGCCCCGACCCGGATCTGGACCTCGAGCAGCGGCGCGAAAATGATCGAGGACGTGGTGCGAAAGGGCAAGTTCCCCAAGAACCTCGCGATTCGGCCCTCTGGCATCTTCTTCGACGCGCCAGAGCCGAGCGTTGGCGATATGAGCGGCGGTACGAGCAGCAACACGATCAGTTTCGATATCAAAAAGGGCAAGATTCAGGTACAGATCTCGGACACGGGTCCCGATACCTGGGCCTGCCCAGCCTATTTGCCCTCCGTCATCGGAGGCGGGGCGAGGGCCAAGATTCAGGGCAAGAAGGAGATGAAAGACATTGTCGAGTCTGGCGTGAAGGTGAAGGATAATCCGGCCCAGAGCTACCCTCTCTCCTATCCCATGTATCCGACCGACGTCGACATCAAGACACTTCCCAAGGACGGAGTGTTTTACGACGCAATCGTAGATGTGAAGGAGAAGCGGTTCGTCCTGGACCAGCATGGTCGGCCCATGACCGCATCAGTCACGCATCTGCGAGATATCAGAAAGGCGAATCCGGGCAAGGTCTACGCCATAGCCAAGACGCAGGCGTATGAAGCTGCGGGTTGCTGCGCAATCGCTATCGATATGAATAAGAAGCCTGAGTGTCGCGTCTGCTGGGGCGTGACGGGTGGGAAGCGGGACCAGAAGGTGGTTCGACTCCCCGTTGTCTATGGGAAGCATTGAGGCATGCTATGAAGTTTAACCCAGTTGTCACAATGACCGAACCACTCTGGCATGGCACCAATGAGCAGGCTGGTAAGCAAATCCTTGCAGATGGAGTACTGCGACCCGTACATGGCGGAAAGTACAAGAAGCGTTCAGTCGCCACACCGCTCCCTGGTAGGGTATATGTAACAAAGGACCCAATGTATGCTGGGGTCTATGCGATCGGAGGAGTGTGGTGGGGGACAGATCATACAAATCCTGAAGGTAGCGGCTTCATATTTCGCGTCAAGCCATCGTCACAAGCTGACTTTGTAATCGACGAGGATCAGTTGGGGGAATTGGCAGTTAGCGGTAAAGTGCCATGGCTATCGAAATTGGGCCAGAGTCTAGGTGGAACGTATAGACAAAAGTGGGATGGGACACTGTGGCAGGCAGCGCAAGATGGGACATACGACGCATGGATCACTCTCGGTAAAGCCCTACACCGAAAGCTTTCGCCTGCCCAAATGAGTGACCTTCTGCCATTCGCTACACAGTTCGCTATAGATGGAGAAGTGTCTATCGTCGAGGCTTGGCGCATACCGTATTCACGAGTCAAAGATATCCACGACGCAGAGTCCCTTTTCAAGCAAGCTGTTAGGGTAGATGTGGACACAAGGGGTAATCCAACCATGAAGCGCAATCCCGTCACAGAAGATGTTCGAAGCGAAGCCTGGGGCCTGAAGCCCGGCGACAAATTCATCGTCACCAAGGGCTCAACCAAGTTGGGAGTCGGCATTCGCAATTACGGCACGGTCAAGGACGTGTGGCAGTCGAAGCGAGACCTGGACGATAAGTACTACCGCGTCATGGTGCGGCTGTCCTTTGTCTGGCCCGTTAAGAGCGCCAAGTCGGGCGAACTCGTGCTGTACGCGACTCACCCGAACCGGCTCAGTGATAGCGAGCCCTCGCTGATGAATAGCAGAGGAGACAAGATCCATATCCGCAAGCAGGCGAAGAGCAATCCGGTAGGTAAGAAGAGCCCCAAGAAGTCCTCGTCCCTACTCGCCCTGGCCGATCGCTTCATCGCCAAGACTCCCAGGTCCAATCCCGTCGATGGGCTGGACGAGGAGGCACGGTTCGACCAGTTCATTTTCGATCTGAAGTCGAGCGGGAAGGCGACCAGTGACTGGGGCGAGAGCGAGTGGTACGAGGCGGCGATTCGCTTCGGATTCGACCCCGACGACGCATCCATGGCGCTTGACCAAGTCGCGGCTTGGGGTATCGATGACTAAGCCCAGAGATACAGATTCTGTTGAGGAGTCGAAGGGCTATGTCGGCAAATACGATCCGGGCAAGCCACTCCTGATCAGTTACAAGGGATTCCGAATCGTTCAACCATCAACCAACGACGTGAGACATGGCCAAGATCAGCCCAGCGAAGAGAAAGCAGTTCGAGGACCCCGACCTCGAGGACGACGAGGTGGGGTTATGATTCCCAAGGTGTGGAGCCGCCAGGGCTAGCTCGACATATCCACGAGACCGCCCCACCACGCATCGATGTCCCGCAAATGAACGGCCCAAAACCTAGGACCGCTCAGCCTCGTTCGCCGAAACATGGTGTGCCGCTGAGCTATGATGTCGAGCGCCTCTAGCGCAGGCACGATTGCCGAATCAATGCCTCGTTCGAGGTAGGCGACGCACTCCAAATCGTCACGGTCCTTGAGCCAGCTCGTGACATAGCTGGGTCCCGACACCGCGATCCCCTGCTCTGCCCTCTCCAGCCCTTCAAACAAATCGTCGACTCGAAGCAGGGCGAAGAATACTTCCTTGCCCCGATCCGCTTCTTGCCAGGCCTGTCTCGCCACGAGACCCGGCGATTGGCAGGATATGGCAAGACTCTTCGCTAGTTCGAGTTGGTCTCGACACGGAGACCAGAGTCGACCGATCAGCCCGGCGGCGATCCAGCGATCGAGCGGGCTGGGTCGACGCGACATCTCGTCAACGATTTCGCTGAGCCATGGTTCGATTCGAAGCTCGTCAATCATCGCGCCGTCCTCCCCCACCAACACTGTGGGCTATGAATTCTGACATGTCGCATCTGCTCGTGGAACTCGTCACTGGTCTCGAAGACGATGGGCAGACACATCTCCGTCGCCTGCCGGTCCAGGCTCTGCAAGGCAAGCTCCAAGCGCCAGAACTGCCCACTCTTGCCAACTGCCCAGCGAAACGACTCGAGCACGTCCCTATCGATGGCACATCGCCTCACCGTGGCAAGGTCTAGCTCGTCGAACAGTCTCGCTGCGATTCGGTCGACGCGGGCCAGGGCGAGCCGCTCGAGACCCGCCGCATCGTCACCAATCGCATCGCCGACCCAGGCCAGAGAGCTTCTGACCCAGGCCTTCTCCCGCTCCAGCTCCTCCGAGTCCCTTGGCTTAGACGGCTTCATTCGAAGCGCCAGCCCGATCGCAGCGATCCGAGACAGGGGGCAGCAGGAGGACGAGAGAAGTCCGATTTCCTTTTCGAGCCTATTCATTGCGCTCTCCATAGTAGGGGTGGCAGAAGAGTAGGAGTAGAAGGTGCAGAAGCACCACGGCAGCAAGGATCATCCCACCCTCCTCTCAAGGAACCGGGACAGCACTGTCTCGCAGAGCGGATGAGGCTCGCCGTTGTGCATCGCGCGATGCTGGATCAATCTGCCATCCGGGGCCACCTCGGCAGTGCTGCGGTGCCCGGCCACGTTGAGAGCCAGAATGACGCTCTGGCCCTGCTCAACCGCGTAGCTATAGCCACCGACGCAGTGGCCCATCTCGTGGCCCTCCTGAGCCAATGCGGCGGGAGTCACGAGGGCGCGCATGCAGGGGTAGAGCCGCCAGCGGGCGGGTAGACCGGCGAGTACACGATAGTCGCCAGCGGCGGATTCGAGCCATTCCGCACCGAGCCGCTCCGAGGCGTGACGGAACGCATCGTCGACCGAGGTCGAGATCCCGCGCACGAGGTCCACGTCCTGGATCTCGTCGATCCTATCGATCATGCGGAATTCGAGCCTGGCCTGCGCGGGACCGTAGGCGACGCGGGTCCGAGTCAGCCCGCCCCAGCCGCCTCTGCGATGCAGATCAACAAGCCACCTCGCGATATTCGCGGACCGAATCGCAGGCAGATCCGGCAGATCCCGCACGATCCACGCGATCGGGCTGACCCTGCCGCCATCGAGAAGCCACTCATGCGCCTCGCGACGCGATAGGACGACTCCGCTGATTTCGACAGGGCTCATGCCCAGGAATAGGTGCAGAGCCGTGTCATAATCGACACGGGGATAGGCTGGAGCCAGGAACGCTGTCCTGTTGCTCCGATCCGTGTCGGTGGCCAAATTGCAGAGGAGCCGCTCGAATCGCATCGGGCGGTCGTAGACCATGCGAAGCCTAGCCCTATCTCCGAGAGAGACGATAGACTGGACTCGCTGTGCTGCATTCCAGTCGAGATCGCGGATGCGGACGACTCTGCCGCCGAAGGCGTTAATCGGCTCGAAACGGTCCGAGCCAGTCCCTCGGCACATATCGGGCCAGTCGAGGCAGGGATGCGAGACAACAGACCGTCCCTCCCCGGCATATTCGAGATATTGCCCCGTAGTGGCACTGCGATAGAGCGGCAGCCATGGCATGCCGCCTTCATCCCAGTGTCCGCGCATGGGTCTGCCAGCGCAGACAGCGCCAGAGGAGCAGGGCAGGCCCGATACGCGAGCCTCGACCCTGGCAGCCACGCCCTGGAGCGCAGCGTGCTGCATCTCGGGGCAGAGCCTTCCGAGCGCCGCAGCGGCTCGGGCCGATAGCGGAACGCCGCATGTCGATGCGGAGCATCGCCGCAGCGCTCGGCCAATCCAGATGCAGTTGCGGCCCCAGCGACGGCGCAGCGAACCGTCTGGCCTAAGAGCCCTCTCCCAATGCTCGCTTGGCACTGATATGGCGAAGGTCCAGTGGCGACCCTGCCAGAGCCGAAACGCCACCTCGGGCGTCGCGTTGTAGCTCGACCCAATGGTGTCGGGCCTGGTCTGCGTTCGGGTCCAAAACGCGACAAAGTCCTCTAGCAGGCGAGGCGGCATCCCGGTCTCGCCCCTGACCCATTCGCGGGGCGGAACATGGCCGAATCCCGCCGCGACGAGCCGCCCGTCGATCCTTGCGTCGGCAAGGGTGCCTCGCACCATGCGACGACAGACGCCGACGTAGGCCCCGGCAGACGCGATCGGCCTGCGCTCGGCAGAACCGATCCTGGCCCAGGCCCTGGCCCCAGCCACGGTCGCCTCGACCCCATATTCGTTCATGATGGAGTACGTATTCATCGCAGGAAGCTCCTGATCATAGCGGCGGCGGCATAAGCAGCCGGGTCGTCGATATGGGCCGCAGCGGCATCGGCAACCCAGACCGGGTCGTTGTTCCCGGTCAGCATAGCCTCGACGACGGCTCTGCATACCTCGACGCCGGGCGATGCCCTGTCCTCGCCAGTCATTCCAGCGCGGTACGCCTCGACACTCAGTAGGTCGAGGACGTTGAACATGGCGAGAGCCGCCGGTCGGCGGTTAGGTTCGGCGGGAACGGGTTGCTGCATGGTCATGCCTCTCAGACGTCGATGCCCGGCGCTATCTGACACTGGTCGGACAGCAAACGTACTCCGACGAGACAAAAAGTGCCACCGGTAACATTGCGAGTGGACATTTGTCGGGCGATGCTCGCGTCGTCCACCACGGAAAGGAATTGTAGCATGCAGCTAGTTCGAATCGTAACTCCCAACTCTGTCTACGCGATCGGTCAGCATCTCCCGGTCCCGCCCGGCTACACCGTCGAGCCGTTCTTGATCGCGGCAATCGAGCTTGTCGAGGAGGTGACGGGTGAGGGTGAGAGCGAAGAGGCGACCCAATTCGTTCGTTTCGTTTGCCTCCCCGACAAAGACTCGGGCGAAAAGGGACCGCCCGATGAGCCGGAGCAGCCGACGCTGGCCCAATTCGGCAGCAGAGAAGACTTCGCTATCGCCTATCAGCAATATGACCAGGAGATGGTCGGATACCTGGCGCAGAAGAAGTACTGCGAACAGGCGTGGCAGGCGCATATCGACAAGATCGCGTTTCTCGCAAAGATCCCAATCACAGATGACATGAGGTTTGAATACCTCATTATGCAGAACGAACTCGAGGAGCAGGCGGTAGACGATAGCGACAACAATACTGAAGGTAGCCAAGAGGCGACAGATGTCGAATCTCAGTGATGAGCTATTCGCCAAGCCAAAGAAGTCGAAGTCGAAGATCCAGATACGAATCAGCGTCGCCGCTGAGCGTATGCTGGACATGCTTTGCGCAATCAATGGAGGTCTCACTAGGTCCGCAGTGATTGAGATGGCTATCAGGCGACGGTACATGGACGAGGATTCGTCCAAGATGCGAGAGCTATACAAGGAGCAAGAAGCGTGTCGGGTCAAAAAGCAAAGATATCGCCAACGGCAGCCTTGAAGGCTTTGCGCAAATCGAAGCGTCGCGGCTCACCGCTGGCCGACGTAGTCTTCGTGGCTCGAGGCTCGCTCGACCAGGAAGGCGGCTGGAGCATTGAATGGGAAGCCGCGCACTGGCTACCCGAGCTTTCCGAGCAGGACATCGCACCAAGCGGTCTTCCGGCAGGCTTTGCCACCGCAGCGGCTCAGGAGATCGGCTCTGTCGCCGCAAACGACGCGGCAGAGAAGGGCTTCGGAAGACTCGGCGCGGCTCTCGGCAAGGGTGCCATTGACGCGATCATGGGACATCTGAACAAGGATCAAAAGGAATAAGACATGGACGCTGAATACCTAATCACTCTCAACTTCGCAGGGACTCCGATGAAGACGGCTAACGCCTTGGCCAAGGTGACAGCAGTGTCTATCACAGATATCCAAAGCGAGAGAGCACTGGACTTCACTGTCGTGGCTGACACGACGGCTGAGTGGCCCGTCGGCTCTGCAAGTATCGTAAGAACGATTCGCGTCACTCTCACGCCAGAATTCGAGGCCGCGAATCCGACTGACAATCTGAAATACGAGTCACTGCTGGGCGCATTCAAGTCAGCGTTTTCAAGCAGGATCCCCGGAACTATCCTGGAAGATGTTGTTGTCCCTGCTCCGTAAAGGATGAGATATGGCCCGCAAGCAGACGAATAACCTAGCAGGCATGAGGCGAAATAAGAAGGGGCGACCACGAGGTCAGACTGCCCCCGCGAGAGCCAAGACCAGAGGGTCGAGAGAGGAGGAGGACATCCTCGTGGAGGAAAACGAGGACGACGATGATGACGGGGACGACGAAGAGGAATACGAGGAAACGGCATCGGCCCAGCAGCAAGAGACGCTTGCATCCCGCGATAGACCCATGACTGAGGATGATGAGCGACAGGAACTTCTAAACGGGCTCGATGACGAGGCTAGGCTCCAGAACCAAACCGCTAATCGCGTCATTGATATGCGAAAGAACCATGCGAGGGTTCCCTGGCATGGTCAGGACGGGATAAAATACAACTACGGCTCCGAGAAGTGTATGACGCTTTTCGGTTCATCGTCTGAGGTTGAGATTTCGCTTGAGCAGCCGGTGGCTCACCATGTCGGAGTGATACCGCTTCACCAGGTCCCGAACTGGGGCAAGCTCAGCGAGTATATCTGCAACAACCAGTGGGACGGCACTCCTCAGAAGTACAAGATCATCATGTACTCTACGGGAAGAAGTATCGCTGCGGTATGCTATCTCAAGTTGGGCGACAACCCGAAGCGAAGGATTGAGTGGAGGAGCATCGAGGCTCAGGCCAGAGGGGTACCGCAGGACCAGCAACAGCAGGCCCAGCCGCAGCAGCAGTCGCAACAGGGTCAGCAGCAGGCTCAGCAGCAGCCTCGAGCGCAGCAGCAGCAATGGGGTGACCCACAGCAGCAGCAGCAACCGTCTCAGCCGCAATGGGGCGATCCGCAGCAGCAGCAACCGCAGCGGCAGGAATGGCAGCAGCCGCAACCTCCCGGATGGTTTCAGGCGCAGTTGCCGTCGCAACAACAGCCTCCGCAGCAATGGGGGCAGACGCAGTGGCCGCAGCAGCAGCAGCCGTCCCAACAGATTCCGGGATGGCCGCAGCAGATGCCATGGATCCAGCCGCCGCCACCGCCGCAGAGCCAGGTCGAAGAGGAGGACGATGATGAGGATGAGGAGGAGGAGTTCATCGAGGATATCCCGCCTCCCCCGCCCGGCAGAATGGGACAAAACCCGTACCAGCAGCCGCAGCCCGACTATCGTATCCTTCAACTGGAAGGCACGATCAAGGGGCTAAACCGCCAGATCAAGAAGCTTCAGAAGAGAAACAATTACGATATGAGGAGTGCAAACACACAAGCCTCGTATCAGCAGCAGTTTCAGGTCTGGCAAATGCTGTCAACGCTCAACGGCTCGCTTCACAGCATGAAGCAGCAACTCGAGGAAGCCAAGGCCCAAGCCGCTATGCAGCAACCGGCGCAGCAACAGCAGCCTCAGATGATGAGCATGGAGGAAATCGCTAGATTGGTAGACGAGAAGCTCAAGGCTACAGAGGCGCAGCAACAGCAGCTTCAGTTGCAGCAGCAGATGGCGCAGTGGGCTCAAATGGGAATGTCGCCGCCGCAGCAACAGCAACCGCCACCGCCAGAGCCGAAAGACTCGCTTAGCGAGATGCGGAAAACGATGAAGCAGATGGCAGAGCTAAAGGAGATGTTCGAAAAACTCTCCCCATCATCTCCACCAGTTCCGCCGCCGCCACAGATGCCGCAATGGATGCAGCAACCGCCGCCACAGCAGGCTTTGGTCCAAACCGAGACCAAGGCGGAAGACGGGTCTCCACTCAAGGTATTTGAGATGGGTCCGTTTCGATACGTGACAGACAAGGATGGTAAAGCTGTCGACTTCTTCACCATGATGGCTCTCAACGCTGACAACGTGAAATCATGGATAGAGCCTGGTATCAAGGCGCTTGGTGAATTGAAGCAGCATGTGAAGGACGCGCGAAGGCAGGAGGAGATGCGCGATACCTATCGCATGTTCGAGCAGATGCAGCAGCAACTCGTAGAAAACCAGCAGCTTCAGGCTCAGCAAATCGATATGCTCTCGAGGCGGCTTGCACCGTCTCAGTCCACTGTCGACGCGCTTCAGAGCGGGAACACTGTCACGGTCGCCACGCCTCCCCCCTCACCCCCGCCCCCGCCGCAGCAGCAGCCGCCCACGGTCTCGAGCCCGCCGCCACCGACCAAACCGGCCTGGGCAGAGAAAAAAGTACCCGTGCAACATGGACCTAGCGCAAAGCCCGTCGTATCGTCGGGAGGATCGAAAAGCCTCCTGGACGGTATAGCCTATGCGCAACGAGCCCTCTCGAAAACAACCTAACCGAACCGCTGGTCCCAAGACCGTGAGCCGCCCCCATCCCAGGGGCGAAAAAGGGATCAAGGTCTCCCTGTCAGAAATCGTGGATCGGGTCGAAAGGGGCCGAATGGACCCAAAGACCGTTGCATGGTCCAGGGAGACCATCGTTCGCGGCGGGCTGGGTGGATTCCAGGCCGACAAGATGGCCCAGGCAAAGGCTATCCTCGAGCGGCTGCGAAAAGAGCGTCCCTACATCGAGGACCCCATCGACGGGGAATTTATCCCCAGCGCCGCCTGCACGCTCGAGGGCTGCGACGGTCTCGTCTTCATGGGCGAGGACTGCGACGGTCTCGTCGTTGCCTTCCTGTCCGCGATTGAAAGCGTGGGAATCGAAGGCTGCATCGTCGCGCATAGCTACGAAGCGCATCGTCAGCATACCCACGTTCTCGCAGCGGTGAGAGACGAGAAGCGAAATGTTTGGGTCAGGTGCGACCCGTCAACGAACGACCCGTTCGGGACCGCTTCGAAGCCGACTCGAGAGACGTTTATCGCGGTTCCCGGCGGCAAGGTCTTGGCGGATAAGAACGGGGTTGTTGACGCTGCCAAGGTTGGGTCAGGTCTCGGAACTGGCCAAAACACGGGACGATTCGTCGGAGTCGGAAGACCTAGTGACGGCTTACTTGGGGCCGGGGCAGAGCCTGGCACAACTGGCATCACCGAGGCTTTCTACGACTATATGCGCGAACAGACTAAGCGCATCACCTCTGAGCTTGCCGACTCGTTTTACGACGTCAAGTTTCAGCACAGGCAGTACAAACTGGCCTGTGAGATGATGGGGTATCCCATCGTCAGCGACTCCTGGAAGATTGAGAGTGAAGAATACTACCAGGATATGGAGAAGTGGATTCCGAAGATGATCAGCTACGGCTATGAGGGCTCGACTGACAAGCGCCCCATGGCATATGACGTGGACAACTCCAGTTCTCTTATCCTTGGCAAGCCGGGTGAGCCTAGGATTGGCTTCGACGATAAGACGGGTCGATTCACTGTCGAAGATACGACCCCGTCGGCAAGTGGAACCGTTGGCGCGGCTCTGTACATAGGTCTTGCCGTTGGAGCTATCATCGTTGGCTCTGTGATTCAGTACATGTCGGTCAAAGAGGTCTGCGACATAGTAAAGGCTCATCTCGACAAGGCTGCGATGAAGCGGGCGCAGGACTTCGTCACCGAGCAGACCGACAAACTCGTCAGCGGCGGTATGAGCCGAGAAGATGCGATGAAAGAAGCGCTTCGGATCCAGAGCGAGCTAAGCAATCAGGCAAAGGACCAAGCCGAGATCGAGGTGAGAAAAGAAGAGGTGAGCCCGTTTAGCAAGCTCGCTAAGACCGCAGAGTCTGCACTAACCGCTCTGATGGTCATCGCCATGGGAGGCGTGGCGGTCTACGGCATCGCAGCGCTTCTCGACTGGAACAAGAGCCGCCGAGCCGGAGGGTAATAATGGACATCATCCTCCACTTCGGCGAGCTTCATTCCTGGTTCGGGCAGAACTGGCGAGCCAGCTTTGGTCCCGACACTGCTGAAATCACTATGCCAAGAGGCGCTAGTAGGAGCTTCGACGCCTACAGCAAGGCTATCAATGGCGCATATGGCGATCGTCCCATCAAGCGTGCGCTGAAGAATCGTGGCTGGGATAAGCCTGGCAACAGGGTCGCCGTCCTTGGCTTCTCCGAGACCTGTATCGGGGTTGCCGTTCTTCTCTCGGGTCCCGACGGTGGCGCGCCAGACTTCGTCTTGGCCTGCGACGGTATCCACCTCATGCATCCGGCCTGGAAGCGGTATGCGAGACTTGCCGCCCTCGGCGGGTCAGGCAACCCAAACATCCCGCCTACCGAGCACTGCCTTGTCGTGACGAGCAGTGAGACGCCTAAGCCGCCCAAGGCATCGCTTACCACCGAGCAAGCCTCGCTCGAGATTCTTGACCACGTCATGCAGTCGCCGGTCTACCTGGACCCAGTGACGATAAGCGCACTGGTAGACGCGGATCACGCGCCCATCCCGACGTCGTGCTATCAGGAGATAAATGGCGTAAAAAAACTGATAGGGAAGTATACCTACACCAAGATTCCTGGTAAGTTCCAGTACAAGGTGGGCGGGCTTTGGCTTCTTGGCTACCGCAATATGGAAAAGACATGCACCGATCACATCTACCAGTCCAAGGTCATCGCTCCGCGAGTTCTCGATAACATCCTCATTCCGCGTTGGGCTGGCAAGGAAGTCGGCGGCAGCGGCTGCGTCATTCTCTGAGGCATAAGATGGCATTCGCGCTAAGCACTGGAACGAGGTATCGCGGCTCACTCGTCGTGACTGGTGAGGCGTCTGCCTTTGCCGGTGCGTCCCAGGTCAGAAAGGGGCTCGAGTCGGTCGGGTTCGCCGACGTCCAGGTCTGGGACGACTGGGAATCGCTTCCCAAGGAGTGGCCCGATGATGATCGGAAAGAGACCAAGGCTGATTGGGTCTCTCAGTTCTGGGCCGAGGGGACATGGACCGGCAAAGACGGTCAGGCACTTGTGCTGGATAAAAGGACGGAACTGTTCTGGATCCGACCTATTTCCGGTACCGCTCCGGTTCCGAGGCATGAGGTAGAGGTGAGTGGTGGCTCAATGCCTTGGATTCCACCGCTCGTCATGGTGGGTATGGCCGCGATGATGGTGGGACTCGTCGTTAAAGGAAGCAAATAATCGATGAAACTCGAACATGTCTTTACGCGAACCGATGCCACCATCGGTTTAGATGCGGTCCCGACCGATGCGGCCTATCTCCTGCTCGACAACGTGTTTCACGCGCCGCAGTATGGCCCGCATACCGAGCCGCTCGAGTCCATCGCACTCGCCTACAACGGACCCGCACTGGCCCCGGACGCCACGGTCAACCTGTATCTGTGGGACGCGCAGACCGAGGAGTGGTATCTATTCGCTAGCGCCCACCTCTTGCCTGCCGGTGAGGTTCATTTCATCCCGCTTCCCAACATTATCGACCGCAAAGACTCGAGGGCCACGAATCGAATCGACGTGGCGATTGTCGTTTCACTAGAGGACAAACCCCCGGCTGGTGACTATGAGTTTGCCGCCTCGTCTGCCACGGCTGGCGCGGGTGGCGGCGGTGGCGGCGGTGGCGCGATAGACGAGCCGATTTCGGTCGAGGGCACTACGCTTGAGGGCGCGGCCCCTCTCACGCTTCCACTCGATATCGCCGTTACCAGGGACGCGGATCCCGGCCCATACGCCGACGGACTGCTCTATCGGATCAGGCTCGACAGTCAGGGGCGGGTCATCGTAAGTGCCCAGGGCAGCGATGTAGACGGTGCAGCGCTGACCCGCAACCCGGTCCCGGTCGGTGGCAAATTCATCTCCGACCCGACATCGTCTCCGCTCGACGATGGCGATGTCGGAGTAGCGCTTCTGAACCTTCTTCGGATGCTGGTTGTGGAGCCTCGAGCGATTGTGGAGGATGCCGATCCCGCACCGCTCGCCCCTGGGGTCTATCGCCACCTTCGCCTCGATTCTGAAGGTCGCCTCATCGTCACCGATCCAAGCGCTTCGCCGCTGATTCAGGGCATCGACGCAGACGACGACCCGGCAACCGCCAACCCAGTTCTGATCGGTGGCAAGTACATCTCCGATCCCTACGCCGACACGCTCGACGATGGCGATGCGGGCTATGCGCTTCTCAACCTGCTTCGCATGCTCATCGTCGAGGACCGAACCTACGATGCGCCAACGGATTCGAACAAGGTTGTCCCGGTCAGCGATCCGACTGGTAAGTGGGAGCCGGCCACACTCGACTCTTCGCTGACCGCAGACGGTTCGGTCACGAAGTACGTCGACATGCGAGGCTTCTTGCGGTGGGCGCTACTGCTTCAGATGACGAAGGGGGCGGCGGAAACCATCACGCTGACTGTTGCCCAGAGCCATGACGATGTGGATGATCCTACAACGGCAGTATTCGAAGACGTTACGTTCCCATTCTTCGGCACGACAGGGTTTTCGGCAAACAGCTACATTGGGCCAGAGAATCAAGTCGCATGCACCTGGCTCAGAATCATCGTGACGGTGACCGGCTACACGGCAGGCACGTCTTCCTGGGTGCTTCGCGGCATCAAGACGGCTCAGGCGTAAGAGGATAAAATGTCGAATCGAAGCCAAATCCTTACCGTCAAGTCCGAGCCCTTCGACCTGTCGAACAGCGTCGCAACGGCTGTTCTCACGTCGAAATACTTCGAAACAGATGTTCGCTTTCCCTACTGGAGCCTGACCCTGTCCACAACCACGGTTGGAGCCACGATCAGTGTCAAGATCTACGCGAGCAATGAGGTGACCCAGTCGGATCTCACGCTGCGTGAGTATGTCGACGTCACCTCCGACCTGTACGGTGGCGCAATCAACTTGACCTCGCTCGCCGCCATTGCGTTGGCCGTTGACACTCCGCTGCTGTACGATAGCTACAGGGTCGACTTCGACAGCGACATCGCAGCGGTTTGGACCGCTAGGGGCAAGAAGGGAACAGTCTGATATGCGATCCTCGATGGTAAGGTGCTGCTCGGGTACCGTGCAGGCAGTCAACACGATCGTCGACACGTCCCTTTTCGTTTCCATCCTCGGCCCTTCCGACACCGATGTGCAGCGGGCGCTCGAGACGATCGACGGGCTGCCGCTCGGGGAGAACGCGGTCCTGTACGTGTCGAAGACCGGCGACGACGCAACGGCTGTGAGGGGGCTCATGTCGCGGCCCTACGCTACGGTCGAACGTGCTTTGATAGATGCGCAGAACTACGACGTCATCAAGCTGGGTCCCGGCAACTTCGTCGAGACTAGCCTGACCATCCCCGACACTCTCACCCGGATCTCGATCGTCGGATCCGGTCGCGGCGTGACGACGCTGGGAGCCAACCCTGGGTACCTTGGCCGCACCAGTGCAACCGCGCTGCTTCGATTCCGACTCGCCGACCTCACCTACCGGCGCTCATCAGGCGACTATGCCCGTTTCGACGGAAGCGCTTCCGCCGATGGTTACTGCAACAGCGTTGTTGGCGATAATATCACGATCGAGAATGTAGACGACATCTCTACCGGGATTGTCGGTGTGGGCTGGAGCTTCGTGAGGTGCGGCTATGTGAGGCTTCAGAATGTGAGTTTCGTCACGGATGGCGGCACAGTTGACTTCACCAACTGCGGTGAGGTCCGCATGCGCAACGTGCTCAAGAGTGGGACGTTGACAGCGGCAGACGTTTTCAACATCGATGCGAGTGGGACGCTTCCCACCGGCTTCACCCGGATGCTATTTGCGCTCTACTCGGCCAAGATCACCGAGACGACGATCAACGCAAGCAGCCCCGCCCTCGACTTCACGACCGACGCGTCGTGCGAGATCACTGGGTCCGTTTTGAACTTCCGTCCAGACGCGGTATCCGCAGAGGAGTTGGACATCTACGTCGCAGGCAGGATGGATGATAGTCAAATCAACATTGGCGCGGACACTGCTACCTCGACCACCCCGATCCATGCCGAACTTGCCAATGTCACGATGAGCCCCAACGTTGTGATAACCGGCAGTGACAACGTCGACATCAATGCGAATGTCAAAAACTCTGACGTAGACTCTATTACGGCGACGGAGTCTTACGCAGATGGCACGATCAGTATCAATGCGGATGGCACACGCACAGACTCTGTCGTGCTGAACGCAACTCTCGGCACCATCGACTCAGAGTTCGTCAACTCACGGGTACCGGAGATGCCGACTGTCAGCGGCAATACGAGCCTTGTGATTCGTGGGACCACGACCGGAGCTGAGGTCAACAAGGGTTGGACTGCCATGCCCATTTCGTGGAGCTACAACGCAGGTACCGGATACATCGACACAGAAACGGATCCGCGCATGTACCTGGCTGAAGGTATGCCCATCAGGTTCTTCATGCCGGGTGGTGAATTTGTTGGCAGCGAGTCGGTTGAAATCATTACCGCTACAGCGCTAACGAATCTCGAAAACGTCATCAATGAGCCGTCGGGTAGATTGTACTTCGATGTCGTCGAGACGGCTGTCCCTGGTACATATCGAATCGACATCTATGCCAATGCGTATGTCTACAAGCCGCCGCTGCCTGCCGGTGCAGATCTCGCTAACCTGGTCGGACACACTGCGGATTTCACCGTAGCTGGTACATACGCGGTAGTGGCCGATAACGGCTCAGGGATGGGTGGAACCATCACCGTGAATGGGGCGAGTGAGAACCGTTCCTCGTGGGAGTTCTTCCGCTGGGGCATCGTCAAGTCGCTTGAGGCGGGAGTGATTGAGTGGTGGGGTTGCGCAATCGACGCTACCGCCGCCTTCATGTGGTACGCAGACGCTTCCCGTGTCGTGCAGTTTTCCTCCTTCGTATCTGGAGCAGGCATCGCTGCCGACGCAACTCTACTTCAGACCAAAATGTCACAGTATCCGGTGTGGGGTGTCGGATATGCCAGAGCAATTCGTCAAGAATTTAGGCCCAGCGCCGTTACTGTCGATGGTGTACTTGTGAGGTGGTACGTATTTGACCGTACACATTCCTTTGGTGGCTACGGAAACCTGTTTAGTACCGCGACCACTGTTGACGTTGCTGGTCGCCCCGTAACGTCGGAATTGGACTCCGCGTACACGGAGGCGTACAATAGGTTGCAACCAGGGGATATCCTGGAAATGGTTACTACGGTCGCTGATGCTGGTGATAGTGTGGACAATCTGTGGGCCAACCTCATCTGCGTGCTGGAGTAGAGATGGCTTGCATCATAAATGCCTGCGCGGTTGGTGGGGTGGCCCCAGTGGTCAACTCACTGACAATTGTCTACCCGCAGGCAAGCGAACCTTTTTTTCCTAGCGCTACTGTCACTGTGTCCGGGACTCTTACGAATGCTGCCGACTGTACCGGAGTGAATGTAAACTACGCTGGCGTTGACTATGCAGCCACGATTGACGTTGGTGCAGGCACTTGGACGAAGGACATTGCAGCGTATCCGTTCAGAGAATACGAAACATTCCAGGTAACGGGGACGTGGAGTTCAGGTGCCCCTTCACCCATTGTAGATAGCGTTACCATCTACATAGTTGTCACTGGAGTAAACCTAACCACTCCATCCTATCCCGGCCCAACTCTTGAGGTAGGCACAGCAATTCCTGTATCGGGATCACTCAACGAACCGTCCTATGTATACACCGACCCTGAGCTTGAGTATCCGAACGGCACGCCTTTCGGGCTAACATACAACGCTGGCGCTGGCACTTTCGATAATAGTGCATTAGCTCAGCCGACGGCTTTGTACGGCACAAACAATCTTCACGTTACGGGCCATTGGAGAATCATCAAATACTCTGGGACATTCTACCATAATCCTGGCAGGTACAGCGATATTACTGGCTACTACAATACTGGAGTTGAGTTCGTTATCCCGTCCGCGTCTCAGGTCTATGCGGAGGAGGACGAGCTTGCGATTTCAGGCACAGTGATCAACGCGACTTACATCACGTCGGTGGCCGGGACGTACGCTGGGTCCAACATAGCCTGCTACGTGAACGTTGGCGCTGGCACTTTTTCACAGATCGTGGAGGGTGTGAAGGCCCGAGCCGACTACACCAGCGTGCTGGTCACGGCGCATTACGACTTCGGAGGCACGCTTGTTGACGACACGGATACCCAGACCATCGTCGTCAATCGGTGGGTGAACTTGACTGCTCCCACAGAAGGGTTTGGGGTTGCTCTTGTTATTGGTGTTGGAACGCTTTTCTGTTCTGCTCGGCCATGCATGTACACCACGACAGGTGTCGACTTCCAGATCAACGTAAACGGTGCTGGGTGGCAGTATCTGGCCACTGGTGTCCAGGGAGGTGGGGATGGGATGTTGATTTGGTCGGTGACGGCAAATATAGACACCTCCCATCTCGGTTCTGTACAGGTGAGGGCCGTTGCTTACGGCACCACGACGGTTTACAGCAGTGCCGTGAATGGCATGGTACAGCACGCGGAGATGTAGATGGCATATATCATCAACGCTGTCTCCGTTTCCTCGGCTTCGTCATTGACCCTTACGGCACCCGACTGGTATGTTGTCGGTCAGCCTGGGGATGTCACGTCGGAAGAGTTGCACATTTCGAACAAGGGTAGCATCTCTACATACGCCGCGAATCGTCTCATGCGAAACGACCGCATAGACATTGACACAACCGCTATTGCTGGCGGTATCGTAAGCGACTTGACTGCCAACCTTATCTGCGTGCTGGAGTAGGAGACGAAATGGCAAAACTCACAGAAGCGGCACCTGAGCTTTCGAAATATGTCGACGAGACCAAGGCTCTCGACATGGCGAAGAAGAGCGTGGGCGCAGATAAGCCCGCTGCGGCAAAGACGCTCGCCGATCTCGATGAGAAGGAACGCGAGACCTTCCTGACCTGGCTCAAGTGGTTTCGCAGCGAAAAGAAGCCTGGAGATGTGCCTGCGCTGGCTCACGAGCCTCCGATTAGGGTCAGCCGGATCACGGGCATGAGCCTCGACTACATCGAGCAACTCGTCGCGGAGCGAGACCGCATCGTCAGGGAGGCAGAGCGGGGCGCGGATGCGTTCAAGCCCGACCCGAAGCCTGAGCCGCCTGCCGAGCCGCCTGCCGAGCCGCAAGACCCCAAGGAGCCTGGCGACGGCGGCGAGATCGTGGAGCCCAAGTAATGCGTACTACCTTCCCCCGGCAGCGTGGCGATCAGCGGATTTTCCGAGAGGATTTCCTCAACATTGCCCGCGTTCTCGACAACTACGGCACGATCGTCGGCGCGCCTCTGATTAGTCGAGGGCTGTCGGCAGGGCAGGTGCGCTACTACGGCTACGGGCTTTCTGTCGGCTACTCCGGGGCCGTCTCCATTGCCTCTCACGTCGTCGTGGCGGCAACGGGCTCGGACCAGGCGCTGTGGAGCCTCGGCACGGCAGCTAGTAGGCGCATGGAGGTGGGAATCGACGCGACGGGTCGTCCCTATGCCTGGGGCACGGTGCAGGTTATCCTAGGTCCTGTTATCAGCGATGGACATCACGACCTAGGCTTCAGTATTGGTACAGACAGAAGCGTGTGGTGCGTAGTTGATGGCGAGCTTTGGGGCGGTGGTAGCGTCACGTTCGGGTCTCTGTTTGACCACATGATAGTTGGCGGGTCATGTCTCGGAACGCTGGCATGGTCCGGGACCGTGACCGACGTTCACATTTATCGTGGGCAGATGAGCGAAGCCGAAATGGCGCATGCCATGGGTGCAACTGTGGGGTTCCAGCCCGAGTCGCTATTGGTTGGGCATGACGGGCTCTACATGGACCTGGACGCGGCTTCGGCGGTGACGTATGGGACGCAGCCTTTGCTTATCAATGGCGATTTCTTAGATGGAACCACTGGATGGACGACAGATCCGGGATGGACAATTTCAGGAGGTAAGGCTATCCACTCGCCGAGTATTAATGGTGGTTACTTGAAGCACAACCCGCCAACGCTCCAAACGTGTCTGGTAGGAAATAGGTATTCCTGGGAATGGAGTTTGGTGCATAACGGCGGGGGCACTGGCGTATCTTTTTTCAACTTTGGTACGTTCACAACTCCTCGATTGGTCACCGGAACCTATCAAGAAGAGGCAACAAACTCTAACGGTAATTTTTTCATATTTGCTGGCAAAGCTGTAGAGGCCTATGTTGAGTATGTTCGAAACCTTCGCAACCTCTCCGTCAACGCCATAACCTGCAAGGGCACGCTTGGCAATCTCACGCAAGCGACCCCCGCGAACCAACCGTGGCTGTCCGATGCCGACGCGCCGACGAGCGTGCTCGTGAACGGCAAGAATGTGCTGTACTTCGACGGCACGGCGGATTACCTCGCAAGCAGTGAGGCGGCGGGAGCGCACCCCTACCACAAGGCGGACGGGTTCACGTTCCTCACGATGCTACAGCCCGATATCGCGGCGGCGGGCAATGACACGCTGCTGGATTCGTGCGATGCCAGCGCTGCGGGCGTAGGCATCAATATCACCTACGACGCGACGGCTCAGAAGCTGTGGGTCAGGGTCGCGAACGGCAGCGGAACGTGGGTGGTCAACGAGGGACTTCCGCTCGCGAAGGGTCTGCCGCACCTAGTTGATGCGACATGGACCGAAGCGGCAGGACTGTCGCTCACAGTCTCGTCGCTCATTACGACTCGCACGATCACGCAGGCGAGCACGGGCGCGGCATCGGCAGCGGACGCGAGCGCAACGCTACAGTATGGCAGGCGCAGCGGCGCGGCGGACTACTACGCTGGGGCTGCGGCATCCACACTGATGCGGATCGGTGCGGTTGCCGCTGATGCGCTGGTGCAGTGGCGAGCATGGGCGAAGGCGTACTACGCAATTGCTGAGACGTGTACCGCAGTATTCGCCACGAACGACGCGTCGCAATCGTGGATCGTCACTGCATCGGTAGGCTCGACGTACACGATCGATTGGGGTGACGGTACCGTCGACTCGTACACGGGCAACGGTGCGAATCAGACTCACGTACACAACTACGCTGCTGCCGGAGTGTATCTCGTTCGGTGGGCGTTTGCGAATCCGGCGGCTGTGACGTATTTCAACGGCACTGGTAACAGCGTCTTGACCGGCGACATCGGTGACCTAGCTGGTATGACGGGGATGCAGTATCTGCGCCTCTACTCCACCGCAGTGACCGGCGACATCGGTGATCTAGCTGGTATGACTGGGATGCGGCATCTGCTCCTCTACTCTACCGCAGTGACAGGCGACATCGGCGATTTGGCTGGCATGACCGGGATGCAGCAGCTGTACCTCCACTACACCTCCATCACCTACACGTCTACCCCGCTCCCGGCATGGCCCGGTTGCGACATTCGCGCGTACTCCTGCGGCTGGAACACTGCGACCGTCGATCAATTCCTGATCGATCTTGCCGATGGGGTAGGGGCGAACGGACAGCTACGCATCGCCGGGACCAACGCGGTTCGAAGCGCAGCAAGCAACGCGGCGAAGGCAACGCTGCTCGCTGCCGGGTGGACTCCCGTGGAGGTGAACGAATGATAACCTCGGCCCAACGCATCAACCCGAATCGCGCCAGACTTTTTCTTCCACTGGACGGACAGTGGCGTCAAGACGTGGGGGCGAACCTGCTTGTCGATGGGGATATGGAGAACCCGACCGTGGGTCCTTCTTGGGTGGTTGGCACCGGATCTGCCAACAAGGTTCCGGGCACACGCACAGGCGGCACTGGCAGTCTGGTTCTTGAAGTTACCGCAACGGCTTCCAGTTCTGCACGTACGTACCAAGGTGGTTTACCAACTGGTAGCACTGTGTCAATCAAGGGCTGGTCGAGAGGGGATGGGGTGAAGCGCCCACAGTTATTTGATGGTGCGGCAATATGGGATGGAACTACTTCAGACGTGTGGCAGTACGCTAGCCTAGTTAGAACCTTAGTGGGGGCATATCTACAATTGTATGCAGTAAGCGGCGCTGTTTCTGATGGATCCTGCCAATTCGACGACTTCTCCGTCATCGAAAGCCCCCTCACCACCCGAAACGTTGGCAGCTACCCCGGCGCTCCCAGCTACGTTCGTCTTGGCGATGGGCATACCAGTGCCAGCGTACCGACTCAGCGCTCCTCGAGCCGTGGCGTCAGCCTTAGCGGGACCAGCTACCTCCGCGTGCCGATGGACTATGTCTACAACGAGCCCTTCACCATCTCGATTCTCACCGACTCGATCCTTCCGGCAGCGAGCTGGCTTGCGGCGACGTACGACTCGGCTACGCTCCGAGGCATCAGATTCGGCACAACGGGCTCGGGAGCCCTGGTTGCGGGCATTTTCGACACTGGAGGCCGGTCCATCACACGCACCAGTGCGAACAACACGATTCCGACCAACAAGCAGCCGAGGCTCTACACGCTCAGCTACGACGGCGGGCTGTCGGCGGCAGGACTCACGATGCGGATCGACGATATGGTCGTACCAGCCGTAGGCGGCGGAACGGCGCTGGCGAGTAGCATCAGCAGTGGCCGCGACCTTCTGCTCGGTGCGCGATGGAACGCCGCAACGCCTACCGAGATCATGGCGGCGAGCAATGTCTATGCCGCCTCGAGCTTCGACACGGTATTGGACAGCTACGAGATCAGAATGCTCAGGGCGCAGATGATGCGAGAGGTAAGGGTATGAGCCGGTTTCTGCAAAGTCTTGTCTTGGCAGGCAAAGTGCCTTTCCTCGTTGATTATCGCACCGGATCGGCCCAGAGCCTAAGCGGCATGGTTGCGGGGACCAATCCGACCGTCACCAACACTCCGAGGTTCCAGCATACGAGCAGAGGCATGGCTGCGGACTTCCGCAGCGGGTATCTGACCTATCCGCATCAGGCCGATCAGATACTGACTGAGTTCACTTCACTTGCGCTTGGTAATCCAATTTACGCATCGAGTGCAAGTGCTATCTCGGGTAGGGTGATATCCAAGAGAGATGGTGCGAGTAGTTCATTTGAAATGTATATCCGACCAAATGTTGGCAGTTGTTCACTTGGTATCACAGTTGGAGGCGTTCTTAACGCAGTCAATTACACCCAATCTGGTAATGGTTCGCTCGCATGCACTGCTGCAAATGGTGGGTATCCTAGCTTCTTCAAAAATGGAGTTTTGATTGGAGCAGGCGCAAATATTGCTACTTTCAACTCTACAACCCCAAATTTGTACGTTGGTAATTACGCTTTTGGTACACTAGCATGTGAGATCCCGATTTCAGCAATTATTATCATCAACGAAGCCCTCTCCCCCGCCGACATCGCACGTCTGCACCGCGAGCTTGTCGACGCGCCCGCCGTCGTCTCTCGTGCCCGCAAGGCATTCAGCATTCCGTATCCGGTCAAGACAGCGGCAGAGTATGCGGCGGAAGGGATCATTCTCGACCTCGCGCCCAAGGTTGTGGGCGGGAAGATGCGGGACATGAGCGGGAACGGCTACGACGCGACGATCACGGGTCAGGCCGATGCCTCTGGCTCTCCGGGGCCGTTCACGGAAGAGACCACGCTTCTAGCCGGTAGCTACGGGACCTTCCCAGCCGCGTTTGGAGCCGTCATTTTTGATAGAACATACACCGTTGAGGCTTGGGTAAGACCCAAGTCGATCAGCGCTGGAGCCGGAGTACTTCTTGGAAGCGCTTCTATACCATATGTGGGTAGGATATCGGCAGCTATGTTCTCTTCATACAGAGACTCCGCTTTGGTACAAAAAACTCATGCAAGTTCCAATTGTATTGTTGCCAACAAGATATCGCATCTAGTATACACATTCAAGGCAGACGGGGCAACCATTACGGTTGGCAAATATTGTGACGGTATAGATGTCGGTTCGATCACGTCGCTAACCGGGCTGTCACCAAGCGGCAGCGTGGCGCTATTGAATATATTTGCTGTGGGCTCACCCTCTCCGTTTCAGGCCGGATACGAAGGTCTCCGCTACTACGACAACCGCGTCCTCACCCCTGCCGAGATCCGCGAGGAGTACCTCAAGGGTGCGCGCAAGTGCCTGCTCGATGCGCGAGTCCACAGCGACGGAAGCTGCCCCGTCTCGCTTACCGCAGTGGGGCCGGGGTCAAGCATTGCCAATGGCTGGACGGTGCAGTCCGGGACCTGGAAGGTTGTCGAGGACGCGCCCACGGCTCCGGGCGTGGCGGGGAAGAGGTGGCTTTCCAATACTGCTGGGACGCCAGGAGTTTGTTCACAATTCGATGGAAATAGCAATTACGGATCGTGGTACGTTAGGACAATCCCAGGGGCTGGTGGGACGATATATGTATCATTGAACTCATCGGTGTCAGGATCATGGAATGCAGCTAACCAAAACGGATACTGGCTTGCATTTACCAATCGAACGGTTCAGCTTGCCAAAACAGTCGGCGGAGCCTGGACAGTGTTCCTATATTCGCCAATAACAATTGAGCAAGATTTGGAATTTTGGGTAACAAGGTCATTCAATGGTTCCTTCAATATATGGGTTAGGGGTGGAACATATGGATCAGATTGGACAGTTCCTCCGCTTCAGCTTGGAACACTTCCGTTTACAGACACATCATTTTCTCAGCCGAACGGATATGTAAATGTCCAAGCAAACTCATTTTCTTCCAAGTGTAGTGGGGCGCAGCATTTCCTCGGCGCGATGAGTCCATACGAAGCCATCCGCCTCGGCCTG
Organism: Parcubacteria group bacterium; assembly: GCA_041649615.1. Lineage (GTDB taxonomy): Bacteria > Patescibacteriota > Minisyncoccia > UBA6257 > Colwellbacteraceae > JALOAR01. The sequence goes on from JBAZMT010000008.1 coordinate 32,603, forward strand.
ATCGAAGGCACCATTCCCGAACCCCTTGTCTTCACGACGACAAAGCTTACCCAGTCGTGGCAGCTCAACTTGACCGCAGGCTCGGTCTACGTCTTCGACTGGGGCGACGGGACGTCGGACTGGTACACGGGAACGGGAGCGCTGCAAACGCTAACCCATACCTACGCCAGCGCCGGGACCTACACGATAAAGCTGCACATTGCCAATCCGCTTGCGTTGACCGATTTCAGGTGCACTTCGAATCAGCTCTCGGGCACACTGCCATCCTTTGCCGCGTGTACAAATCTGGTCACCTTCTACTGCCACGCAAACAGTTTCAGCGGCACCTTGCCATCGTTCGCGGCGTGTACGAACCTAGCGAACTTCTACTGCTACGCAAACAGTTTTAGCGGCACCTTGCCATCGTTCGCGGCGTGTACGAACCTAGCGAACTTCTACTGCTACTCAAACAATTTCTCTGACTACACCCCCGGTGTTATGCCGACACCGTGTAACAACTATCGGGCCGACATGAACCTCCTGCCCACCAGCGCAGTCGACGCGATCCTGGCCGATTTCGAAACGAACGTGGCGGCGCGGCCCGCAACCGGAACGATCAATCTGACCGCCAACGCAGCCCCCTCCGCAGCGGGCCTGGCAAGCAAGGCTGCGATACTCGCCGTGAGACCGCTCTGGGTCATCACGCACAACTAGGAGTCATCATGCTTCGAATCCTTCTGCTGCTGCCCTTCCTGCTCGCCTGCGGCCCGTCGTGGCAGGAGGTCAAGCGTCATCCCGGCGGGATCTACGAGGATGCGCAGGGTCGGTGTTGGAACGAGGCTTACGAGCCCGTGGAGTGCCCCGGCAACGTTGGTTCGGGCCTGGCCCCGTGATAGGATGAGATATGCGAAGCTCGATGATTGTTCAGAGCGTGCAGCCCACCACGATTCCGGTCTGCGGTACGCTGCAAAGCACGCTGCTCGACACGCCTCAGACCATCGGCGCGGTCTACATCGACCTGTCCGCCGTTCCGCTTCAGAGCATCCGCTTTCGCGTCGTCCTGAGCAGTACAAGCGCTGCGGCAGGCAAGGAAGCCGTCGTGGATCTCTACGACACCAACGGCATCCTTAATAGTGGCGTGCCAGCCGTGGTTGCGGGCTCCGAAATCGACACGACGACCGGATCCCCTCCACCCGGAGGACCGGCGACCGATCCCCTCTTCCCCTCGGCCTACGAGGTGGGGCTCAACGCAGCATTCAGTGGCTACACGGGCAAAGGCGTCTTTGAGTGCAGGCTGAGAATCAACGTGGCCGACGCGGTGAACGTTGCGTCGTGCCAGTCCGCAGACCTTCTGTTCGAAACGAGTTAGGAGACGCGATGCGAAGCTCGATGGTCCTGCCCGGTCCCCTGCCGACCACTGTTCCGATCTGCACAGCGTCTGTGTCGACTCTGCTCGACACGCCGCAAACCATTGCAGCGGTCTACCTCGACTTGTCGCAGCTTCCCATGCTCATCATGCGGCTGCGGGTCGTACTGAGCACAACAGACGCTGCCGTGGGACGGGAAGCCGTCATTGACCTGTACGACACCAACGGGATTCTCAACGGAGGCGTGCCGGGCATTGTGGCGGGGTCGGAGATCGACACGACGACGGGCTCGCCGCCTCCCGGAGGACCGGCGACCGATCCGCTCGAGCCCTCGGCCTACGAAGTCGATCTTGCCTCCTCCTTCTTCGGCTATAGCGGCAAGGGCACCTTTGAGCTTCGGCTCAGGATCAATGCAGCCGATGGGGTGGAGAAGGCTTGGTGTCACGGCGCTGCGCTTGCGGTTCGAGGCAACTACTCTGCGCCCATCGTCGAGATCCTCGATCCTCTCGCTGCCGAGAGCTTCGACATTTACCTCGACGGCTCGAACCTGACCGTGAGCGGTCTCTGTACCCAAAGCAGTAGTGTCAGCGTGGAGATGGACTCGGGAAGCGGCTTTACCCCCTTCGCAACCGACGCTTCGCCGACGGTAGGCTTCATCGCCACGGGGTCGCTGTGATCAGTTTTGCCCCAGGTGACAGCGTGGACATCCGCATCTCCTCGAGCGTAGCCGCGAACGTCACCGCGAACCATGTCACGACAAAGCTGAATCGCTTCTTCGGCGGCGCGACAACGTTGCCGTAGCGCAGTCTCGGCTGTAGACTGCTCGGCATGGCACGTCGCAATCCCGCCCCGGTCCGCATCGACTCCGAGCAGCTTAAGAGATCTGCCGCGACAATCGCTGGCAAGATAGGCGAACGGATCGGCGACAAGCTGAACGACGAGGCTCTGGGCGAATTCGACAGAGACAAGTCGCCATTCGTATATGGTGAGGAACTGGATCGGCACGAGATCGTGATGCCGACTCTGTCTGGCAAGATCTCTGTCCCCGTAGTGACCCAGGTCATCTTCAACGATAGTCCGAGGATATCGTTTAGCGGAAGCTTCGGCTACCTAAGCGGACTTGGAAAGGGTGAGAAGATCGGTGGAGTCCTGAGTCTGTACGTTCCGATTCGACCCAGCCTTGGCGCTTGGAGCGTGTATTCTCGTCGCGATCTGCGTCAAGCCATTCTGAGCGTGCTCAAGCACGAGGCGACACACGTCGCCAGATCTCCATGGTCACCGAACCGGCCCTCGTATGCCTTGAAGCCCGGCGACAAGTCGGCCTACTACAACGATCCAGAAGAGGTCGAAGCCTTCGCTCAGCAAGTCGTCGATGAGGCACTGCTGCTTCGCGCCTCGACTCCCGCCAGGGTCAAGTTGAGTATGCTGGCCTACCTCAACTCTCCGTCATGGACGAGGATTGAGCCGTACCTGACAGAGCGCAATAAGCGCAAGGTCTACCAGAAGCTCGCCAGGGCGCTCTACGACGCGGATATCCGAGACGTCCCTGGTACACATACCGTGGTGACTAAACCCAACCCGGTCACACCCGAGCAGCGAAAACGGATGAGCCTGGCCCTGTTCGCGCTGCCGCAGCAGCGCAAGTATCGGCTCGACTCCCCGGCCAGGAAGAAGTACTCGCTGACGCTGCTAAACAAGCACTATAGAGACGGGGCTAGGTCGAAGAGGGACTACGAGACAGCCTATGTCAACATCTGCCTGTCCATGCTGAGAAGCGGACAGAGTGAGCAGAGAGAGCCAAGCGTCAGGACCAAGGCGACGCTCGCCGCGTACAATGTCGTGTCGGGAAAGAGAAGCCCTGGAGCCGTGGCGACACTGGGCCAAATCTGCAATACGTGGATCAGGCAGGGAAGAGCGGTGTCGCAGAACTGCAAGGCAGTTGTTGCCAGAGGTAACCCGACAATGGACAGTAGGATAAAAGTGATCCGACTCCTGGGTGAGGAGCCGACCATACTCTCTCCCAGCCGAGTGCTCAAGCCTGCGTTTGTCGCGAAACTGCCAGATCAATGGAATGCTGTACACTATTTCCAGAAGAGGCGAGCTTGGATGCTCCTGTCCGACAGTAGAGGCAGCGCTGAGAAGCTAGCCGCATCCGCCTTCAAGAATCTAATCGCGAAGCGGAGCCTAACGGCGAGCGACCCCTTCCTCCACGACAAGACTCTGTACGTGGCCTACCCCGACGGATATGTCGTAGCAGAGCCGCCGGAAGCGAAGCCGAAGAGCACTACAGGTCCCTCAGATCTGAAGTCCAGACTGCTAGACAAGGGGCGAGAATTCTTCGGCGAAAGCGGCTTTTCGGTAGCGGGCAGGAAGGGCGACTACGCCATGACCATCAGACCCGCACTGAAGCGGTTCAAAGGTGTCTTTGGTCCATCCACGACCAGAGCCGACAGCCTCGAGGAGCTTGAACGTAGGCTGGACACTGTCATAGCTAAGCTTGAGCAGCATCTGGGGAGGGAAGGGTGATGATCCCTGACCTTCTCAAGAAACGAGCCGACGGCTTGCTCCGTTGGGACGGTACGAAGCAAATGGGTGGCTCAGATGTCCTTGCCTGGGTCATGCCAGATAAGACATACTGCGTCGCGATTCAGGGCAGGGCCGACCGGCTCGAGGTGAGGCTTTTCGGCACAGATGAACCCAAGTATCCGCTCAACAACTACGATCGCAGGCTCGAGATTCAGCTTCAACGCCTGCTCGGGTTCGAAGACGCGAGTCTTGAAAAGGGACCGTGGGGCACATCGATTCGTGGTGGGGTAGGTCAGATCTTCAGTTCCGATCGCAGAGATGTGAGTGTCGACGAGATCTTCGATGGGGTAGAGTCTACGCTCAGAGCCTCGCTGGCCGATGGGGACAATGAGCCAAGTCTTCACTTCACAGTCATGCCGCTTGAGGGTAAGCCTTGGTTCGACGATCTATCTCATAGCGGTCAGACGCTTCCCTACTACTCGGCCAAGAAGAGAAAGGTACTTCAGGGTATTGCTCCGAGCGGGCTGATGGAAGTCGACGTCGAGGCGCAGTGGAGCCGAGGCGAGATGGAGCGAAGAGTCGCTCCTGGCGTAGACTTCTGCACCGTCGCTCCTCGAATAGCAGTTGACGAGGGCGGAATCGTAGGCGTGGTCAAGGGTCAGAAGATTCTGCTCACCCGCTGCATCAACGTCGGCATGTATTCGGCACCGCTCGAGCAAGTCGTTGCGGGGATTCAGCGCTGCGGCAACGCTATGCTCTACCCCAGCCTCGCCCTGTCCGATGTCCCGGCGACCAACTTCGGCCTATTGACCCTTTTCGCTCGCATTCCCCTCGCCTCTCGCTCACTTAGGCCCGAGAAGGTGAAGGGGTGGCCAGCACTGGTCTACAAGACCGATGCATGGACCGAAACTACTAGGGACTTC
>JBAZMT010000009.1:0-28690 GCA_041649615.1 Parcubacteria group bacterium
TTTGACTCCCGAACCGACACTTTCTTCGACTCCCATACCGACCGAAACTCCCGTACCCACGGAGACGCCTACCACTGAAGTGTTCATCTTCAAGAACGGTGCTCTCTGGAAGGAAGCGTTCTTTGTCCACTTCTTGGATGGGTCTGAGAGCGCCATCGTGGGCATTCCTTCTATCCTCGTAGGGACGGAACTTATTGCTCCGATGAATGCTTATGTCAATATTGGCGCTCCTGCTGGCGGTGGGTATACCCTGGTGATTATTTCGAAAAATAGAGATTGGAGTACTGGCTTTGCTCTTGCCTTTGCGGCTAAATCGTTGAAACTAAAGGACAGCGTAAAGGATGGTAAAGTTCAAAAGGGAGATCCGTTCGCTGTAGTGGAAGATAACAGTGAATTTAGGAGTCCCTTCTTCAGTGAAAACGAGAAGATCTCTCTCACAATAGGTCCTGTTGAAGAACCTAATGAGGTGTTCTTCAGTGATCCAAAGGAATATCTTCGTGCATTGATTCAATCTGCAGAGTGACCCTACAGATCTGAGCCCGCCGCAACTTGCGACGGGTTTTCTATAGAAAGGAGATGATTGAATGAAATGGAAAATAGGAATTCTTATTGTTACATTTGGAGTGTTGCTAATCATTGGATTGATTTTTAGTCTCAAACATCCAATATCTCCGGCAACACCCACCAAAACGACCATCTCTACGGCAACTCCAGTGATAACGGATAAGCCGACTCAAACTCCTACTTTGACTCCCGAACCGACACTTTCTTCGACTCCCATACCGACCGAAACTCCCGTACCCACGGAGACGCCTACCACTGAAGTGTTCATCTTCAAGAACGGTGCTCTCTGGAAGGAAGCGTTCTTTGTCACTCCTTTGAATGGGGCTGCTAAAACCGTGGGTTTTCCTTCTGTTCTAGCTGGAACAGAACTTGTAGCTCCGATAGACGGTCATGTGCAAACAGTTTTGCCGTTGAAGGGAGGATGCGAACTTGTAATCATCTCGGAAAGGGAAGATTGGATTGCTAACCCGAGCGAGTTTGCTCTTGTCTTTGCGGCGAAGTCTTGGGAGAAACCGGTAAAAGTCGGAGCGATTAAGAAGGGTGAAGTCTTTGCGGTAGTAGAGAGCGGGAGCGAATTCGAAGGTTATTACAAGGAGAAGATATCTCTGGCGATAAGCTCGGATAATGAACCGAGTGGAGTTCAGACGGATCCTAAGGAATATCTTCTCGCGTTAATTCAGTCTGTGAAGTAACTCTTAACCCGCCGCAACTTGCGACGGGTTTTCTGTATCCACAGGCTTACAGAAAGAGGAATAAGTTATAATTAAAAGAAGGAATGAAAAATAGGAAGGTTCTGATAATTATAGGCGCGAGCATTCTTGTCGTATTAATAGGCGTTCTTATTTTTTTGTCTTTTAAGAATCCAGAGCTTTTAAGCAAAACTCCACTAGAGATTGTTACGGGTAAGCCCAGCGGTGAAATCCCGAGTGAGGGAGGAACTACCACGACTCCAACTGTTCCTACTATTCCAACTTCTCCTACTGATTTTATTCTTCCTGATTCTCTCTGGAAGGACGCGTTCTTTGTCCATTTCTTGGATGGCTCTGAGAGCGCTATTGTAGGCATTCCCTCTGTTCCAATGGGAATGGAACTTATTGCTCCGATGAGTGGCTATGTTAGTATTGGTGCTCCTATTGGCGGTGGATGCACTCTAATAATCATCTCAGAAAATAGAGATTGGAGTACTGGCTTTGCTCTTGCCTTTGCGGCTAAATCGTTGAAATTGTTGAAGGATGATAGGGTTCAAAAGGGAGAGACTTTTGCCGTTGTGGAAGATAACAATGAGATCAAAGGTTTCTTCAGTGAAAACGAGAAGATCTCTCTCACAATAGGTCCTGTTGAAGAACCTAATGAGGTGTTTGGTCAACTTGTGATAGGACCAAAAATGTATGTAGAAAACTTAGTTGAGGAGAATGATTAAAAAAAAGATGATGAAGAAATATATATTATTTTTTACGGCAATCATTTTTCTTTCAATTGGTGTTTTTTTTGTTTTTAGTAAGCATGTTGATGCTGCCTATTATTCTATTGATAAGGTTTGTAAGAACACTGCAGGAAATAGTACATCCAATTGTGGTACTGCTTGCAAGCAACTTTGCGATAAAACAGACTTTACTTTTAAAACAACGATTGTTAGTGAGTTTGGCAATAGTGCGTGGAACGGGGTAAAGAGTTTCTGTAAAAGTAGGATGGGCACTACAGGTTCTTATAAGAATTATAATGCAACAGCTTATCTTACTATTAGCTACGTGTATGGTTTTCCTGCTACGTATACATATGGTACATACGCCGTATATGCTGCTGCCGTTTGTTCTACCGCCGATAAATGTTCCGCGAGTACGTGTGCCAATAGCGGTTCCACATTAAGACTTGGATATTGTAGTTGCGCTGTTGGAGGTAATTACAAGCAGTGTTGTAAAAAAGAAGGAAGTACCTATAAAACGGTAAAGGCCCAAAAATATTATGGGTCATCTAATGATGATATGTTGCCGGATGAAGGAGTTTGCGGAAGCGGCATGAGCATATTCTATTGCGGCAGTTATGGATGCAAATGTCCTGTTCCTGTAACTGTTAAACTCTATCTAAATGGTGATCAATCCTTGACTTCAACTACCTTAAAGCCGGGAGATCCTTTAACTCTTAATTGGAGTTCTGGTAATGCCGATAAATGTGTTTCCTCTAACTTTGCGACGAGCAATAAAGCAAGCGGGTCAATCGGAGTTAACACGGGCAGCTTTACGGAGAGAGCAGAACCGTATGTCTATACGGTTACCTGTTCCAGATTTTATGATCAAAAAACATACGGAAACGGCGTAACGATGACCGCTTCTGCTCAAGTTGAAGTCTATTCCGGTCAAGTTCCCACTTGCCGTGCAAATATCACCGCGTCTCCTTCCCGTATCGCGGAAGGGGATTCTTCAACGCTTGATTGGTCGTCTACGGAAGCTTCGGGTTGTTCTCTAAACAGTGAGACGGTATCCACGTCGGGTTCACGAACCGTTTCTCCCGCAGCCACTACTACTTATGCATTAAGATGCGACTCTTCCGATGGATCGGGAGCTTGTCAGAAGTCGGCTACGATTACGGTTGGCGAACCTGGTGTTTGTCCGTATTACACTGGTCCTACCGCGGTTGATGCGGGACTAACGGTCTCTGGTGCGGGAGCGGGAAGTTGCCTCCCGGGAGGAGAATCAGCCCGATTAACTATCAACTGGAGCGGGGCAAACATGAATAAGTGCAATGAGATTATCGGCGGAGGGACACCCAATAATGACAACATAACTTGTAAAGGAAATTGGGGGCTTGATCGTTCCGGTACGGGAAGCCTTTCCGATTCCGATTCCGTTGCTCCCAAGTCTGGTGTATATACGTTGACTTGCACTCGTCCCGATTATACTTGTACGAATACCAATTCTTTTGGAAATCAATCTTCTTGCGAAGCGAGTTGTAACGCGCTTAAAGAATCTTATCCTGCCATTGAAACTTGTTCTTGCGCGGGAGGCAATCAAACGGTTCAGTCTGAAATGATTTGTTCCTCCACGGCATCCGCCAGTTCCGCCGAATTCAATTATCTTGAGGCTCCACGATTCACCACAAACGGTTTGGTTACCGAGCCTGCGGGAAGAACTCAAATACTTTTGAATCAGTCCGTTGTTCTTGCCTGGAGCGTGGCGAATCCCGAGGGGGGAACTACTCTTAGTTGTTATCCGAGCGTTTCTCCCGGAGACGGAACGGGATGGACGGATCAGCCACAACCTTTCGGGGCGGAAGGCAGAAAGACCGTTTCTCCAAAAGTTTCCACCACTTATCTTTTGACTTGCAGAAACGTTTCCGCTGAAGACCCTTCCTGCTTTAACGAAACTACGGCGGAATACACGATCAAAGTGTTTACTCCCGATTTGCAAGAAATTCCGGCTTACCAGAGCGGATTTCTGAAGATGTTTGGAAAGATACTGGAAGGGATGAAAGGATTCAAACTGAATTAGAACTTAAAAAATCCGCCGTTCGGCGGATTTTTCTTGGAGAGATGGAGTTAATTAATTGAAACAGGGTTGTGGTATTTTTTAGTAGTATTTTTATCAACGTGTAAACTGTTCCACAATAGGGAATAGAAATAGTGGAAGGTAAAGAGCTTTGTAGAGTATAATTAAGACGCATGGACTACAAGCAAAAACTTAGCGAATTGCTTCTTACGGCAGCGAGGCAAAACGCTTCCGACCTTCATCTTGCCGTTGGCAGAAGACCGACTTTGAGAATAGACGGGGCGCTTATAAGCCTCCAAAAAGATCCGATACTTACGCCCGAAGACACGCAGGGGCTTGCGCTTGCGCTTTTGACGCCCGTTTTGAAAGAAAGGCTTACAAAATACGGGGATGTTGACTTTACTTACGCTTTTGAGGACAAGGCGCGTTTCAGGACGAACGTCTATTTCCAGAGAGGATTTTTGGCGGTGGCGCTTCGGTTGATTCCCGCCCAAATTAGGACGATTGACGAATTGAGGTTGCCGCCCTTGCTTCATGAATTCGGGAAGTTATCGCAGGGATTCGTTCTTGTCGTGGGACCGGCGGGTCAGGGAAAATCAACCACTCTTGCGGCAATTTTAGACGAGATAAACCACAAAAGGATGGATCACATCATTACGGTTGAAGATCCGATTGAATATCTTTTCGTTCAAGACAAATCAATCATTTCGCAGAGAGAAGTTTCAACTGACAGTCCGGACTTTCACCGCGCTTTACGGTCATTGCTTCGCCAAGATCCGGACGTGCTTATGATAGGAGAAATGCGCGATAGAGAATCAATTTCTACCGCAATGACGGCGGCGGAAACGGGGCATTTGGTTTTTTCCACCTTGCATACCAATTCAGCGGCGCAAACGATAGATCGCATAGTGGATTCATTCCCTGCCGAACAGCAAGATCAGGCGGCTTCGCAATTAGCGGCAACGATTGTCGGAATAATTTCGCAGAGACTTGTGCCGAAAATAGACGGAGGGCGGGTGCCCGCTTGCGAATTGATGATCGCGAATTCAGCCATCAGAAACCTAATTCGAGAAAAGAAATTCTTCCAGATAGATTTGGTTATAGAAACGAGCTTGCAGGAGGGAATGATAACGTTGAATCGTTCGCTCGCGGAGCTCGTAAAAAGAAGAGAGGTGGCGCTTGAGACGGCAGAGATGTATTCATTGAACCCAAGCGAACTCAGACTTTTACTTGAAAGAATATAGAGCATAATTTTCAATTTCTAATTTTCAATTCACAACTACCAAATCACAATTTTCAATTTATAATCACAACTCACAAAAACTAACTCGCAACTGAAGGAATTCACAAATGACAAGGTTTGAATATCAAGCAAAAGACCAGTCCGGCCAATTGCAAGTCGGTTTTATTGAGGCCGAGAACAGAGACGGGGCGGCGCAAAGACTCTTTGCCGATAATTTGTACGTTTTAAGCCTTACCGAAGCGAATAAAGGAGGTATTTTGGATTCCATCAAGGGATTATTCAACAAGGTGTCTCAAAAAGACCTGATGGTTTTTACGAGGCAGTTTTCCACTTTACTTGAGTCGGGCACGCCGCTTTCGGAATCTTTAAGAACGCTTGCAAACCAAACACGCAAACCGCTTCTTCGCGAAACGATAATTGAAATACAGGGAGAAATTGATTCGGGACTGTCGCTTTCGCAGGCGATGGAGAGGTATCCGCGCATTTTCACCGAATTTTACGTAAACATGGTGCGTTCCGCCGAAGTTACGGGACGCGTTGACGAAGTGATGAACTTTTTGGCCGATTATTTGGAAAAACAGACAATACTTTCATCAAAAGTAAGAAACGCCCTAATTTATCCGATATTTATGATAGTGCTTTTGTTTTTGATAGTTATATTTATGTCCGTGGGAGTTTTTCCCCAAATCGGAAGCGTTTTTCAGGAGCTCGGATCCGAATTGCCGGCGGCGACCAAAGCGCTTATTGCGTTTGGTGAGTTCTTGACCAACTGGTGGTGGGCGGCGCTTGTCGGATTGGGAGTCGTCATTTTCGCGTTTGCAGATTACTTCAGAAGTAAAGAAGGAAAAGTACTTTTAGATGAAATAATACTTCGATTACCGATCGCGAATAGGATACTCAAAAACATGTATGTTTCTCGTTTTTCCGATTCGGTTTCGGTTCTTACAAGAGGAGGCGTAGCGATAGTGCAGTCGCTTGAAATAACGGCAAGAACAATCGGAAGCGCCGTTTACGGTGAAATACTTAAAGAAGCGGCCGACGAAGTGAAAAACGGATCTTTGCTTTCGCAAGCTCTTCTCAAATATCCGAGATATTTTCCGCCACTCGTAAGCCAAATGCTTGCCGTGGGAGAAAGGACCGGAAGAACGGACGTTCTTTTGAAGAAAATGTCCGCTTTTTACGGAAGAGAGGTGGAAGATCTGGTGGGAGGACTCGTGGAACTTATTCAGCCGGTCTTAATGCTTTTAATCGGAGGGGTGGTAGGGTTTCTCTTTATTTCAATACTTGCTCCGATTTACGGATTTATCCAGCAATCGCTTCACTAGAAAAACTCGGTTGTGATACAATTAAAGCGCAATGTTAAAGAAACATTCAGCGCGGTTTCAGGAGGGGTTTACCCTTATTGAAATGGCCATAGTTATCGTGGTTATCGGTATTCTTATGGGGATAGTTTTCCAAGGAGTAAGAGGAGTGCAAAAGAACGCGAGAGATACCAGAAGACTTGCCGATTTGCGAAGGGTTCAAACGCACCTGGAACTTTACTTCCAAAAATGCGGACATTATCCGACCGCGGGAAATTGCGGCGCCGGCGGAGGAGGGGGCGCAGCGAGCAGTTTAACCTGGACCGAATTGACCAATAAACTGAGCGAAGTGGTCAATGCAAGCGAAATTCCAAAAGATCCAAGGAATGACCAGTCGTACGTGTATTACTTCGGCGATGGCGGTTTTGACTACGTGCTTGCCGCTCACATGGAGAATTTAGGAACCAACAGGGAGGTAACCGGAGCGTTCGGAGAGCTTCAGTGTGACACACTTTATTGCATAAGGGATTAAAGAATGATTCTTTCGGTCTTATTTCTTTTCTGTTTGGGAACGATAATAGGCAGTTTTCTCAATGTCCTTATTTTGCGTTACAGACCGGGAGGAGCGGTTTTTGGAAGACATTTAGGAGGACGATCGGCCTGTCCCAAATGCGGGAAAATACTTCATTGGTACGAACTTATTCCGATCGCGAGTTTCATAGTCCAGCTCGGAAGATGCCGAGGGTGCAAGAAAGGAATAGCGTTCCAATATCCGCTCGTAGAAATATTATCAGGGACGATTTTGGCGACCGTGCCGTTTATTTTAGGAATGACTCCGCACGCGTTCATATGGGCGGCGGCGTTGCTTTTACTTCTTGCCGCGGCGATCATAGACGCGCGAAATTACGTTATTCCCGATGCGCTTACGATAGTTATCGCTTTATTGGGGGTCACTTCCACGGCAATGGTGGCGCTTGGAAAGATAGCGCACATAAGTCTTACTCCCGGAACATTTCTCGGAAGCTATTCATATATGTTCGGGCTTACCCAAAACATATGGATCAATCATCTTGTCGCGGCGCTTGCGGCAGGAGCATTTTTCTCGGTGGTGGCGCTTATATCAAAAGGCAGGGCAATGGGATGGGGGGACGTAAAACTTGCCGCGGCGGCGGGAATTCTTATCGGTTGGCCGGACATAATTATGACGATAATGTTTGCTTTCATTATCGGCGCGATTTACGGATTAGTCATGCTTATAACAAAAAAAAAGAAACTTAGGGACGCGCTGCCGTTCGGCCCCTTCATCGTCATCGGGACAATGACCGTTTTTTATTTCGGGGAATATCTAGTGTCTTTGTATTTCAAGTTTCTCAATTTGGGAGCATGACATGGCAATATATTTTAAAAACAATAGAAGAGCGAATAACCTGAAATCTAAGGCGGGATTCACGCTAATTGAGATAATGGTAACGACCGCGATCCTCGTTTTTTTGATGTCCGCGATTTGGTCGTCCGGCTCTTTTAGAGGAAGCGACTTCAGCGTGATGATAAGCCAGGAAAAGCTTCGTTTGCTCATGACGAGAGCTAAATCTATGACGATAAACAGCATTTTCGGAACCGGAGTGGACAGTTGCGGATATGGAATAAGAATAGAGGCCAACAGAGCGTTTATTTTTTTGGATAAAGGAACTTGCAACGGCGGAAGCAATCAAACGTACGACCCGGGAGAGGAAGTAACGGGTTCGGTAAATTCAATATCTTTGACCGAAGGGCTGACTTTTATTCCATCAACGGGCGAAACGGCCGAGGTGGTCTTTATTCCTCCGAATCCGCGCGTCGTGATAAACAACAGCGAAACGGAAGAATTGACGGTGCAAGTCAAATCGCCTACGGGATTGTCAAGGAAAGTTATAATCAATAGGCAAGGACTTATAAATTTGAGCAATTAGTAATGGAGCGAATAAAAGGACAAGTTTTAAGCGAGGCAATTGTCGCCATGGGGATAATAACGATCGGCGTGCTTGGAATGGCCGGTTTTTTATCAAGAGCGATAAGTGAGGGCAGGTATATCGCCGATCAAACCACGGCCGTAAATTTGGCGGCGGAAGGAATTGAAATCGCCAAAAACATATTGGACGGAAACGCGCTCAAGGATAACGTTCCCTGGAATTACGGTTTTAACGAGGAAGGGTTTTACGAGGTTGACTTTGAAAGTTCCAGCTTGGGAGCCCCTTTAGGCAAAACGGAAAACCAGGGGGACTTGAGGAATTTAAAAGTAAAAAAAATAGGGGATTCGGAATTTTACAGTTATTCCGGAGATACGGATACGACTTTTAAGCGATCGGTGCAGATTGAATACGTTTTAAACAGAGCCTATCAAATAAGAGTCACCTCAAAAGTATACTGGGCGGCTAGAGGAAACAGATTAAACAACGTTTCGCTTTCAAGCGATATGTATTATTGGAGATAGAAATAACTCAAAACTCAAATGTCAAAGGTCAAAATCACAACCACAAAACTAAAAGTTCCAAATACCGAAAGAGGATTAACCCCGTTCCAAACTGACGAGAAAGTTACTCGGGATAATTTTCAAGGCAACAACGTGAAAAATTTGAAGTTTGTAACGGGGTTCACGCTTGTGGAGTTGATGATAGCGCTTGGTATTTTTTCCGTGATTATGACCATTTCCGCGGCCATTCTTTTAAATTCGCTGAAAACGGCGCGTTTTGTGGCGAGCCAGGCGAGAGCGATGGATAACATATCTCTTGCGATGGAACAAATAGTGAGAGAAGTGAGAACGGGAAGCAAGATAGAAGTGAACAGGACGAAAGACTTGGTAAAAGAGTTTTCGTTTACGAACTACGAGGGAGAAGACGTTACTTACAGTTTTTGCGATTCAAGAATATGCCGGAATAACCGACCCATTACCGAAGAAGGCACGATCATAACAGGCGGGTTTTACGTGGACACTTTTTCGGGAACCGACTTGCCTAAAACGCCGAGAATAACGGTCGTGGCGCAAGCAAGAGACGCAAAGGATAATGCTTTGGGATCGCTTCAAACGACCGTGAGCGCGAGACTTTTGTATTACAAACAGCAACTTTAATGAAGCAGAAAGAAAACAACGGAGAGAGCGGGCAGATGATGCTTTTAATGGTTATCGTAATTGCGGCGGTGGCGCTTGCGGCGATGGCTTTTTCAAGTTTTACCGTGATATCGGAGCTTAGGCAGGTGACGGATGCGCGATTATCCGGAGCGGCGCTTTTTGCGGCGGATACGGGGATAGAATGCATTCTTTTTAAAGAATTCGGAAGCGCTCCGTACGGAGAGGGGTGTCCCACTCTTACGGGGGACGCTTGCGACAGCGGAGAAACGGGTACTTGCGAGGCGCCGGAAACAGAACTATTTGCCGGCGGACCAAAATTCAGCTTTCAACTCGTATCAAGAAGAAAAGACGAATTAGGAAGGGATATAGTCGTATGGAAAGCGATCGGGAAAGACGCCTCGGGAAGGGCGGTAAGATCTCTTCAGATAACCCTTATAAAATTATAATTTGCTATAATTCAAGGTATGGTAAAGAAGAACATTCAAAAAACTTTGATTGTCACAGGCGGAGCAATCGTCGCTGGGATATTGATTTATCTCGGAATCAGTTTCTTCGGCGGAGGAAAAGCAAACAGAGCGCTTTCTCAAGGAAAGATTGAAATAGCGTCCGAAGACAAACTAGGCGATTATTTCGTATTCGTTTCGCCGGAAGATGCCAAAACGTTGCTTCAAAGGAACGAGGGGAAGTTTTTATTCCCGCAAATTGATCTTTCAATAGCGGACGGAAAATCACTGGTTATAGAAGAAAAGCAGGGAATGGTGGAAGGAAAAGAGGCGAAATTCGTGACGATAAGCGGATTACCTGCCGGTATAAAGATTTATTCCGTTGCGGACGGATACGTGAGAGGCGGAGTCGCTTCAAACAACGGAACGCCCTACGCGTGGATAAGACAAACGTGGGCGAAAGCCGGAAACAGCGACGTAATGCTTACTTACATTCCGGCGATAAGAGTGGGGACGCTCCAAAATCCGGTTTGGAACATGGAAGGGATAGAAGAAGACATGTATATTCCGGTTGAAATGGACGTTACTCTGGCAAATCTTTTAACGGACGGAACTCTACCTAACGGGTTAATATCCGGAGATAAAAGCATTGCCGTGTCAATGGCCGGAGAAGACGGATCTTTCACTAAATTATCACTATCGGATATATTGACTTATAAGGGGAAGATAGTGATGGTTCAAAAGTAGTTCTTCACAAATAAGCCTAAAAATTGTTACTAGGAGGTGTTTTCATGTGGACGATAAGCTTGGAAGACAGATAGAAAAGACTCTGGAAGACTTTGTTAAGGCGTTTAGGTGGTTGCTCTTGACTGTCGCTCTAGTCGTAGTGGAACTTTTCTTGCTTGTCGGGATAATTTTTTTTAAAGTATTTTTCTCGTAAGTAAGAGAAAGCGAGGCTCCGTTAAAAACGGAGCATTTTTATTTTAATAAATGTATATCGGCGGATGATTTTTATCGTTTATCTCGTATTTTGGTTCTCTACCAAGAATGGGAAAGGCGTATGAAATTATTGTTGCCTCGGGCAGTTTATCTTTGAATTTTTCAATCGTTTTAGGCATAAGAAACAGATATATAACGTCCGCTTCAGAAATATCTTCTTTAAAGAAATTTTTAAGCCTTAATTTAAACGGCTTTTCAATCGTTTTAAGCCTTAAGAAACTTATTAGATAGGGAATAGGCGAGAGTTCATATCCGGTAACGTCGGCTCCCATTTTAAGCGCAAGAGCGGAAACTTTTCCGGTACCCGTACCGAGTTCGTAAAATTTGATTCCTTCTTTAACGCCGGCTTTTTCCAGAGTCTCTTTCAGGTGTTTTCCGGAGGAGGATAAAGTAGGCGCTCCGATTATCGCGGCGTAAACAGCCGGGATGATCAGGACAAGGAGGATAATTTCCAGGACCAATTCCATGAGATTAATACATTTATTTTACCATTGGGGACGGGTATAATTTCTTTATATTATGACGCGGGAAGAAGCGAGAGAGCGCATAGAAAGGCTCAAACGCGAGGTAGAAAAATACAGGCACGCTTACCATGTGCTGGATAAGTCGTTAATTTCCGATGCCGCTTTGGATTCTTTAAAGAAAGAACTTTTTGACTTAGAAAACCAATACCCCGGATTTATCACGCCCGATTCGCCGACTCAAAGAGTGGGGGGAGAGCCGCTCAAGGAGTTTAAGAAAGTACGGCATGAAACGCCGATGCTTTCGTTTAACGATACTTTTTCAGGAGAGGACATGACGGATTGGCTTTCGCGGATTCAAAATTATTTGGGGCATAAAGTTAAACCCGATTTTTATTGCGAGCTTAAAATAGACGGACTCGCCATAGAACTTCGGTACGAGAACGGAATATTTACGGGGGCCTCAACTCGCGGAGACGGACAAATCGGAGAAGACATTACGCAAAACGTAAAGACGATAGAAGCAATACCCTTAAGACTTTCAGGAGACGCTCCCGAGAAACTCGTGGTAAGAGGAGAAGTTTTTATCACCAAAAAGGAATTTGAAAGGATTAACAGAATCCAGGAGAAAAGAGGAGAAAAAGTTTTCGCGAATCCCCGGAATATCGCCGCCGGTTCGTTAAGACAGCTTGATCCAACGGTAACCGCGAGCCGTAAACTTGATTCGTTTGAATATGACGTCGTCTCTGGAGCCGGTTTTAAAAATCATCATGAAGAACATGAAGCGCTCGCGGAATGGGGATTTAAAATAAATAGAAACAACAGACTGGTTCATTCATTTGCGGACGTTTTTGCTTTCCGCGAATTTTGGAATGAGGAAAAAAATCGCAAAAAGCTGGATTACGAGATAGACGGAATAGTCGTGATTCTTGACGATAATTCCGTGTTTGAAGAAGCGGGCGTAGTGGGAAAGGCGCCTCGGGGAGCGGTTGCTTACAAGTTTTCGCCAAAAGAAGTGACAACCATCGTGAAAGACGTTCGTTTCCAGGTAGGCAGGACAGGAGTGTTGACTCCGGTTGCGGTGATGGAACCGGCATCGGTCGGAGGCATTACCATAACGCACGCGACTCTTCACAATATGGATCAAATAAGAAAGTTAGGGCTCAAAATCGGAGACACGGTGATCGTCAGCCGCGCGGGAGACGTGATTCCGCAAATCACCCAAGTTTTGCCAAACTTCAGAACCGGAAAAGAAAGAGACATCGTTATTCCGGAAAAGTGTCCGATAGACGGCGGGAAAGTGGTGAGAGAGGGAGCGTTTTATAAATGTTCCAATCCCGATTGCGGAGCGAAACACAAGGAGCTCCTGAAACACTTCGTTTCAAGAGGCGCTTTTAACATTGAAGGATTGGGACCGAAAATACTTGAGAGGTTCATGGACGAGGGACTTATATCGGATGCGGCCGATATTTTTGAACTTGAAAAAGGAGACATAGAATCTTTGCCGCGATTCGGGGAAAAATCAGCCGAAAACATAGTTCTGGAAATCGCCCAAAAAAAAGAAATTCCGGCGGAGAGACTGGTATATGCTTTTGGCATAAAACACGTGGGAGAAGAAACCGCGCGAACGCTTGCGAGAGCATTAAAGAAACGAGGTAAAATCACGCCCGCGGAAATATTTATGAGTCTTAAATCATTGGATTTGGAAGAATTACAAGAGTATCCAGACGTTGGGCTAAAAGTAGCCGAGGCCATAAAAGAATGGTTTGGCGAAGCTAAAAATGAAAAATTAGCCAAAAAACTTACGGAGACAGGAGTAAAAGCCGTGGCGTACGGCAGCACTTCGGAGCAGGGGAAATTATCGGGAAAGACTTTTGTCTTTACGGGGACTTTAAGCCGAATGGACAGGGAAGAAGCGAAAGAGTTGGTACGAGAGTTAGGGGGAGATATTTCGGAGTCGGTCAGCAAAAAGACGGACTATGTGGTAGTAGGTGAAAACCCGGGTTCAAAGGCGGAAAAGGCGGCGGAGCTGGGGGTAAAAACCTTGAAAGAATCAGAGTTTTTGGGACTTATCCATTGACTTTTTCGGTAAACGTGGTTAAATGGTCTGAAGGGACGACAGGTCCTTTAAAATTCCATAAAAAGGAAAGGAGACCCAGGTTATGCGTCTAGCGTATCCCACTGAGGGACAAGACACAGCGGATGATTTGGAGGAAAGGAGACTTCAGGCGGAAACAAGGGAAGAAGAGGCGTGGCGAGAGAAGCGAAAGGCACGGCAGAGCGCGAACATATTGGAAGAGCTCGCGTGCTTGCTTGATCCTTGCCATCACGAAAAAGACTCCGAATTTCGGGGCAGGAGACCGGAATTGCTCGGGCTTACGGCCAAAGCGCGGAAAAGACCGGCTTCCGAGGAAGAGGGAAAATGGCTCGCCGTCATACTCGTAGCGAGACTTCCGGAAACTCTTCCGATCTCAAGGTTCAGTCTGCAGATCACCGAACTCGGAACGGAAACGGCGCTGTTTGTGACCGAAAGCGCTCCTCTCGGGGAAGCGATAATAAAGGCAAACAACGTCGGAATAATTCCGGTGAAGGCTCCAGGAGGAATCAATTACTGGGAAATAGAGGAATTGCTTCCTCCAGAAGAAGGCCGCGAATTGGTTCTCGAATCTTTACGCACATTTCCTGTGGCGATCTGAACGTCACAAAATGCCGTCGCTTTGATAGCGGCGGCTTTTTTTTAGTCTCGTTCTTTATGGCTGTAAATGAACGGGCTGAATTTGCCTCTACATTCAAGGCTCGGTATCATACATTTGTAATGGCGAGAATAAGCGAAGGAGATATAGAACGGCTCGCAAAGCTTGCAAGAGTCGATATAGAAGGAAAAGAAGAAAAACTTTTGAAAGACGCCGAAGAAATTCTCGGATATTTTGAGGAACTGAAACAGGTAGATACGGAAAACATTCTGCCTTTATCAGGAGCGACAGAAATCGTTAATGCCGTGGGTAAAGATGAAATAAACAGCGAACTTTTGGAAAAAGGTATCGCTTCTTTTCCCGAAACCGAGAAAGGATGTTTAAAAGTGCCGGGAGTGATGATAAATAGGAGCCAGAATGAATAAAGAAACTTTGAGCATAAAGGACGCCGTTTCGGGAATTACTTCCCGCGAGTTTTCGGCTGAAGAATTAGTGACGGAATATTTAGAGGAAACAGAGGCAAGAAATCCGGAAATAAACGCGTTTATTTCGGTTCGCAGAGAAAAGGCTATCGCAGAGGCAAAAAAGATTGATGAAAAAGTAAAATCGGGAGAAAAAGTCGGACCGCTTTGCGGCGTTCCTTTGGCCGTAAAAGATAATATGCTGATTGAAGGCGAAATTTGCACGTCTGCTTCAGAGCTTCTTAAAGATTACGTTTCCGCCTACGATGCGACCGCAATAAAAAAGATAAGAGACGCCGGAGCGATCGTTATCGGAAAAACGAACATGGACGAATTCGCGATGGGATCGTCCACGGAAAATTCGGCTTTCGGGGTTGTAAAAAATCCGAGAGACATTACGCGCGTGCCAGGGGGATCGTCCGGGGGTTCCGCAGCCGCGATAGCGGCTAACATGGCGCTTGGAGCGCTGGGATCCGATACGGGGGGATCAATAAGACTACCGGCTTGTTTTTGCGGAGTCGTGGGGATGAAACCGACTTATGGCCGAGTATCGCGCTTCGGATTAATGGCGATGGCATCCAGTTTGGACCAAATCGGATCATTCGGGAAAACCGTTTCGGATGCGGAAGAAATTTATTCGGCAATCAAAGGAAAAGACGATCGGGACGCGACTTCAAAAGAAGCGGCCGAGAGCCAGATAAATATAAGCGATCCAGGTTCCATTACTTTAGGAATCCCTGAAGAATTCTTTTCGGGAGAGGGCTTAGACAAAGAAACATCGCAAGCGATGGATGAGGTTATTCAAACGTTCCGCGGATCAGGGATAAAAATAAAAGAGATCAATCTGCCGCACGTTAAACTTTCTCTGTCGGTTTATTACATAATCGTGTTTGCCGAAGTGTCCACAAATCTTGCCCGGTTTGACGGAATCCGTTATTCCAGGGGATCAGACGAAAACGATACGCTTTTAGAAATATATTTAAAGACGAGAGGAAGGGGATTCGGAGACGAAGTTAAAAGAAGAATTTTACTTGGAACGTTCGTATTATCCTCGGGATATTACGATGCTTATTACGCCAAGGCGCAGAAGGTAAGGCAGCTTATAAAAGAAGATTTTGTTTCGTCATTTTCCGAAGTGGACGTGATACTTTCTCCCACATCGCCAACGTTGCCTTTTAAACTCGGAGAAAAAACGGACGATCCAATACAGATGTATTTGTCGGATATTTTCACTTTGCCCGTTAATTTGGCCGGACTGCCCGTGATTTCCGTACCAGTTAGGGGGCGGGAAAATAAACTGCCCGTAGGATTCCAGCTTATCGGAAAACATTGGCATGATTCGGATCTATTTGAATTGGGAAAGTTTTACGAACGCATATAAATAACCCCGTACCTCTTAAGGCACGGGGTCTAGCATGGAGAGAAAGATAATCCCGCGTCGCGAAGAAAAACGCGCGGCGGAATTCCCTGACGGGCAAGAAGAATTACAGTTCAGACAGTTGGTCATTCGGGGCACTCCGGACGCTTTTTTCGGCTCGGGTGAGCCTACCCTTTTCGCTCGCTGCTACTTAGGGAAGTTACGCGTATGCCAGACCGAAGTCCTTTTGGCTTGGTCAGCCATGACTGAATCTCTTCTCTTTCTCCTCTTGCCTGGCACGGTGGACGGGACTCGGACCCGCGACCTCCTCTGTTTCCAAAGAGGACTCTACCGCTGGGATACCACCGCACAAAGCAGAATATATTTAAAAAGACCAGAAAGTCTTGGATTTACAGACTAGGCGATTAAGTGCTTATTTGTCAAGCGGATAAAAAAAAGATGCCGCGTCTCCGGAAAGGAGAGAGCGGCATCCTGGCACCATTTACAGTCCGGCGTTCTCGTCCCGCTAGTTACGATAAAGCCCCGGCAAGCGGGGCTTTTGCGCAGCGGACGGGACTCGAACCCGCGACCTCTGCCGTGACAGGGCAGCGCTCTAACCAATTGAGCTACCGCTGCATGCGCAAAGTTTCAAAAACAGGCTGATTATACCTGGCTTCCATTTGAACTTCAATGTTTTTCGTAGTAGTATTACTCCCGTCTTCTTAAAGCAATATCGCGGGATGGAGGACTGGTTACCTCGGGAGCCTCATAAGCTCCAGAAGCAGGTTCGATTCCTGCTCCCGCAACTAACATAGCCGGCATAGCTCAGTGGCAGAGCAAGCGTTTCATAAGCGCTGGGTCGCAAGTCCGATTCTTGCTGCCGGCACAGATTTTTAAAAAAGGAGGTGGGAATATGGTTATCTTTGTGATGGCGGTTACCGTAGTGGCGTTTATCGGTTTGATAATAGCGGCGGCGGTTACCGGCAGATGGGAACTTCTCGCTTTTTGGCCGATTATCGTCCTAGTGGTGTTTCTTGTCTTTCTCTTCTTTATGTCTATCGGTAAGAACAAAGACCAATGTCCCGATTGTAACGGAAAACTCGGACCAGTGGAGGTAGACAAAAGAGGGCGTTACAGAAAATGCTCTAACCCGAGTTGTGGAATAACGGTAGCCGTTGGAAAACCTTTACGCCAGCGATAATAATCGCTGGTTTTTATTGTCTAAAGCGTCCAGATTCTGCTAATATCAAGAGATAATGGAGTTTGAAGAGATACGAAAAAGAGCGGGAGAAGACGTGGAAAAAGCCGCGACAGCAGAAGAGATTGCCGCTATAAGAATTAAATATTTTGGCCGGAAACAAGGCGAGATAAACGCTCTTTTAAAGTCTCTTAAAGACATGTCGGAAGCGGAAAAAAGGGAATTGGGTCCTCAAATTCAGAATTTAAAGAACGAAATAGAGAAGGCGATAAATTTCAAAGAGGAAGAGTTAAAAGCGGAAGGGAAGGAAACCGACATAACTTTGCCGGGCAAGAGAACCGAATCGGGGCATCTCAATCTCATAACGCAGACGGAAAACGAAATAAGAAGAATTTTCGGGTCAATGAATTTTTCGGCGATAGAAGGACCCGAGATGGAAGAAGAGTATTATAATTTTGACGCTTTAAACATCCCTCCCGATCATCCTGCAAGGGAAATGTGGGATACATTCTGGATGAAGCCCTCTTCCGCTAAAGCTATGGAAGGGCGGGGCAAAAAATATCTTTTGCGGACACATACAAGTCCAGTGCAGATTCGGTACATGGAGAAACATAATCCACCTTTTCAGATAATATCTCTCGGCAAAACCTTCAGATACGAAGCAACCGATGCCACCCACGAAACCAATTTTTATCAGCTTGAGGGATTGATGATAGGGCGTGACGTTTCGCTTGCCAATTTCAAATTCGTGATAACCGAATTTTTCAGACAATTTTTTTCCGAGAAAACGGTTAAAGTCCGATTCAGATCAAGTTATTTTCCTTTTACCGAACCCAGCGTGGAAGTGGACGTCCGCCTGGACGATTCCAAATGGCTTGAAATGGGCGGAGCGGGAATGGTTCATCCCAAGGTATTAAAGAACGTGGGATATAACCCGACTGACTGGCAAGGATTCGCTTTCGGTTTCGGCGTCGAAAGGCTTGCCATAATAAAACATAAAATTCCGGACATAAGACTTTTTGAGTCGGGTGACTTAAGATTTACAAAGAAATTCTAAATGAAATTCAGCTATTCGCTTATAAAAGAAATAGTTCCGAATCTCCCCGGTAAAACGAAATTTGCCGAGGAACTTGCCATGAAATCATTTGAAACCGATGAAATATCGGGAGACATGATGGATATAAAAATCACGGCGAATCGATGGGGAGACGCTTCGGGCCACGAGGGGATAGCGAGAGAAGCGGCGGCCATATTCGGACTTCATGCGATCCCCGTAAAGAAAACCAGCTTGGCTCAAGTTAAGAGAAAGCTTGGAATTCAGGTTGCCAAAGGATCGGATTGCTACAGGTATGTCGGTCTTTTGGCCGAACTTCGCCGGAAAAGAACGACTCCTTCGTGGATGAAAAAGTATTTGAGAGTTTGCGGAATAAAGCCGATAAATCCGGTGGTGGACGCCCTAAATTACGTAATGATTGAGATCGGACAGCCGATGCACGCTTTTGACGCGGATAAAATCAAGGGAGACATAACGATCAGAAAAGCCGAGAAAGGAGAAAAGATACTCACCATAGACGGAGGGCAATACGAATTGGGAGAAAAAGACACGATTATCGCCGACGACGCTCAAGCGCTTGCGATTGCGGGAATAAAAGGAGGGAAAGCCGCGGAAATCACCCGGAGCACCAAAAGGATAATAATTGAGGCGGCTAATTTTAATCCGGTTTCGGTTTATCGGACAAGCAAGAGAATCGGACTTGAGACGGATGCTTCAAGAAGATACGGCCACGGAATGAGCTCCGAGAAAGCCAAATCCGGAATGGAGCGCGCCGTGAGACTTCTTACTGAAATTTGTTTCTTAAAACCGATCGCCATTGCGGACAAATACGAAGTTAAAGAACCGAAAAAATTCATTAAATATGACGCAGAAAGATTCCAAAAAATCACCGGAGTCGCGGTAAGCAAGAATCAGGCGGCGATAATTCTCACGAAACTTGGATTTAAGATGAGAGACGATATGGCGCAGGTGCCAGCGGAACGGATTGACATTTCCATATTTGAAGATTTAGTTGAAGAAGTAATTAGAATTTATGGATTAAACGAGATAAAAGCCGTTTCGCCCGTGATATCCATCGTGCCGGTGCATGATGACCAGATGATAATATATCGGGAAAGAGTCAAAAAAGCTTTTACCGGTATCGGCTTTGACGAAATAATAAGTTACAGTTTTGCCGATTACAGTCCCAACGCGCCGGAAATTGCAAATCCCATAAGTCAGGATAAAGCCTTTATGAGAACGAATTTGACGCGAGGGCTTGATGAGGCGATAGAAAAAAACAAGAGAGTTTTTTCGGAAATAAAAATATTTGAGTTCGGAAAAGTGTTTGACGGCGTGGGCAAGGAACACTGGTCGCTCGCCGCGGCGGTAAAAGAGAAGACGGATCAATTTCCTTTGAGAATTCTCCGCGGGGCGGTAGAAGAAATATCCTGGAATATGGGGATAGGGGATGCCGAATTCGTGCCGGAAGGAAAAAAACTGATCGTCAAAGCCGGGAAAACAAGAATCGGCGAAGTCTCCGTTTCGGCGGACGGCGAAAGAGCGTTCTTTGAGGCGAACGCGGAAGAGATGATGAAAAAGTCGGAGGGAGAGTTTGAATACGAACCCGTTTCGCCTTATCCATCGGTAATGAGAGACGTTTCATTGTGGCTTAGCGATAAGACTCAAGTCGGAGAATTGTTTGAAGCGATAAACACGGTTTCTGGAACGGACTTAAACGACGTTGATCTGTTGGACTATTATCCGGATCATGAGAACGCGCGGATAGGGGTGACTTTAAGGTTCGTTTTTCAGTCATCAAAACGGACTCTTACGGAGGCTGAAGTTAACGTCTGGATGGACAAATTCGGGGCGGTTTTAGGCGCCAAAAAAGGAGTGGAAATCAGGTAGTTTTTGTGGTATAATGAAGATTGGAGAAACACCGTAAAAATGCGGTTTTTTTAACTCCGTTCCAGGTACGATTTGGAACGGAATAAACCCCGAAGAAGAAGCAAAATGGCTAAAGAAAAGGCGCAAAAAGAATCAAGTTATTCGGCAAAAGACATATTCGTACTGGAGGGACTGGAACCGGTTCGTAAACGTCCCGGAATGTACATCGGTTCCACGGGACCTGAAGGACTGCACCATCTCGTGTGGGAGCTTTTGGATAACTCCATAGACGAGGCAATGGCGGGATACGCCAAGAACATTACGGTAGAGATAATGGATGAAAAGACGGTGAAGATTACGGATGACGGAAGAGGAATACCGGTAGACATTCATCCGCAGACGAAAAAATCGACGCTTGAAACGATAATGACGGTGCTTCACGCCGGAGGAAAATTCGGCGGAGGCGGGTATAAAGTCTCTGGTGGATTGCACGGCGTGGGGGCTTCCGTCGTAAACGCACTCTCAACGTACGTCAAGGTTGAAGTCAGACGGGACGGAAATCTTTACGTACAAGAATATTCCGTCGGCAAACCGAAAGGACCGGTCAAGAAAGTCGGAAAAGCGGAGGGAACGGGCACTGCAACCATTTTTACGCCTGACAGCCAAATTTTCAGCGAAATAGTTTTTGATCGCAAAAAGATATTGGACAGAATGAGACAGCAAGCGTATCTCACGAAAGCCATCAGACTTTTATTTGCCGATTATCGGGAAGAGACGCCTTTTTATTACGGATTTAATTTTTCCGGAGGAATTAAAACGTACGTCGGCTATTTGAACGAAGGAGGAGAAAAACTGATACAAGACGAAATATTTTATCTGCACAAAGAATCCGACGGAGGGGAGATTGAAGCGGCGGTGGCTTACACCGAAGACATTGAAGTTCAGGAGATGGGTTTTGCAAACAACATTTACACTCCGGACGGAGGAAGCCACATTACGGGACTTCGCTCGGCGATAACGAGGACGCTTAACGATTACAGCCGTGAGAACGGTTATCTAAAAGAGAACGAAGACAATCTAACGGGAGACGATGTGAGAGAAGGACTTATTGCCGTAGTTTCCGTAAAGCTTCGCGATCCGCAATTTGAAGGTCAAACGAAGGCCAAGCTCGGTAATCCGGAAACAAGAAGTGCCGTTGAAGCATCAGTCGGCGAAGCATTCAAAGAATTTTTGGAAAAGCATTCGGCGGACGCAAGAAGAATAGTGGAAAAATGTCTCTTGGCCGCGAAAGCCAGAAAAGCGGCCAAAGCGGCGAAGGAAACGGTGCTTCGCAAGGGAGCTCTTGAAGGACTCGCTTTACCGGGAAAACTCGCGGATTGCCAAACGAGAAAGGCGGAAGAAGCGGAACTTTTCATCGTAGAGGGAGATTCGGCAGGAGGATCCGCAAAACAAGGGAGAGACAGGCGAATCCAGGCAATATTGCCGCTTCGAGGGAAAATATTAAACGTAGAGAAAGCCCAGATACATAAAATGCTCGCGAACAACGAAGTTAAATCGCTTATCGTGGCTTTGGGCACGGCGATAGCCGAAGAATTTGACATAACTAAATTGCGTTACGGAAAAATAGTGATAATGACCGATGCGGACGTGGACGGAGCGCATATAAGAACGCTTTTGCTAACGTTGTTTTACAGGCATTTCCCGAAGTTGATTGAAAGCGGCCACATTTATATCGCCCTGCCGCCGCTCTATAAAGTACAGTCGGGCAAACAGCAGAAGTACGCTTATTCTGATGCCGAAAAAGACGAAATCATCGCGAGTATGGGCGGAAACCCGTCAATTCAGAGATACAAGGGATTGGGAGAAATGAATCCGGAACAGCTTTGGGAAACGACCATGGATCCGAGCGTCCGAACCATGAAGCAGGTGACGATTGAAGACGGAAAAGAGGCGGACAAGATGTTTGACATACTGATGGGAAGTGAAGTTGAACCGAGAAAAAGATTCATTCAAGTTCACGCCTCATCGGTCAAAAATCTTGACATATAGCCTCATAAATTATACTGTTCAAACGCAAATGAAGCTCTTAAGTTCTTTTTTCTCCGGAGTCATATCGGAGTTTAAGCAAATAACCTGGCCGAATAGGAAAGAGACCATAAAACTCGTGACAGTGGTCATCGTCTTTTCGCTCGGGATGGCGATGTTTCTGGGACTTGCCGATTACGGTTTCAGCAAATTGTTACAGGAATTCATACTTAAGATTTAACGCATATGGAAGAAAAACCCCGCGCGCAAAGCGTGCAAAAAGCCTCGATGAAGCAGGAAGAGGAAACGAAACAGTGGTTTGCCGTACACACTTATTCCGGCTATGAAGACGCGGTCTTGAGGTACTTAAAACAGAGAGTTGAATCGCTTGGCGTAAACGATAGGATATTCAACGTCATTGTTCCCAAGGAAAAGAAAATAAAGATAAAAAACGGCCGGAGAACCGAAGTGGAGGAAAAAATATTCCCGGGTTACGTTCTGGTGGAAATGGTAATGAGTCCCGATACGTGGTACATCGTTCGGAACACGCCAAGAGTTACCGGTTTTGTGGGAGCGGACAGTGCTACTCCATCACCTTTATCCAAAGAAGAAGTGGACGCTCTCATGATGAAAATGAAGGGAGAGGATACGGGCTACAAAGTGGATTTCCGCGTAGGCGAATTAGTTCGCATAGTAGACGGTCCATTCAAGGATTCGGACGGTAAAATTGCGGAAATTGACGAAGCGAAAGGCAGGGTCAAAGTGCTGGTACCGATATTCGGAAGAGACACCGCGGTGGAAATAGACGCCTTACAGATTCAGAAAGTTTAGCAGGTCGTAAAAGCCATATGTAAACGGGTTCGCTCATGGCCGCTCGGCCAAAGCTTTAGTCCCGTTTACATATGGCTTTTACTTATTGCAAAAGACCAAATTTTTAGGTAGTGTAACAACCACGATGGCTAAAGAGGTAAAAGCGTTGCTGAAACTGCAAATTCCAGCGGGGAAAGCCAATCCCGCGCCGCCGGTAGGGCCGGCTTTGGGACAACATGGAATAAACATCCAGGAGTTTTGCAAACAATTTAACGATGCGACCAAGGACATGGGGGACGACATAATCCCCGCCGAAATAACGGTTTATGAAGATCGGAGTTTCGTTTTCAAACTTAAAACTCCTCCGGCTTCGGACTTGCTCCGAAAAGCCGCGCGCGTGCCGAAAGGTTCCGCCGTACCGCATAAAGATAAAGTGGGACATATTTCCAAAGACGACTTAAGGGCCATAGCGGAAAGAAAAATGGAAGACCTGAACGCGAACAGCGTTGAAACGGCAGAAAAGATAATTGCCGGTACCGCGCGTTCAATGGGGATTACGATTGAATAGACGCAAGACGTAAAGCGCAAAATGCAAAGTTATTGAAATCCCTCCGTTTGTAAGCGGAGGGACTTTGTTATAGTTGGGGAAACTGTTAAAATCAGCCTGTGAAATATATCCCGACCATAGGGCTTGAGGTGCATATGGAGCTTAATACGGCGACTAAAATGTTTTGCCGCTGTCCGAACGTGAGCGATGAAAAAACGCCAAATAAGAACGTTTGTCCGATTTGCTTGGGACATCCGGGAACGATGCCAGTGGCGAACGTAGAGGCCATAAAGGCCATATTGAGGCTAGGAACGGCCTTGGGAGGAGAAATACCGGCAATGAGCCGGTTTGACCGCAAAAGTTATTTCTATCCCGATTTGCCAAAGGGATACCAAATATCGCAGTACGAACATCCTTTTATAGAGAGAGGAGAACTTACGGGGATAAGGCTTCGCCGGATACATCTAGAAGAAGATGCGGGGAAGCTGTTGCATTCAAAAACGGACGAAACTTTATGCGATTATAATCGCGCGGGAGTGCCTCTCGTGGAACTTGTAACGGAGCCGGACATTAAGAGTGGAGAAGAAGCGGTGAAGTTTACCAAAGAATTGCAGCTTGTTTTGCGATATTTGGAAATTTCTTCCGCCGACATGGAAAAAGGCGAAATGAGGCTTGAGGCAAACATTTCCGTGAGACCGGAAAATACCGATGAACTTGGCACCAAAGTGGAGGTCAAAAATCTGAACTCCTTCGCTTTTATGGCGAAGGCGATTGATTATGAAATTAAAAGACAGACGGAGCTTTTGGAGAAAGGAGAAAAAATAACCCAGGAGACGAGAGGATGGGACACAAGTAAAAACAAAACTTTCAGCCAGAGAAGCAAAGAAGAGGCGCATGATTATCGGTATTTGCCGGAACCCGATTTGCCGCCATACGACTTAACCGATAAATCTTTCATAGATATGGAAGAAATTCGCGTAAGCGTTCCCGAAATGTCCTGGGAAAAAAGAAAAAGGTTCGTGAAAGAATTCGAAATTACGGAAAAAAACGCCGAATCACTTGCGGAAGACAGAACGCTTGCCGGTTATTACGAAGACGTCGCTTCGGAAATAATGGCGGAGAATATTTCGGAAGCGGAAAAGAAAAAGGCGTTAAAGCAAATCGCGAATTACATTCTTAATCAGGAAAATTTGAATATAAATAATTTCAAAAATAACGTAACGGCGGAGAACATGGCCGATTTCGGAATCGTACTCGCAAGCGGAACTCTATCAAGCACTCAAGCAAAAGAAGTTCTTAGGAAGATGTATGAGACGGGACTGGATCCCCGGAGCGTAATGAAAGAGGGGAATATAGAACAAGTGACGGATGAGAATAGAATTGCCGAAGCGATAAAGGAGGTTTTAGAAGAAAATCCGAAAGCGGTATCAGATTACAGAAAGGGAAAAGAAAACGCTTTGCAATTTTTGTTCGGAAAAACGATGGAAAAATTAAAGGGACAAGGGAGTCCTGAAGCGATTCGGAAGGCACTTGGGGAGAATATAGTCAGATAATCTTTTCCTTTCGTAGTTAAAAAAGTCGCAAAAAAGTATGCACAAACGGGTACGCTCATGGCCGCTCGGCCGAGCTTTAGCCCCGTTTGTGCATACTTTTTGCTCATTTTACCTTGGTATCCAATTAATGCTTTTGTCCCGTTTGAACCAAGTCATTTGGCGGCGGGCATATTGCTTAATGGCTGTAAGCAATTTTTCGCGCATTTCTTCGTAATTCAGTTCACCTTTTAAATAAAGAGAAATGTAGCGATATTCAAGTCCCAATTCGTAAAGCCTTTTCCAGCTCAAGCCTTTTTTTCTAAGGTCGGAAACTTCCTGAATCATTCCTCCGTCAGCTCGCGGAGCAAGTCTCTTGTCCAGACGGAGTTCAATGCGTTCATCAAGTTCTTTCATCGGCCATAAGAGGCCGATTTTTTCGGCATCGTAAATGGGTTTCTTTTTAATTCTAGGCACCGGCTTTCCGGTTATAAGGACGATTTCCAAGGAACGGATGAGGCGAATTCGGTTTTTCGTATCAACTGAAGCAAAACGATCGGGATCCAGCTCCGATAACTCTTTTGCCAATTCTTCGGTCGTAAGTTTGCTTAATTTATTTCTTAAGGGCTGGTTTGGCGGAACGGAAGCAAAAAAATCGCCGTACAAAATGGCGTCAATGTAAAAACCCGTTCCGCCGCAAACAATGGGCAATTTGCCGCGGCTTAAAATATCTTTAATCGCTTTGTGAGCAAGATAAGAGTAATCGGAAACGGTAAAAACTTTTTTAGGGGAAACAACGTCAAGAAGGTGATGGGGAATGCCCATCATTTCTTTTTTCGTGATTTTACCCGCACCGATATTTAATCCTTTGTATACTTGGCGCGAATCGGCGGAAATTATTTCTCCGTTTCTTTCTTTCGCAAGTTTTACCGCCAAGTCCGATTTGCCGGAAGCTGTGGGGCCTAAAATGATTAAAATTTTCGGGAGGAATTTCACAGAAGAATAATATTGATTGACGGTTTGAAATTCAATAAAGAATAGAATCTGCCAAACCTCACGGTCACGGAAGTTTAGCAGAAAAAGGAAACGCCCTTCCGAATTTTTCGGAAGGGCGTTGAAGCTTTGCGCGAGACGCCTAGCTTTATGCGGAGACAGCCGGAGGCCGGAGAGCAAGAGAAAGGAGAAGGAAAGGATGACCTTTCTCATGCCTTTTCGCGTCCGCGCAGAACAGGAATAGTTCTAAATGAAACTAGCCTGATTATACAACAAAATGGCAGAAAGTCAATCCCCAGGAGGAAATTACGAGTCTTTACGGGACTTGATTTCTTTTTGGATTTCTTTAAGAAAATCTTCCAGGCTTTTAACTCCGGCATCTCCTACGCTTCTTTTTCTTACGGAAACGGTTTTAGAAGTAGCTTCTTTTTCGCCAACCACCAAAATATAAGGTATTTTCATCAATTCGGCCGAGCGGATGCGTTTGTTAAGCGTCTCATTTTCGTGAGAAACCTCGGCGCGAATGCCTTCTTCCACAAGCGAAGAGAAGACGCTTTCCGCATAATCCACCTGTTTGTCGCTTACGGGGATGACAACGGCCTGGACGGGGGAGAGCCAAACGGGGAAGGCACCTTCATAGTGTTCAATAAGAAATGCCATGATGCGTTCAATGGCGCCGATGGAAGAACGGTGAACGACTACCGTTTCTCTTTCTTTGTTTTCTTTATCGGTATAGACCAGGTTGAATCTTTTCGGCATTACGAAATCGTACTGGACGGTAAAAGCAGTATTTTCTTGCTCGCGCCGATCTTTCATTTGAATGTCAATTTTCGGCCCGTAGAAAGCGGCCTCGTCCGCAGCTTCGTAATATTTGACGTCCTGATTCTTTAAAATGTCGCGCAACACCTCTTCGGCTTTGTCCCATGCGTTATCGTCTTTAAAGTATTTTTTATCGTCTTTACGATCGCCCAAGGATAATCGGTACCAGAAGTCTTCGCCTTTCTTAAGTCCGAAAACTCCGGCCATGTGCTGAATCAAGTCGAGCGCTCCCGCGATTTCGTCTTTGGCTTGAGAATCATCGGCGCAGATGATATGCGCGTCAGCGAGGCAAAACGAACGCACGCGGATGAGGCCGATCAAATTACCGGAATTTTCGTAACGGTAAAGTTTCGCCAATTCGGCGATGCGCATGGGCAAATCGCGGTAACTGCGGGGACGCGACAAATAAAGCTCAAAATGATGAGGACAAGTCATCGGACGGAGCATGAATTGCTCCTCGTCAATCACGATCGGCGCATACATGGTATCTTTGTAATAAGGGTAATGGCCGGATTTCTTGTAGAGATCAAGCTTTGCGATATCGGGCGTAATAACGTGTTTGTAGCCGCGTTTAATTTCTTCTTCCACTACGAATTTCTCCAACTCGCGCCGAATGGCTGCACCTTTCTCGGTATAAAGCGGCAAACCTTTGCCGACTACGTCAGAAAAAGTGAATAAATCCAACTCTTTACCGATTTTTCTGTGATCGCGATCGTCCAATTCTTCCATAAGGCAAATCTTATAACTTCTTCCTTTTTACGTCTATATTGCTCTTGCTTCGTAGCAAATTATTTTCGGCTCGCCGTTTTTCTTGGACAGGCGGCCTTTTACCTCAATCACTTTGCCTTCAATCCATAAAGTCGGATGTTTCATAAGCATGTCATGAAAAACCAAAATCTCGGCTGAATCGCTTGTATCTTCCAGTTTTACAAAAAGCATAGGCTGGCCGTTTTTGGTCATCACTTTTGATATTTTTCCGATAAGCCCGGCGATTTTAACCGTCTCTCCGTCATGAGCGTTTTTAACCGATTTCATGGAAGAAATGTTTACGCCGTTGTGTTTGAATCCGCGCAGAGGATGATCGCTAATATAGAGTCCTAATAATTCTTTCTCCCAGGCGAGCCGTTCAGTCTTACTTGCCGGTAGAGCATCGCTTAGCTTGAGGCTTACGTTTATAGTGCCGCCGAAGAGAGAAGATTGGGCGGACGTTAAATTTTTCCGATAAGCGCTTACGGATTTAACGATATTTTCAAGATTTGCGAGAATTTTTCTCCGTTCAACGCCGAGCGAATCAAGCGCTCCGCTTTTAGCCAAGTTCTCAATGGATTTTTTATTTAAATCTTTATGACTTACTCGGGAAACGAATTCTTCCAAGTTCTTGAACGGGCCTTGCTTCATTCTTTCCGAAACGATCGCTTGAGCTATGCCCGAGCCGATGTTTTTAATCGGCAAAAGACCGAACCGTATATTTTGTCCTTCTGGCGCGAAATCGGTAAAACTCATGTTTACGTCTGGCGGAAGAATCTCAATGCCCATTCTTTTGCAATCGTTCACGAGCACGGAAATGCGTTCCACATCGCCCGCGTCGTTGTTCAAGAGCGCGGTCATGAATTCCAAAGGGTAATGAGCTTTAAGATAAGCCGTTTCGTAGCCGATAAGGGCGTAACAAACGGAGTGCGATTTATTGAACCCGTAGCGAGCGAACGGCTCCACCAGTTTCCAAAGATTTTCACCGA
>JBAZMT010000010.1:0-27908 GCA_041649615.1 Parcubacteria group bacterium
CATCGCGAATCCTTCCGTCTCGATGATGAAGGTGTCGAGCCACCATTGCCACTGGTCTAGCAGACCGCTCGCAGATCCGAATGGTTACGGGCAGGTTTGCGAGCGGTTGTTAACCTAATCGTCACGGATCGAGTTTTCAATGACCTGGGTATGGCAGATTAGCCAAATCTTCTTCTACTTCCGAGACTTTCGAGGGGTTACCGTAGCATTCCCATCACCCAACCTCTCGCGTAGCCCAGCATTCTCGGTCTCCAAAGCCACAACTCTCGCCTTAAGCCTCTTGTTCTCAGCCCTTAGCATCTTGTTTTCGGTTTTCAACTCGTCGAAGGCGTTTTCCTTCTTCGAATTGACCGGGGGCTTTGATACATAATGCTTTCGTATCACGGAGTCTGCGGTGCGAGAGCTTGCTCCGGTTCCATTGCGGTTACGAAACTCGATAAGCTCGGCTATGACGGCTGGGATAGCTTTGCCCCTGACATGCTTCGACTTGGCATCTGGCGGAATCGTGGCAACTTTTTCAGCGGCATCTACACCTATCTTGCGAATAGTGTCTATACCCATGATCTTCAGTGCCGACTTGAACCTCTCGAACCTTTTGACGACGAGAAGTGTATTGATTACGTGCAACACCTCGGTGAACGTAGCCCAGCCATAGGCTCCACCCACGCCGCTTCGCCACGAAGCCTCATCGGCCTCGAATTCTACGAGGCTCAACAGGAAGTCTATCCCAGCCTCGGAGAACTGTACCTTCAGCTTTTTGCATTGAGCCAGACGCGCTTCGAACTTCTTCTTGGTAGCCATTTTATTCCGCCGCCTTGATCCCGTTAAGGATCGCTTCCTGTTGCTGAATAATCTCGGACACGTCTCTACCGTCGCTCCTTAGCATGTTGAGGAGTCTTACATGGGAAATGTCTCGAGTCAAGCCGCAATGCGAGCAGGAAAACATGTGAGACACGATGTCCTTGTTGGCCTTGTGTGACGTGTTACATCTCGGGCAATGGAACGTCGTCCCATCCGAGGCTACCTCCTCATACGATGAACCAGACTTCTTCGTAGCCTCATTGATATAGCTTCGGAGAATGCCAGGGGCAACGATTTGCAGATTGGACCTCGCACGCCGCTTATGCGTCTTGTGAAGCCGCTGCTCATCTTCCTTAGCCTTATCGGCCTCCTTTTCTCGTATGCTCTTGAAATTGGTACTGTCGATGATGATGCGAGAGTATGTCTTCGCGAGTCGAGATGCCAGATTACGGTATGCGTTATTCCTGCGACGCTGTGCCTTAACCCGGATTCCCGCCTCGAATTGATAGAGGTGATGGTTCTGCTTGCGCCACGCAAGCATATGCTCGAAGATCTCTTCGTCACCATCGAACCTGTTCTCGCTCCACTTGGCTATAAGCCTTACGAGATGCCTCGGCGACTTCCATTTGTCGATGTAGGCTGTGGCTTGCTTCCGGCTCGGGAGCTTCTTCCCAGATGGGCCAGCGGTTCCCTCTTCCCTGGACGTGATGGCTCGCATCCAGATCGGCATAGTGTCGATAGACTTGAGCCACGCCACCAATTCGTCGATTGCAGCGTTAAAATTGTCAGCCCTCGTCCCAACGATCTCCTCCGACCTTCGGAAGGTCGCAAAGATACCGCTTCTTCCGCCATCCGTCTCGATGCCCTTGTATGGACTGTCTCCCCGGTAGTCACGACCCGGCATAGCCTTGTCCACGATTCTGTGTCGAGACAGGTCAAATACGCCAGTATCCCCTGTATCGGCGAGCCAATGCGCAACCCTGACCCTGTTACCCTCTACGACACGCCAGCCCAGTACCACAGCCAGAGTCCCGCCACTGGGCACGTCTTCGTCTTCGCCTCGAGGCTCAGTATTCACAGTGACTTCGCAGGACCAGACGGTTCCTGGTCCCTTTTTCGTCTTGGTCACATAGACCCATGTGATGTTTTGGGAACTACTAACTAGTGGTCTATGCATCACCATTGGCCACTTAGCCATGATATACTCACTGTTGCCGCGACTCGTGCCGGACACCGCCATGGTAAGCATCGTCTTTGCGGCCCGCCTCCTATCAGACCTCTTAGGAGACGTGAGTAGCTTCATATCTACAGGATCGATCCTAACCCTATGGTCATCGCCAAAAATATCCTGGATCTTGCTCTTCCCCTCTCCGCTCTGAATCTGTATGGCTAAGGTTCCCTCTCCTGTCCAGCGTGGGAAGTCAGGGTTCTTGTCTTCTCTACCATCGTACAGAGGAACCTTTTTGAAGCTCTGAGCCACTGCCTTGTCGACCATAGCTCCGGTTCCCCAGAACAGATCGTTTTCCGCCCTGGCAGCCTTCCACATCTTGTTCTTGATGCTGTTATTGGGAGTCTTGTCTGCCCTAGCCTCTTTCAGGCTTCTCTTCTTCTTCTTACTCTTCTCTACGCGTTTATCGTTGTCGATGAGGTAGAGGCGTGCCTTCATTTCCGGGTTGCTCCTCAACCTATCTATTTCGGCGTATAGACTAGAGATCTTCTCCGTGATATCGTTTACACGCTTCTTGACGTCTTTACCCTTGCCACCCTCACCCTTGTTCAACTTGGCCTTTTCGATGCCAAGGTCTTTGATCTGCCCGTAAAGCTCACGAATGCCGTACTCATCCTCAACCGCTCGGATCATGTCTCGTGCCTTGCAGTGAATCTGCGTCAGAGCGATACGATACCTATGAGCCTTCCACAACTCCTGCTCCACGATATCTGCGTTCAAGACCGGGCTCTTGAGGTGATACTTCATTACCAGCGGCATGTTATTCCCCTTTCACCGCGTCATTTACCAATGACTTTCGCTCCTTGAACAGTTCTCCGACCGTCACTCCGGTAGTGTAGCTCTCATACCTCTCGCCAACCTCAGTGAGACTAGCAAGTCTGATTCCTTTTGGCCACTTGATTGTTTCGAGCCGAAACGATTCTTCTACCTTCGTCCACTTGTACAGCGAGCCATCGGGCCAGCTATACTGATGCC
The DNA here is from genome assembly GCA_041649615.1 of Parcubacteria group bacterium. Taxonomy (GTDB): domain Bacteria; phylum Patescibacteriota; class Minisyncoccia; order UBA6257; family Colwellbacteraceae; genus JALOAR01. The sequence continues at coordinate 3,005 of JBAZMT010000010.1, forward strand.
TGTATTCGATACCGTTTTGCTCCAGCGTAGACTCGACGAGACGCTCAGCCAGTGACAAAACGAAGTCAGCCCTCGCCTCTATACCCATGCTTTCACGCCCGGCGATGTCGAACAAGCCGATGTAGCTAAAGCTCATCGAGTAGTACTTATGCATCACGCCAACCTCACGACTCTGAAAGGCAGCTTCGCCGCATCGTCAATCGCCATCTTCCGGGTCCAGCGCTTCTTATCTTTCTCCCACCTGAAGCCTGCGTCCTTGGCAATGTCTCTGTCCTCATAGGGAATCTTCGCTTCGAAGGTAGCCTTGGGACGAAGACCTCGGGCGAGTAGTTCCGAGACGTCGTGGCCGAGTTCCGCGACCCTGGTCATGAGTCGCGCCAGCATGAAGCAGTCGCCCAGCGCACGATGCGGGTCAACGACTCCGATCCCGTGGTCGAGGCAGAGCGAGACGAGGCTCGAGCCGGGCCGCTGCTCGAGCGGCCATGTCACGTCGCCACACGTATCGATCCATGGCACCTTGGCTGGAAACGTGTCGGGCACCCACTGCCGGTCGAAGTCGGCGTTATGAGCCAGCACGGCTTCGCAACCGCCCGCTCTGACGCCGGTCTCGCCCCAGACATACTCCGCATCCATTCCGCTGCTCTGCCTGAGCAGACCTACAGGGACATGGTTGACGTGCTCCGCGTCATTGCCATCGCTGTGGATGAGGCTCGAGAACGCCTCGACCATCGCGCGGTGCCTAATCGAGTAGACGATGCAGCCCACCTCGATGCATTTCGCGCCCTGCGCCGGGTCGAGCCCCGTCGTCTCCGTGTCGAGTATGCATACTAGGTCCATGTCATTCCCCTTTCGCAGTGGACGCAGCCGGATTCGAACCGGCAAAATTTGCCCGGTTATGAGCCGGGGGCTCTAACCAATTGAGCTATACGTCCTTATTTCTGATCCGCATCACGATGTCGTCGGGCATACACAGAGCCTTGGCGATTTCCCTTGACTTGCTCAGTCTGCCCGCGAAAAACGCATCCTGCAACGAGTTGACGATCGTTGCAGTATCGATTTTCTTCGCGCAGTCCCGGTCGATGACGAGGTTGACGCCTGGGCCATGGATCCAGACATAGCTCGCCTTCAACTCGTTTTCCTCCTCGAACTCGTCGACCCTGTACATCATCTCCATGCCAGACTCCGATATCGCAGCAGGTTCTTCGGCCACTCGACCAGGTCGTTTCCCTTCCCGCCAACCTTCAGGCGATAGACGTCACCATCCTTCTCCCATGCCCGCTTCTTGCCGCCGATAATCGCGAGGTCTGGAAACGCTTCGGGGTTGGACGTCACGGGCCTGCTGCCGATCTGCTTGATGAAGCAGGGCACGCCGCTTCTCTCACATAGCTCGGCCATGGCGAGCATATGGTCCAGGTTGCAGTCCCTTGCCTCTTTGCCCATTTCGCCGCCGATAACGACCTGGCCGATACCGTCAAGGCTGATGTCGAGACTCGACAGCAGCGGCTCGAGCGAGAGCCACGACTTAGCGAAACCGGAGGACGAGTGCGCAGACATCCTCTTTCCCGCCACGGCTTGACTCTCGACGCTCGTGCCTTCCCAGACATTGTCTAGCGGCAGCGATGGAGGAAAAAGCGTGAGATTGGCTCGAATCCGGTACTTGAGTGCATGCTCGATGAGAGGCTTGGAGTCGGTCAACTTGGAAATCAGCTTCTTCCTGCGCGCCGGATACTTGGTCAGGGTGAGAAAGACGTGCTTGGGGTGGAGCGCCATGACGCCATAAACGGCATAGATGAACTCGTCGGGCACCTTGGGCTGGAAAAGGTCTCCGAGATTGGAGACGATGCAGACCTTTCGCTTGGCCCAGGCCGCTGGGTCGCTCAGCTTCATGTCGAGCAGCTTGACCTCGTTGAATGGCGAGGTGAAGCGTCGCTTATGCAGAGCCTCGGCCCAGCAATGGTCGCAGCCCTCGCTCTTCTTGACGCAGCCGTGAACCACGTTGAGTTGCCTGTCCCAGTAGTTTTCGCTCTTTGCCATCACCATGGTCGTCTCCCGTGGTCCCAGGTCAATGGAAGCGCGTTACCCTTTTTGAGCCAATCGTCTAGCGCCACAACAAGCTCGGCGAGCCGTACCGTCTCCGTATCGTACCTATCGTAGGGATCAAAGACGATTTTATTAGCAATCTCGATCATCTCCCTCAGATTCGCGTTAGGATCCATCACGCTTCCCCTTGCATCGTCTATGCTCGTTCCACCACTTCCATGGCGTGAAAACTCGCTTCTTTCTAACGCCGTCCCTTTCAACGCTGCCTCCGACCCTTATACCACTTCCGCAGGTCCTGCACATCAAAAATCCGTCACCAGCTATGATATTTTCACACGGGTCAACCCATGCGAGTTGCTCCTCTGTGTAGACCGGAGACGGCTTATCCGCTTTCCTCGCCTGCCTAGCCATGGCTACCCATCTCGCTCATGGTTTCACACCAAGCGCTTCCGAGCACAACCTGACCATTTCATCCGCCTCTTCATTCACGATCGAGTAGGTACCAAGCCCATATCCGTTTCTCGTCAAGATCATCCCGTTTTCTATCCCGCAGCAACTCGGCTTGGGCTCTGGCGTGGCACCCATAGCCTCAAGCCTGTTCCAGGTCTCGCAATCCGCCCGCCACGCTTCCGCTCCGCTTCCGTATCAGACACTCACGCTTCCACCACTTCGCGGCGCTCACCGCTGCTTGGAACCTGAGCAGGTTCCGGTATCCCGCCAACATAGTGTGTCCGGTAATGACACGGAATCCACCATCGGGAGCCGTCAGATGCGCCCGGCTTCCGTCGGGAAGCTCTTTGACAAGTCTCGAGAAGCAGATCCCCATCGCTTTAGATTCGATGGTCAGGTTCAACCTGGACATGGTGTAGGGAATCGCAGCGTCGAGCAGAAACGATTTCTCGGCGTTGAGCCAGGACAGTACCGTGGGCCTGCACCACGAGTCCTGCGGGTCAGGGGCGTTTGGGTGTGAGCAATACTCGCTCCGCTTGCCACCGCCGCACTCAATCATATACCACGGGCAGCCCTCGCTACACAGCGGAGCGCCACCATCGTCATAGATCGGCTTTACCGGCTTCACTTTGAATACCCGTCCTTTGCCCAGCCCTTACCTTTCAAAACAAAGCTGGTACGAGAGATGAGCCGAGTCACATGTTCGCTCGACCCGCAAACGGCGCACTTCACCTCCGGGTTCTCCTTGATGCCGTGCTCGGTCTCAAAGCTCACATCGCACTTGAAGCAGTGGTACTTATACGTCGGCATTGTTCCTCTCCCCTATCGCTTCTTCCTCGAGCCCCTTGGAATATCGTTCCACTTGTCGAGCGATTCAAAGTAGTCGCTACCCTCGCCATCCTCTTGATCCGTTTCGAGATCGTCGAAGCGGGTACAGAAGGCTCGAAACGCGGCCAGGGCTGAGCCGGTGGGGCCATTGCGCTGTTTAGACACGATGATCTCGCACATGCCCTTTACGTCATCCTCGTCGGGCCAGTAGTACTCCTTGCGCAGCAGAAACAAGACCTCGTCGGCGTCCTGCTCGATGGAGCCTGACTCGCGCAGATTGTGAAGCTGCGGGCGCTTGTCCTTGGCCTGCTCACAGTCACGATTGAGTTGAGCTAGAAGGACGATGCAGACATTCTCTGCCTGCGCCATGAGCTTGAGTCCCCTCGAGATCTCCTGGACCACGTTCTCCCTGGTCTGCGACTTACCCTGCTTCGCCGCTATGAGTTGCAGATAGTCGATCACGACGACGGCAAGCTCCATCCCATCTCTGTCGTATCTCAGCTTGGCGCGCCGGATAGTCGACCTAATGTCCTGCATCGACGCGACTCGGTCGATGATCTGAATCGGCAGCTTCGACAGATCGTTTAGCGCGACGAAGAACCGGCCCACTTCCTGCTGATCGAAGTTTGTCTTGCGGTACTTGGAAATGCTCACTCTGGCGCTTTCGCAGGCCAGGCGCATCACCAACTCTTTTCGCGGCATCTCGAGCGAGACGAAGGCTGATGCCATGAGTTTGCCTTCGTAGTTCAGCTTCCCCGCCACCGACTGCGCCAGCTTCATTCCAAATGCGCTCTTGCCCATACCGGGACGTCCCGCAACGACTGTAACATTGCCTCGGTGAAGTCCGCCGAGAATATCGTCTAGCCTCTTGATACCCGTTGGCATTTCCGTCGTTGACTTGCCCTCGGTCTCAAGTCTCTTGTTTAACTCAAGCTGCTTCTGGTACTCCTTGGCATAGTCGAGAATCGCGTCCCTGAGATCAACGGCTTCGCCGCCTCCCACGTCCTTGGTCCAGTCCGACATGTCCTTTTCGAACTGTGTGACTAGGCCAGGAATGTCCTCCATGGGCGTGATGTAGCTCTGGGACAGGAACTTCTTGGCCGCATACTGCATCTGCCTGAGTCGGTATAGCTCGACGACGCGCTCCACTTCCCGGTACGGGTCCAAGACCGCAGGGGTGGAGATGAAAAGCTCATAGTCTAGGTACTTGTCGCCGCCCGCCTTCTCGAGCCGACCCGTGTCGAAAAGGATGTCCCGGATCGCAGGCAGGGTAATTCGCTCAGCCTTGGCCGCAATCTCCGACATCGCGGCGTAGATGACAGCGTTTTGCGGCGAGTAGAAGTGCTCCTCACGCAGATCAGTGCTGACCTCGACGAAGATCGCGTCATCCTCGAGGATCGAGGCGAGGATGCAGCACTCGGCCTTAACGTCGCATGGCGGGACCCTGTCATTCGGCGCATTGGTATCGTCGAGAGCCACGACCTACCCCCGGATCGATGCGGCCATTACGACAAGGGACAAGACAAGGAACAGACCGATAACCTCAATCGTTGGACTCACTTCTCAAATCCCCTTTCTGTCCGAGCCCGGACTATAGCTCATCACTTCGTTTCCAAACCATTTCTGCACCGTAGTTTTCAGCTATGAGGCACTGCTTCTTCCACCATCTCGCCGCAATCACGGCAGCCTCAAGCTTGCGTCTGAGTACTAATCCATTCCTGAAATTTTCACCCGTCACAGCTCTGAAAGCCCCCTCAAGATGAACCCTCCTCCCGTCGGAAAGCTCTTTTGTCAATCGAAACATGCCGTAGCCCATGGCCCTGAACTCGTAGCCGTAGGGCGACAATTCGCTGGACCATGTGAATGGTAGCGCCTCTTCGAGAAGCTCGTCCTTGGCACTCTTCCAGATCGTTTTCACGGCTGCACCTCCAATAGGTCCCTCTCATCAATCCACATGTACTGGCCCGACACGTCGAACCTGACTAGGTAGCATCCCTTTTCCGTCGCCTCGACGATACCATATCTGTCCCCCATCATCCAGCGGTCCGTTGCCGGATGGAGTTGAATCCTATTGCCGATTAGAAATGCCACAGCCACCTCAGTGAAACTCGTAGTGCTTCGTCTTGACTCCGAGTCGCTGCGCCGCCTCTTGAAGCAGTTCGGCGAATTCGTTGGCAAGTGACTCGTACTCATCACCGTAGATGACGACAACGTCATCCGGGTCGTCGGTCTGGATCGGTGGACTATCTACCTTGAAGCCGTCACCGTAAAACTCCCTCTCCTCCTCTCGGGTAGAAGTATGTAGCCGTTGTCTAGCGCAACCCTGAGCCCTTTAGTGAGAGCTGCTACGCCATCCATTACCGGGCCAACGTTGCCAAGGATGAGAGTTCTCGGCCCGCCCCTAACAACGTCTCGCAATACGATTGTAAACTGCTTCATTCTCCCCCCTCTCGTAGCGGAGACGGCTTATTCCACTCCTTGCATTGTCGGCATAGGAAGTGCCCATCACCGTCGCACTGACCCTTCGGCTCCCCAGGCTCGAAACTGTCACAGTCTTCGCGTCCCAGCTTCGTCTCGATCAGCTCTGCCACTGCCACAACGCCTTGCACCGTCTCTTCTGGCTCAGGCATCGGCACGTCGGCTTCTACCCAGGACCAGCGAATGGTCTCGGAGTCCATCGAGTCTGCTATAGCCATTTTCACATCGTCTGTGTCGGCCCCGGACCAACTCGAGGCAGACCAGGTTCCGTCGGGTCCTACGGCAACGGCGATCCTGACCCGGACCCTACCAGGCTGCATCTTAGGTTCGCTCATCTTTCCTCTACTTTCGTAGCGTCAACCAGTTTCGGTACGAGAGCCTTGAGTCTAAGAGCCTGTTTCTCGAGCTTGTCTACCTTGCCCGCCTTCCGATTCGCCACATCGATCTGAGCCGCCTTGAGCGTTTCGAAGCACATGCTGGGATAGACCATGACCTTACTCTTAGACCATGGGACCTTGACGAGGTAGTAGCGCTGACGCATACCGTTCATGTCGCTTTTATCTACCTCCTCTACCTCAACCTTGACTATCCCCTCGGTCTCCCACCACTTCGTGATGTAACGCTCCATAGCTACTCCTTCCGATCCACCATGTAGCCGCACCGGCATCGGTAGTTGAACCATGTCCCGGCAAGCTCAGGCACGCCTACCTGCCTCGGGTCTTCGCGTCGACCAATACCTGCGCCGCACCGGGGGCAAATCCGCCGGCCCAAAGACTGATCCTCTTCGCGCATATGCGCTGCGGCTTCCGTCGCCTCGACCTGAGACGCGCCAATGGAGAGTAGATGTTTCGCGTACTCCTCGTACTTATCCACAGCTACCCTCCGCTCTCCGGGCCCAAGGTCTCGTACACTTCCAACGCTCTATCTTGAAGACCGTACTCGGCGATGATAGCGTTTATCTCGATGAATGTGGCCTCCAATCTCTTCTCTTCTCTCTCAGTGAGACGTCTGACCCTAGCTTCCACAGATTTCCATTCGATTTGTGAATGCACCTCTGGGGATATCTCGTTCCTGTACCTATCATAGCTGAAGATGCGAGTCAGTTCTACACGGACGGGGCCGGAGTCTAATTTCTCAAACGTAGTATTAAAACGCTTGTGCAATCCAGCCTTCCTGCACGCTTTGATACACGCGGCTAGTCTCTTATCTAAGTCTTTCCGCTCCGCTGCGTCAATGGCATCAATCTCTAGCTTTAACTCATCGATCTTGGCAAGAAGCTCGTCTCGTTTCGTCATATCCAGGTCTCCTCGATGCAATCGTCATCACCCTCGTCTCTCGCCGCCCTGCCCAGGCCGGGTGGAAGAGAGCCGCGAGCCGCGTCAAGCGAGTCGTAAAGCGTACAGTTCGCCTCGGGTCTGATGCCACAGGACAAGGAGACGTGCCAGCGGCGAACGACCCACTTGCCCGGATGGTCTTTGGTCACTGGTCTGTAGATCACGTACAGGTAGATCATCTTCAATCCCTCTCAGCTATGTCGCATAGCGCGCAGCGAAGCTCCGCTATTGGTCTCGAAATCTTCTGCCCCAGACTCACTGGGATCCATTCTTTGCCACATAGACTCTAGGTCTAGGACCTCGCGTCAGCGGCAACGGCTCGGCCTTCCACCACTTCTTATTCGGCATCGGGAACTTCCCTGTAGTCGAAATCGAGGCACTCCTCGATCTGTTCGGCGAGACTGCCGTAGATCCAGCCGTGTGGGCAGTACCGCTCACGGATCGCGACGCAGGTCGCGCAGGTATCGTGTCGGTCCCAGTTTCCGTCCCATAGCCCGCTGACATGCTCGTAGCGCTGCCCCTTCGCGATAGTGTCGCCACACTCGCAGCACTTGTGCGGCTTTCGAGCCTTGCGCCATTCGATGCGGCAGATCGAGGGACGCTCGCCGTCGTCTGTCGAGCAGTCGCAGCTAATCATGCCTCACCTCCATGGCTTCTGACGATCTTCTGAAACGAGGCCAAAGCCTTGGCTACCGCCACCGCATTGGCCTTTGCCTCCTCAAGACCCTCGGCGATTCCTCGGTACATGTGGGCGGGGTACATTGGACGAGACGCTGATGCGTTGGTGTCAGCGGTCCAGTAGACGCACCAACCCGTATCCCAGGCCGCGACGCCGAACCCGGATTGGACGCTGTGGTACTCACCCTTTGCTCTTTTCTCCCAAGCCATTTCTCACCTCACCTTCTCAAACCGGGTACGGTCGCCCTTCTCTTCCACATCCGCGCCGCCCTAACCGCGTTAGCGAGTCGAGCCTTGCACTGCTCGAGGTCCGACATCAGCGTGAGCCTCATCTCGACTAGGATGGATACGGCGTAGCGAGACGAGCGCTGCTGATCGTAGCTCCACTTGATTCGCTTGTCACTATCCGGTACCCCGAACCACTCCGCAACCGCGTCTGTGACGTGCTTCGCCGCAACGGTGAGGTTGTCGTGACTATCGATTTCGCCGGGTCCGTAGCGGGTGATCGTGACGGCAACAGGCAGCTTCGGGCGCTTCTGGGTCTGAAGCATAAGCAGGACATCGTCACGCTGCTTTCTCGCCTGCTTGGCCGTTCGCATCCGGCTGAACATGGAGGCGTTTCGGAACGTGACGTTCGGCGAGACGAGCCTGATGCCGGGAATGTAGATCTCCATCGCTCTACCTGTTTAGCCCTTCGATAGCGCGTTCGTACCTGCGTCGAGCCTTTCTGGGCCAGTGCTGACGAACATGCCTTACCTCTCTGAGAGAGTGAGAGACGAGGCAAATCGGACCCATTCGCAGGACTCGCAGTGGTACAAAAATTAGCCCAGGCTTGTGGTCCCAGAAGTAAAGTCCCATCACTTGTCTCCAGCCTTCTCCCTGGGTGGGATCGACCGCTTATCGAACAGGTCTCCTAGACATACGAGGTCTGATGGCAGAACCTCGATACAGTTATAGTCGACACCATGGTCCCTCCAGGTAAATATGTTCCCAGCCAACACATGCCCAGCCGAATGTTTCTTTTTGATACCAACGCATATTCGTAGGTACTCTATCTGACCAGATTTGGTCCAGCGAACGAAGCCGGATTTCTTCGCGATTTGCTCAAGTTCTGCCCTAGTCATGTCTACCTAAAACAGGCTCAATTGCCCGTCCCCTTTCTTCTCTATAACACATCGTCCATCGGTCAGGACCAGTTCGAACGGTGATAGGTACAGCATGCCGGGGACGTAGTCGGCGTACGACACGCGCTTTCGCTGTCTGTAGACCTTGACACCATCGATTTGCCCCTCGTAGTAGTAGTGCGGCGTATCGACGCTTTCGACCTCTGCCACCAAGTCGTCGGGCCGAAACTCGACATAGGGACCTCTGTCACCAATGACGACGCGACGGTAGCTGTGGGCCACGAGGACATTGTTCTTCCCCGTGTACAAGTCAACTCTGACGCCAAAGACCGGAATCCTGAGTCGAGACTCGTACGATGCCATAGCTGCCTCTATCGACTTGCGCCTTTGCACGCGTCGAGGCATTTGTCATAGCCACGGTGACATTCAGTCTTGTGCGCCTCACTCTTCTCGCTCGTCCCAAGCGGTTCGTAGAGACAAGAGCTTCGATGGTTGCCGCACTCGTTCACGCACGCCGACACCGGGTCCATCGAGCATCCGATCAGAGTGGTGAGCCAGATCAGGTTGCGCATCTTATCACGCTCCGATTTGACAGGTCTCATCGATGATAAACCAGTCATCGGCCAGCATGTCGGCCTGACTCGCGAGCCAGCCGGGGACGAGCATACCCTGGGCGTCTCGCATGAAGATGCAGAGGCGGATCTCGCCTGCCCCTGGCTCTCCAACGCTTCGCCTCGTATTGACGGATAGCTCGGTAAAGTACTCGTATGCAATGGAGCCTACGTGACCGAGGAATAGGTACATCGACTTGCCGTTCCACCCATCCCTAGCCACGCGCCCGCCCCTCTTGAGGTGATCAAGAGCTTGACCAAAGCTTAAACCTCCTCGATCCGACGAGACTCCTCTCGCGATGTCCGCGAGACCCGCTACGCAAACCTTCGCCGACTCGAGCGCCGACTCGTACTGTGTAATCAATCGCTCAACATGTTCCTTGTCACTCATCTCTACCTCCAGTGCCAGTAGTAAAATCCGATGTCCCATTCAGGGGCTGGGTACTCGCACAAGACGAGTCCCTTGGTAAATCCGCTATCGTGCCCGACAAACTTGAGTCGAGGCACGAGGATATGAATCTTGGCGTGCGTGTAGACGTGGTCCCTGAACCATCTCGTCTCGATCGCTGCGGGCACGAGGATGAGGATAGTTGGCCTCATAAACCCAGTACTATGAGTAGTGTACGCAGCCTTCTTCACCCATGGGCCTATTTTGCCGAAGGGTGGGTTACAGAACTCGATTGCTGCTGGAATGTTCCAGTCCTGCTTGAGCCCGTCGATCTGCGGCGTGAAATACTCGTCGCAGACATGCATCTTGTCGCTCGCCGCCAGGTCCAGAGTGATCTTGCCCCAACGCTTTTCGATCGCGGCGATGAATTCGGGAGGCGTCCCCACCTCCTGCTCCGACTTGTGTCGTTTATGCTTTGGCTCGCTCACGACAGCACCTCACAAGGGTGGGTGTCGACAGAATCCGACAACTGCGGCTGACAGAACCGCCAAGGCCACGCCTTCCTGCGGCACCCGGTCATGGTGGCGCAGGGGGTGACACGCCCAAACCCTGTACCCCACAGCGTGATGTACTGACCATGCACTCCGCGCCCGCTACAGAACCGCTCGGGCGACCGCCAGCCGTTTCGCCACTCCTGAAGCTCGCGCCACATATCAGCGTTGCTTTGCGTAAGACTCGAATTGAGTAGCTCAAGAGCCTTGGCTCGTCGCTTCCACTTTCCCATCACGCCTCCCTCAGATGAAAAAGCGCATCGGCCCTGCGAAGCAGTGACCAGGCCCACAAGAGCCGCTGGCTAGGAACCATGCCAATGTTCGGGATATCGCAGTCACAGAGCGTGGTGTAGAGCAGTTCCGTGACAGAGTCTTGGGTCCATTCCTCGTCTTCGCTCTCAAGCTTGGCGACGATCTTCTTCCACTTCTCTGCGCTGCTGCACTCGTCCCTTTGCGCATCACGGAGGTACTCTCTCGCCTCCCAAATCGCGACGGGAAGTTCGAACTGTTCACACCCGATATTGTTCATGCCGATACTGGCCTTCTGCCTAACGTAGTAGGACACATCGGATCTTGCCATCCACCGGATCGCCTCACGAACCCCGCCCTCTGCAATGTTCCACCTTCCCCACACCATCGTGTCGAGGTCCCCGGTGAGAATGATGTGGCCGGAAGGGACGAGCACGATCTCGCAGCGGTAGCAGCTACTGCCACTTGGTTTGCCGACGATGACGAGACCGCCACCGGGCCAATTATCGTGTCGAAGAATGGCAAGGTCCTTGAGGCTCTTGTCGGCAAGCTCGACATGCTGCTTGATGTAGTCGGATTCGGAATAGCATTCGATGTCGAAATCACTCACCACGCACCTCCGCTCGAACCGATAAGCACAACACCGTCCGCCTCGTTTTCGAGAAGCGGTTGCTCCCTCTCATCGTCGTGACTAGGCCCCACCATAAGGAGCATCGAATCTTCTTGCAGGTAGTATCTGGCCTCGGGCTCATACTCCTGTATCCGGCGCATTACCGCGTTTAGCTCGTTGCACGCCTTACGGAAGCGCTTCAAATGCTCGGGACGTATCCGATGTTTGGCATTCACCATCCTCGTTTCCACATCGTCATGGCACGATCCATTAGACATCTTCGCCCCTTTTCTCTGCCAACTCGTTTTCGGCTCGGAGATATGCGCTGGCCTTGTCGATGATCGCCTTGCGCTCACAACCCGGCTCATGCTCAGTCGGCCCCTCCTTCTCTGGGATACGGCATTCGGGGCAGCATCGAGCATATTCGGGGTGGCAGTGACAAGCCCTGTTGTATCGACCCGACCATTCATCGTCGACAACGCGCCGAAGCAGGGCTTCGATGAGGTCGTTGGCGCTGGTGTCAACCATCACTCGTCCTCCTTGGGTCGAATCTGCATCGGCCATGGTCCGGGATACTGGCGGCACAGCGTTCGGGTCTGTGTACGGTTTTTCGGCAACGGCCATGGCGTTGATGGTCGGCCCCAACGCTCGAGCCAGGCGCACATGGCAGCACCGGAAGGTCGCGTGGTCCCGTTGACGATCGTGGTGAACTTTCCGTCCCACCACGGAACCACGGTCACCCGCACGGCCCAATCCCGGCTCCCCATGACCGCAAATACGGTACGAAGCTTGTCCGCCTCCTGCTGCGCGAAACGCCTCTCGCTTGTGATGTACAGTTGCAGTACGCCAGCGCCTGACTCCCACTCAGGAATGGGACCGGGTCCGGGTCCGTATGCGGAGGATGTTGACACGACAAGGGCAGCTCCCACCGACTGATGAGGGATAGGTTCGGCAGAAATGACGGCAGAGTCTGCCTGCCCCTGATTTGTTCGCAGACCGAACAATGCCCACACGACCTCCAGCACGACCGCCAGCGAAAATGTAATGCTCATCACGATGGATGACTTGCTCACTTGTCCTCCTCCTCGTCGTCACTGCCCGCGTCGGGCGGGGACCATTGCTGACCCGTCTCTTTGCCTGTGCCCTTGCAGGCGGGGCACTTTGACTCGTTCATTGTGTAGCTATCGCCACCGCAATTGTGGCAGTCCGAATCCTTCGGCTTGGTGAACATCCAGCCCATGGACATGGCTTCGGGCATTTTTTCGAAACGCTTGCGAAGGATCTCGTTCTCTTTCTCATTCAATCCCGCAACAGCCGCGTTGGCTGCGACCAGCGTAGCTGCAACCGGGTTGACCTCTGCAACCGACGCGGAGGGGACCCTGGGCTCAAACACGCTCGCATCTGCTACCTTCCTGATCGATTGCGCCAGGTGATTGACGGCGTCATACCTGGTCGGCGCATCGATATGGAAGCTTATGCGATAAGGAACCTTATCCTCAACCCCCTCTTCGTACGCCACGACTGCCATAACCACTGTGAACCTAGGCATTATCCACCTCCCGGAGACGTATCTCATCCACAGCATCATCTGCCCAGCTAAGTGACCATTCCCTGATTTGTCCAACGGTCGGGGAGGTTTCCCCATCTTCAACATTCTGCTGCGACATGAGTCTTGACAACATAGTCGAGTAGACCATGCCCCATACCAGCTTCTCTTCACTATTTAGAAACTGCATTACTCATCTCCCTCTCCCTGTAATTGCTCAAGCCTGAGCCAAAGCTTCGAAAGCTCGAGCATGATGTCTTGAAGCTCCCCAGACCCGGTGGAATTGCGCATCTGCGACATGGCGCAGTAGACGATCGCGTTTCGTACCTTGCCCTGGGCCATACCTACCAGATTCCGGGTCTCCTTGCCAGGATCGTAGGGTCCGTAGCGGCGAAGGCCCGTTGCGACGCCTCGGTACACGGCATCGGTCACCAGGCTCTTGAGCTGCGAAGAGATGCCTCGAACAGAGAGCGTGCGACGAATAACGTCTACGATACCGAGTTCGCCATGCGACATCTCGAGGCTGCTCACGTCGGGAAGCGAGTCGAATCCCTTCGCCTGCTCAGGCTCGATGGGTTCGAATTCGACCGTGGCCTTACGCTTTCTCTCATGGTACCAGGCCCCGTGGACGAATCGGGCCACGACTATTTTCTTCTCATCGTAGATGGTTTCACCTACTCGCATCAGGGTCATCGTTCCCTCCGTCCTTTATGTCGGGGACCGTTTACTTGACCCCGCTCCAATTCCTGCTATCACTTGCCCAATGGTGGCTCGACACCTTCATCATCGAGACTATAGCCCAAACGGCATCGTAAAGCCATCAGGCATGACCCAGAGATGGTAGATATTTGCAGAGTCGACAAGGTCTGACTCGGCGGGATAGATCTGAATGGCAACACGCTCCCGTCCCATGAGTTCGTTTTTGATCCGCTGCATGTCGGCCCAAGGGATGGTAGTTCCGCCATCGTTGCGCCTGACCATGAGACGAGACACGATGCCCCATTCCGTAACCTCGTCCCGGCACCGGAAGACCATGTACAGGTTGTTGACCCAGGTCTCGTAGGCATCGCCTACCTTTCCGACCGGGCTCGGTCCAGGTTCGAAACTGGACCAGCCCTGACGCATCAGCTTGCGCCCATTGGCCTGGCTAGCGCGCATCATCTTACGGTTCATTTCCATTTCTCGACCAGAGCCTCAATCGCCGTTAGCTCGACGCATATCTCGTCGACAATGTCACCGCAGTCCGATTCCATGCGCTCATCGTCGATGGAGATCCTAATGTCTCGGCACCGTTCAAGTATCTCTTCTCGCATCTGCTGTATCCGCTGACGCTCCTGAGCCTTAGCGGCTAGCCGTTGCCTCCGCAGCTCCTCCCGCAATGGTGACCTCTTCCCGGTTATCTCAATCTCCCTCGCCATTACTTCGCTCCCGCCGCCTCGACGCTTGCCGCGAAGGCATTGATTCGACTGCGAAGTTCGCCCAATGTGGTGATTTGGGAACTGTGCAGTACCATATCTAGCATTCGCCCTAGAGCAATTGGAACGTTATTGTACCAACCAAGGCTCTTCACCGTCTCCTTACCAGCCTCTTTACCGCTTTTCGCCACGTCCAGTCTCTCGATGACAAATAGCGTCGTGTCGGCTCTTCGGAGTCTAAAAGACTCGAATAGGAACGACTCAAAACTGACCGCCTTGAAATCGTTCTTGACACTGGTAATTTTGTCGCAAATAGCGACCAAAACGTCCCTATTCGCGGGCTTCTTGCAATGAGTCGACAACTCGAGAATGGCTTGTTCTGGGCGGAGAAAGAATCCGGCCCCGTCCCACCGCTCCACCCCCTCTTTCGAAACTACTTTGGTCTGCACGACGAATCCTGGCCCTTCAGCGGCAATGGCCCTAACGCTACGAAGCTCGATCATTTTCTATCCCCTTTCGTTCCAGCCAATTTTGGCACTCTAGGAGCGCCTCAACCCCACTCTAGCAGGGGTAGCCTACCATGCAACCCAAAACTGCCACCATCGGGCGCGTCGTGGCAGCAATCAGCATTTCTGTGGTGACCCGGAACCCTGCTTCAGCGCCTCGACCCAGCACTCGGCGAAGCTTTCGGCCACCGCAGCGATCTGGCTCCAGTCGGCGAGGTCGAGGGCTCCTCGGCTTGCCCAATCCACCATCCGCCTGCCTAGGTCCACGGCAGTGCCGTTGACTAGCCTACGGTCAGGCTCGATGCCTGCGGCATGGAGCCTAGCCTCGAGCAGCGGCACGAGCGATGCGCCACGGACCCTGGTTCCACCCCCAACGATCCACTCGACCTTCGGTGTCTGGAAATCTGGATCCGGTTCTCGGTTCACGAGCAATTGATTTTTTGTGAAAAAAATCTCCAGCGTCACAGATCCTGAGCGAGAGGAGAGGAGGCTACAGAGAAAAGAAGATTCTCTTCTTTTCTTTTGTGGTCGCCGTGTGACGGTTCCATCACGTGGCGTGACGGTTCCGTCACACGGCGTGTTGCCTGCATCACGTGGCGTGACGGTTTTCGAAAAACTTTGCGTAACGTTACTTGTGCTCTGAGCAACGTTTTGTGCATGCAAACCCTCTGTCGAGCCACTCGTCGACTCCGTCACATCGCGTGACGGTTCCATCACGCCGTGTGACGTATCCGACACGCTGCGTGTTGCTTCCGTCACGCCATGTGTTGCTTCCGTCACGCCATGTGACGTATCCGACACGCTGCGTGTTGCTTCCGTCACGCCGTGTGACGGTCCGTATATGGAGAGTGCTGGGTCCAGGTTGGGGATTTGGCTTAGAATCTCACCGATTACCTCTCTCATCGAGAGGTTGTTTGAGTTCGCGTAACTAAGTATCGATTCGTTAGGTTTTGGTCCTTCGGCAACGTTTGGTGCGCCGCGCCTCGCGTCACGCGGACCGTCACGCGAATCGTCGCTTCGCGACAAAAACACGCTCTCATCAACACCTGTTTCGACCACTTTTCCGTCACGCTGTGTGACGCATCCGTCACGTGGCGTGTCGGTTCCGTCACGTGGCGTGTCGCCTCCGTCACGCCCCGTGACGGAGGAGTCAAATAGTAACGTAACGTTTTTTGATGGTGAAACTGTAGAATTACACCCCCTTTTGCGTTTCGTCACACCGCGTGACGCATCCGTCACGCCACGTGACGGGTCCGTCACGCCACGTCGTGCCTGCATCACGCCTTGTGACGGGTCCGTCACGCCACGTGACGGCTTTGGGCATTGATTGCCTGGAGTATTAGAGTCACGCGCCGTGACGCTTCGAGCCGTCTTGGGTGCCCTGGGAGGTCTCTGGGGAGGCGGCTCATCGGGGTCTTCGGGGTTGGGCTGTCCCCTCTTCGCCTCGATCCTTTTCCGCTCTCTATATGCCCTGCTTCTGATGCTGTCGGCGAACTTGGCACTCTGGGCCAATTCGAAGTTGGGCACTTCAACAGCGTCACCTCGAATCAGAATACTTTCCCGCCCGAGAAGAAGCTCTACGTAGGGACGAATCTCATCGGGAGGAGCATGAATTGCCTGAGCTATGCCAGCAATGGCATCTTCCCCAAGCTCAAGCCTACCATCCGCGTCGACCTCTTCCAGGATGAGGGACATTATCCCCCTGGCTCGCCAATCGAGCGTGCGCCACTTCGGGCGACGGTCTTTGTAGAGTCGGACCCATAGCGTCTTGGAATAGTCAAGCGGCATGACGGCTACCTCGCCTGGGGAGTATGGTGCGTTTCAAGGCTTGCTTCGGAAGCGTCGCCTTCCAGTCGTAAAGCTCGTGCAGGTGCGTTTCTGCCCATGCGCCCTGCCTGGCAAGCTCGAGCCCGTCCAGTTTGGGAAAGAAGATTTGAAGCCAGTCTGTGACTTGTCCCTGTAGCGGCGGCTCGTCGCAGCACGAGGTCCAGATCGCGATAAGCAGAGAACATGCCGCGCCGGGCGAACCCGCCATTGCTTTGACGTCTTCGCTCGCGTAGAGCCGTTTAAACATGCTCCTTGCCGCAACGGCTGCCTCGGCTAACTCCCGCGTCACCTCAAGTCCGGGAAAGCCATTGTGAGTCAGCCTGAGAAGTTCGATAGCGCTGGGAGGCCCAGTCTTTATCCTCGCCCAACACATGCAGACGCAGAGAAGTGCTAATCGTTGTTTCATGGTTTGCACCTCACCCTCTTGGTCTGCTCCAGGTCAGCATCGATCTCGCCCTGGACCTGGTCGAGAGCCTCTCGGAGATGGTCAAGAATCTCAGCTATGATGAAGGCTTCTCTCGGGTCAGGCGGCACGTAGAGTCGACACTCTTCATGGCAGACCCTGGGGTTGTTGCGGGTCGAGGCGTGGTCGAGGCACTCCTCGTACTGGTCGCAGTCGTGATGGTCTCGTATCCGTTCGAAAATGTCGAACGCGATCCGTGTTCTTCGCCTACGTTTTCCCCTCGCCATGGCTGGTCACTCGGCGTAGTAGAGCCATTGCGCGAAATCGAGCATAGAGAGTTGATCTTGGGAGTGAAAAACCGGCTTCCCAAGCGCATATATCTCCTTTACCTCGTTTTGCGCGCCGCTACTATCTTTCCAGCCGAGTACGGTGACCAAGGCGTCGCAGCGACGGCAAAGCTCGAGTGTACCGTCGAGCCAGAACTGATCATCGGCAATGCCGTCCATGTGAGCCGTGTTGGAGTGGGGTATAAGCGGCATAGCTCCGAGCCTTGCCACCATGACACCTACCTCCCTTGCCTTGAATATGTTCTGCTCTCTCTGCCACTGCGTCGGTGCTCGATAGGGACCCGCGATATATACGACCTTCATTGCCCTTGCTCCCTTTTATAGATTGGAGACTCAATTGTGTCGTCCCACTCCGTAATCTCGCCGCAGCTTCTCGCACCTAGCTTGACGAAGATGCCTGCGAGAATCGACCTATGGCACCTTAATGGGTCGGCACAGTAGCAACAGAGTACCACCCTCGGCGATGCCAGGACAAGGTCCCAGATCGGTCTGTTGCTTTTGTAGGATAGGCGCATATGCTGCAAATAAGCCTTGACATACCCGTCCCAATCGAGTAGGCCAGCCTTCGCTTCCCTCGCCATGTCACGGCTCGGTGCAAATACCCTATCCCCGGTCTTGAGGCTTACGTCGAGCCGGTCGCCTCCCGGATAGCCCACGATGGCTGTGTAGACCTGGAGCATGCCGGGTTACCCATTCGGATCTCTGGTGATGTAGCAGATCGAGTCCAGCCGAGACTCGGCGGATTTAGCTCTGATGCGAAGCGCCTTTGCGGCACGATGCATCCTGGCGAGAGACTTAGCACGTTGACGCGATGCCAAGGTCATCCGTTCCAGCCTACGCTTAAGACGTATGTTTTCTGCCGTGATGTCCATGGTCTGCTTGGCCATGATTTGGAACACCTCACGTCGAGTCGCGACGATGGGGCAGTCACCATCGATGTGCCAGTACAGCGTCGCTTTTCTCTCAATGGAGATGGTCTTCGTCACGGGATCGCTCATCATTTCAGGTTCACCGTGTCTCCAGCGCGGAAGCCCCGTCCTTCAGGGCGGGGAGGAAGCGCTGCTCCGTTTTGTAGTTGACGTCTTCCATATGCCTGCTACCCCTATACTGATGAAACTCATCGCAACTGTCAAGTTGCTCGTGGATACCGACCAGAAGGCTCGGTTGCTTGCTACGATGTCTCGCGTGAACGAGGCATGCTCCTGGCTTGCTAAGCGGGCCTTTGATCTGAAAAGTGCCAACAAGATCCGATTGCAGAAACTCTACTACCGAGACCTCCGCGACATGTTCGGTCTTTCGGCGCAGCATACGGTTCGAGCCATTTCGAAAGTGTGCGAAGTCTACAGTCGAGACAAGTCGAAGCTTGTCAACTTCAGGGAGCATGGGGCCATCGCCTACGATCAGCGTCTGTACAGCTTCAAGAACGGGATCGATCGCTTGAGCCTGCTCGCGCTGGATGGTCGTATAGTGGTCAACTGCGCGGTCGGCGCGTACCATCGGGCTCGGCTCGAAGGCGTACGGGGTCAAGCCGACCTGGTCTACCGAAAGGGCAAGTTCTTTCTTTTCGTAACCGTCGAGGTGCCGGATGGGTCTCCCATCAGACCCGAAAAATGGCTCGGTGTCGATCTTGGTATTCGAAACCTCGCCGTCGATTCTGACGGGAAGGCGCATTCTGGTGAAGCTACGCTGGCGTCTCGCAGTCGAATTGCCAAGCTCCGGGCCAGACTCCAAAGCGTTGGCTCCAAGAGTGCCAGGCGGCACTTGCGGGAGCTCCGAAGGAGGGAGCAGTACTTCCACTCTTACACCAATCACGTCATCAGTAAACAGATCGTCCGCAAGGCCAAAGACACCGGACGCGGAATTGCCATCGAGGATCTCTCGGGCATTCGCGACCGGGTAACTGTAAGAAGGGCTCAGCGGAGCGCGCTGCATAACTGGTCGTTCTACCAGTTGCGA
This sequence comes from Parcubacteria group bacterium, assembly GCA_041649615.1. Classification (GTDB taxonomy): domain Bacteria; phylum Patescibacteriota; class Minisyncoccia; order UBA6257; family Colwellbacteraceae; genus JALOAR01. The sequence goes on from JBAZMT010000010.1 coordinate 22,346, forward strand.
AGTTTTCTGACCTACAAGTCGCTCCTTGCAGGAGTGCCTCTTGTAGCTGTGGATCCTCGCAATACGAGTCGAACATGTCCAGAATGTGGCTGCGTCGACAAGGCGAATCGGAAGACTCAGTCCGACTTCGTCTGCACCGGGTGTGGCTTTGCGGGAAACGCCGACCACGTTGGCGCTCGCAACATCGCATCCAGGGCTGAAGTAAGCCAGCCTATCGTTTCGGCAGTCAGGACGGGAACCCATGGTTAGCATCTGCTCGATTGGAAACCTCGTCTATGCTAGGAACAAAGCCTCGCCCTTCAGGGCTAGGTTGTTTACTCATCCTCCTTCTCCTTCCTCGGCCATAGCGTCCAGCACTTGTCTCCTCGCCTAAGCTCGATTTCCGGCACGAGACCGTCTTCGACTCGCTTTACAAACGAGGATCTCGCCGTCGCTGCGGTATGGTAGTGATGACTGATATTGTCGAATAGCTCACGAAGCGTACAGCCTGGGTGCCTTTTGACGTATCCAGCCGCATCTCTGCATGTCTGCCGAAACGGGGTCCATTGCCCGCCCGGTTTGGACCCGGCGGCGAGAGCCGTTTTGTGCATCTCACACAGCGACTTGGTCCAAGTTGTGACTGCTTTTCTGTGTAGCTTGGGGCGAACCTTTTCTCGCACTCTAGGGGTGTCGTAGACAGACTTTAGAGGCTCGCCGACCTCGAACATGCCGATACCATCCATGGCGAGCACCTTGCGGTGAAAGTTACTGCGTCCCGACTTGGCTTCGGGAACCGCGATTGATGCGAGGTGCGCGTAGCCGACTCTCGCGCATGCCTGCTCTATCACCTCGAGGCTGAGCGAGGTCTTGGTCTCGACGATCCATACGACAGGGGCCTGCATCGCCACGATATCGGCCCTGCCGCCGTCGGGAAGCGTGACCTCCTGCCACGTCTCCCAGCCCTCATCGGCGAAGAATTGCAGCAGGGTTGCGGCGAGTTCTGTCTCTTTCACGCCTCGCCACCCCTGCTCATGGACAGGTACGTGTCCCTGGCCGCGCAGACCGTGAGGCTGAAGTTGTCATCCTCCCTCGCGTCAACCACGTAGATGCACGCCAAGCCGATCGGGCATTGCGTGAGGTAGGCTATCCACAAATCAAGCCTGAACTCGCTGTCCGCTAGTGGTGAGACATATTCCTTCAACTCGTTTTCGGTAACCCACCCGATCCTGGCTGGCTCCTCGTGAGCGATGAGGACCACGATCCCGGCGAGCCCTGGGCCATGCGGCAGGGACATGAGGTGAGGAATCACCGCTCTCGCCGCATGGATTTTCACCTCGCTCCATGGTTGAATCTCGTCCATGTCTATGCTAGTATTCATTCTTCCTCTTCGCTGTCAGGTGAAGGGGTCACTTCCACACCGTGTTGGCCGGTCCAGAAATGGGTCGGCCAACGTTTTTTTTCGTGCCTGGTCTACGGACAGATCGGGCACTTGCGCTGCTTGCCCACCTCGGGCTTAATGTACTTGGTTTCGTTGCGATATGAGACGCAGACCTCGTGGCCGCAGTCGAGGGTGAGCCGATACGTGGTTGCCGGGACAACCCGGTCTCGAACCATCATTGAGGTACTCGTCGAGGTAACCTTTACGATCTTGCACAGCATCATTTTTCCTTTCCGCAGAGACCCACCCAGCCCCAGGTTGCAGGTAACGGTCTGCACACCGACCAGCGTTAGCTCTCGTATTATAGCCTCCTCACACTCGCTGAAAGCTCGTAGTTGACTCGGTATTGAAACGTTTCGCCGTCGTCAATCCTAACCATCACCTCTGCTCCATTGGCAATGATGTCGTCCCTCACCTCATCGTTCTGCTCATCGTCGAGCCAATGCAATACTGCTGACTCGATACTGGATGCTTCTACCTCGACAGGCTCCGCTTCATCGTCCCAGATCTTGAAAATCATTGTTATACTCCTATCTCCTAACTGTTCTTTCCTTCCCGAACTTGGCTAGGAACCTTTCCTCTACCCACTGCCGTGGCTTGCCGTGCTTCATGGCGTAGTCGACGAGCCGATCCCATGCCGCGTTTTCGATCTGAAGTTGCTTTTCGGTCGGGAGCGGTCGAAGCGATCTGCCGTGGACCTTTGGGCCCTTTGCCTTCGCGCCGCACCGGGGGCAGACCGTGGTCCTGGTTCGGAACTTGCCGTGCTCGATGGGCGCGAGAAGCACCTTGCAGACATGGCACCTGCGCTCCTTGTCTCGTCGCTTTTTGCCCGCCTTGCTCTCGCTGAGCCGGATCGGCTTACCTTTGAGCGAGAAGGTCCGGTCCGCATCGGGGCTGCCGTACAGAATCGCGTTTCCCGCCAGGTCGAGGCAGAGACTGCGATGCTTGCCGGGGAACGGTCTCGAGCCCCTACCCACCATTTGCAGATAGAGGCTGACGCTACCGATGTTGCGGGCCAGGATCGTCGTCTCGATGGGCGGAAGATCGAAGCCCTCGGTCAGGATCTGGCAGTTGGTGAGAATATCGACTTTGCCTTCGATGAACTTGTCGATGATGCGTGACCGCTGCTTGCTCGTCATCTCGCCCTCGACATGCGCGGCGCGATATCCCTTCTGCCGAAACTCCTCTGCGACCTGGATCGCGTGATCAACCGAGGCGCAGAACACGATGGTCTTGGTATGTCTAGCATGCTTTTGCCACAACTTCACCGGCACGTCAGCCACGCCGTCCCGAATCGCAATCTCGGGAACGAAAACGTCGGTCGGGACGAGGAATCCCTTGGAGATGAGTTCTCTCTGCCTCGCAGCCACAACGAGGTTGGAGAATGTCGGGTGGAGCCCTCTTCCGTCGGCACGCTCAGGTGTAGCGGTCAGTCCGAGAAGGAAGGATCCGAGCCTCTTGCACTCCTTGGCTAGCGTGTTCCAGTCATCGCCCATCGCGTGATGGCACTCGTCCCATACCACGACGGACACCCCCTCGGGAATCACCTTCAGGTTTCGGACAATGGTCTGTACCGAGCCGACCTGGACCGGCTTATCGGGTTCCGACTTGGCCCAGGGCGCGATGATGCCGGGCCGGAACTGGAGCGCGAAGGACAGCGTCTTAGCGGCCTGCTTGATCAGTTCCTTGCGATGCGCGACCCAAAGCACCTTACCCTTGCGTATCCTCGCGATGTCGAGGGCGGCTTCCGATCCCATGACCGTCTTTCCGCCGCCCGGCGGCATGACGAGGCATGCGCTGTTCTTGGTTCGCGACAGCGTCACAACGACGTCTTTCGCTCTCTGCTGGTAGGGTCGAAGCTCGATCATGCACCTGCTCCCGCCTCGACAATGCGCCTGGCATAGTCGTTCCCGGCCCTGTACTCGTGGTTGATAGCGACTGCCCACCCATCTCTTTCGCCCCTAAGCCCGTCCTCGTAGCCCTTGCGCCAGTCCTCTGATCTGCTCTCGATCAGGTCTCTGAAAAGCTCGGTGTACATGGCTCACCCGTTATGCTTGTCGGGTACGCAGTTTAGCTTGCCATATGCGTCGGAGTAGAAAGCCTCGACAGCGTCGAGACTATGCTCGTCGATCAGCAGCTCGAGGTTGAAGCAGTTGGGCTCGGTATGTAGCTGCACTTCACAGGACCAGTTAGGCAAACGCCGATCCGGGAATTGCCACTTGTATAGGTTGATAAAGTACAGGATCGGTCTCCCAGCGTCCGCTCGGATTGCCCTTTGCCACAAGCCCTGGCAGTAACCACTGTCTCCCTTGCCGTGATGTGAGTACAACTTGTAACCCTTACTTAATAGTTCGTCTTCAGTGATCATTGCAGAAGCCTCGCTTCCTCGTAGATCTTCGCTAGCGTCACCTGAGCCTCGTAGCTCTTAGATCTGCCACCGGCAAGCCTGGTGTAGACACTCATAGCCTGCTGCGGCGGAAGCATCGGTACATCGATGTCCTCGAGCAGCCTGCCGGGTCGCATCATGGCGCTGTCCAGCTTGAGCCTGGCCGCATTTGTGGTGCAAAGGATGCGGACGTCCGCGATGGTCCCAAACATGCCGTCGGCCAGGTTGAGCATGGTGGAGATACTGAGCATATTGTCGCCCATCCGCTCGACCAGCAGCATGTCGGCATCCTCGATGACGAGGCACGTCGGCTTTCGCTGCCGCAGTAGAAGCTCGGCGAGACCCGGAGCGGTCATGGAAGGTACCATTTGGGACGGGACCAGGACGAACCGGATGTTGCGGCACGCCTCGATCAAGCCTCGGACCATGTAGGTCTTGCCGGTACCAGCCGGGCCATGGATGACGACCAAACGCCCCGACGGCTCCTTTTTCGAGAACTGGTCCACCACGTTGTCGAACTGCGCCACAGCCCTAGGCGTGTAGTTGTCTCGAATCAGCACATCGTCGAACGCGGCAATAGTCTTGAGTCGCATGCCGTAGCGGGTATGGTTGAGGATGTGGAGCTTGCGCTGCTCAGTCTTATCTCTGCTCAGCCTCTGAATCCGATAGGTGTCGGTGATACTCTTTGCCTCCGAGTCGATCCGGTCTACCCACGAGGCTAGGCCGAACAGGACGACGGTGATAGAGCCGCTCCTTTTGCTCGTCACTCTCTGCCGCATCACCTTTCGGCCCTTCACGCGACGAATCACGCTCGACTCGTTGTGCCAGGTGACGTGGGCGATGCCGCTGGGGCAATACACCATCACGCTGTGGTCACCCCTATCGTCGATTAGCGCGTGGCTTGAGCGCTGAGACGTGAGCTTTTTGACGCGTTGAGACGAGACCTTTTCGGTATCGATATCACCGTATCGCGTCGAGTGACTCCTGAGTCCAAAGCCGTCTAGGCTCTTGACCAGTCTGGCAAACGCGGTGCGCCAGACAAGGTCTTCGTAGTTGCCCTGGTAGAGCTTGTCTGCCAGGTCGGTAGTGGTCATGCGAGCGAATAGCTTCATCGTGTTGAGTGCTCCTTGAGTGCTATCCACAGGTCCTTGAGTGCCGCTTCACACACACACGCCAGGCACGACCCAGGCTCGTCTGTGCCGCAGTCGCAGCCATGGTCGGAGATTGCCTGCAGAGCCATGGCGAGCGGAGTAAACTCGCCGTTAGCGTCGCGTTCCGAATCAAGCTCGGACCAGAGCCTTGACGCGGTGTCACGAGCATCCTGTCTCACCATCTCGGTCTGCCTCCTCGTCGCGCTATGGAACGCGGTGACGAGCACGGACACCTCGATGGGAGCCAGCGATTTTCGAAGCCCCCTCGGCACGAGATACCAGGCGCGGAGGAACGCCGAGTCGGATCGAATCGAGGCGCGGCACTGGTTACGAACGATGTTTCTCTTGCTCATCGTGTTTCCGGGGCGGAAACCCCGTCCTTCAGGGCGGGGAGGAAGCCCCTCCGCGCTGTCGTTCGATGTAATACTTGACCGTCTCAAGTGGGGCTTCACCGAGACGGCTTGCTTGACAGAGGTATATGCCAATGTCAGACTGAAAACGTGATCATCCGCAAGGGATTTCGCTTCCGAATCTACCCGACCGAGCAGCAAGTCGCTCGGATCGCTGGATGGGAAAGCGCTCTTCGCTGGCTCTGGAACCACTGCGCCG
>JBAZMT010000011.1:0-27789 GCA_041649615.1 Parcubacteria group bacterium
GCCGAGACCCGAGGATCCGATGAGCGAGTGGACCCGGTCGCCATGCGGCGGCTCATCCCGCTACCGCTACCTTCACAGCGGCGAGATCGAGGTGGAGGGAGTCGGAATTCCACGGCTCGAGTCGTGGCCCGCCAAGGTCGATGAGTGGAAGCTTCTCATCTCGCAAAGCGCGGAGGCAAACGGCGTATCACCCGCGCTTCTCGCCGCGATAGTGGCGATTGAGAGCGGAGGCGAGTCGACCAAGATCGGCGAGGGTGGCAGGTTGGGGCTGACGCAACTCTCGCTCGAGATGGCTCGGCTCGTCTCGGGAAGCAGCGGTGTCGGCAAGGAAACCGTGCTCCACCCGTCGTGGAACCTTATCTACGGTGCCAGGCTGATTCTGCAATGCATTGATGCGGAGAATCTCAACATTGTAGGTGCGCTTGCCAGGTTCAACTCGGGAAAAGCGACATGCTCGGTCAACGCGCAGTGTGACGGCCCGGATCGCTGGGGCGTATGGACGCTGCCGTGTAGCTACGTGGACAGCGTCATCGCGGCCTACAACAGTGCCATCATGAACGGGTATGCGGGAGCCGCCTACATCGACCTGGACGGGACGGGTGGCGACAGATTTGAGACGGGAGAGGATCGAGGCGGTTCGGGACTCGTAGTTGGCCTACTCGCGATTGGAGCCATTGCGGCTGGGGTCTATGGGTTCACTCGGATTGGTCAGAAGAGGTAGACATGGCCCGAAAAGCGAAACGAAACAGCATAGATAGGCCGGGCGCTTGCAGCATCGATACTCCGCTCCTGGTCCGTGGCGACATCGTTTCCATGGAGCTTGCCAGTGGGAGAATGGTGGAGTTCCCGGAATCGTGGGGTTTAGTACACGATGTGACGGGAGAATGCGCGGACAAGTGCGAGATCTTCATATGCCCGTACATCACTCGTGGTCGGGTTGGACGACAAGTGGACAACAGTGTCCATGAGGCTGCCACCAGCTACTGGGGCGACGACTACAAGCTCGTCGCGGGCCAAGTTGTAATCCCTGACGGGCCATGGGATCGTGTAGACCGCATTCTACGAGTCTACTACGATAGATATGGCGAACTGGCTTCCAAGTATCAGCATCCGTTCGAAAAGGACGTGTCGAGCGCAGCGATCCTGTACAAGCAGCGTCGCGCCTCGAAATGTGCCGATGGCGAGTCACACCGAGTCTATCGTATCTCGCTGCCAGACGGCTGCGTCATTAACGCGCACGGCTTCGTCTGGCCCTGAATCAATTCCAAGTCTGTCGAGGCATCATGGCGTTCATTGAACCCGCTGGCTTTTCGCCATTTAATCGTGTCAAGGCTAGCCGCAAGAAGGCCAAGAAGTCCTCACCCAAAAAGCGTAGTGTCGGCGCGACTCGCATGCGGCGAGCCGTTGTCGGAGGAGTGAGCCGGACTTCTCCGGTTCCGGCTAGTTTGAAGGAGACGAAGAAAATGGCTAAGAAGCGTCGGCGCTCCAGCAAGAAGCGCACCCCTGCCCAGATCGCCGCTACCAAGCGGATGATTGCGGCGAATCGTAAGGCAAACCCGACCAAGGCGAAGACTGGTCGTAAGCGTGCCGGGACCAAGATCACGAAGAGTGATAGCGGAAACCGCACGGTCAAGGTGACGATGGCCAAGAAGCGTCGTCGTCCCATGCCGAAGCAGACCGCTGCGTTCGTCCGCACCGTGGGCAAGCGGCTTCAGAAGGCGAAGAAGAAGACGGTCCGCTACTCCATGAGCAGCAAGGGTAAGGCTCGCATGATCATTCGCGAGAACCCTGCCAATCAGACCAAGGCGATCGTCTCGGCAGCGGGTGGTTTCATCCTCGGTCTTGCCGGTGCCGACGTGCTCGACCGCTACGTCGCGACCCGTAAGGGTGACAGCACGGCGGTCAAGACGAACGACGACGCTACCCTCGCGATCCACAAGAAGGCTGACGGAATCCGAATCTTCGCACAAGCCGCTGCTGCCGGTGGCCTGAGCGTCGGCGCGTTCCTGCTTCGCAAGAAGAGCGTGATCGGTACCTACCTTCTCGCCGGTATGGCGACGGGCTTTGCCGCCAAGGGTATCACCTTGATCATCAAGGACTACCTGATGCCCAAGTTGCTCGAGCCCAAGGCTGGCGAGACGAAGCTTGCCAACCGTTTGCAGTACGGGGTCGCTGGCCCCCGAGGGTACATGCGCCCTTTTCTCGGTAAGCCAATGATGATCGGCCCCCAGGCAGCCGGTAGCGTTGGCAAATACGGTTGTACTCGTGTGCCTGTCGATCCGAGCAACTACGTCAGTGATGGTAGGGAATCGTGTCGTCCCTGGCCGTTCGATATCGTCGGTGGCGGCGGTTCCGACTGCATGGACACTGTGAATGCGCGGCCCCCGATCACGCGGCAGCCTCAGATGCCGCCCGTGTCTCGCGAGCCGGGTCAGCCTATCCAGCGCTCTCCCCGAGACCCGGATGGGAAGTTCTTGCCCAGTGACGCAAGCACGGTAGATCAGGATACTGGCAGTGGAGAGCGAAGGGTGTATCAGCCGCCTCGCCCCACCTTCCCCGGCTTCGATCCTCCGGTTCGGCCCGAGGGCGTCAATGTCCCGCTCGAGTCTGGCGTGAATCGATACAGCTATGACCCGCAGCGGCAGCAAGTCTCGCCTAGCCAAAGGGAAGGCTTGACTCGTACCAAAACCGCAGATCGTAGTGACTTTGTTGTCCCTCAGATCGTTGGCGCAAAGGGACCGGCTCGATACCGTTTCCCTGGTCGATAGTAGAGCTATGTGGAAGTGGCCGCTTCGACGCGAAAAATGAGGATGGTTTCCAACCCAAGGTGAATTGAGATGGCATATCCCAAGATGTTCAAGTGCAATACGGTCGACGACATGCTCGCCATGTCCCGTCTCCCGCTTAGCGTGTACCCGACCCTTCTGTCCGCTGTCCGCAACATCGAGCTTCCGATCGATGCTGAGGACTATAGCTGGCTGACCGGTAACGAGGTCCAGGTCTTCCAGGTCGCTGAAAGCAATACGCGCAAGTTCAGCCGCAGCAACCTGACCGCCCCGACCTTCACGCCCGACGATCCGATCATCGTGACTGGCGTCTGCGTCTTCTGCTACACCGAGCCCTACTCGACCGTGGTCGAAGGCAACAGCTTCGGTCCCGCCTCGGCTATCACAGAGACTCCTGCTTCCCCCATCAACCTGCGTGGTGGAGCTTTCATCAACCAACTCTTCCAGGGAGGGGCTCTCCCCGCTGGTGTCGACCTTACCAGTATCAGTGCGGCTCAACTCGACCATGGCGGCGCGACGTGGCGCTTCATGTGGGCGCTGATGCATGCGATGCGCCTCGAGTTCAAGTGTCCGAATTCGAGCCTCGAGACAATCATGAATGAGCGTCTCATCGATATCGGCAACGCCTGCTCTCGCGTCGAGTTCAATGGGCTTAGCGATGCCAAGACGCCCCACACCTTCATCACGCGTCGCTACAACGCTCGCGCGGCTAGCGATCCGACCATGCCCGCCGCTGGGACCGAGGCTTACGACAATCCCGACGCTGTGGCACATCTGCCCTACTTCGTCCCGGTCAACTGCGAGCAGACCGCCGATGGCGAGATCGTCCCTAACCGGATGGTCGCGACTGACGCGGCTTACGGTCAGCCCAATGCGCTGCCCGCCGTCGAGACGTGGTACCGGCTCCCCTTCCCCATGCCGCTCGACACCAACACCAAGATCCAGATGTATATGGAACCCGGTGCCGGTGATGAGGACTATCGCACTCGCATGATCGACGAAGCCATCATCCGAGCCGCTGAAGGTCCGATCCCCGGAGTGGCTGGCACCTTCCCGCTGAGCGAGAACGGTGATGACAACATCGGCCTTGCCAACTTCACGCAGATTCCGACCGGCATGGTCCGCGTCGGACTCGGCTTCAAGGGCTTCCAGGTCCGCGAAGGCGTGTGCAGCCAGTGGAAGCGCGTGCTGAGCAACAAGGCTCTCATGCAGGAACTGCTCAATGGGACCTACTCTCCCATGCAGGGCACCTTCGCGAACTGCTCGGCTCTCGCGGGTCCCACGGATCAGGCCGACAAGATCATCGACGAGTACATGAGTGCGGTCGGTGAGGCTGGTCCGGTCGGAGACCGTGGCTAGAGAGGTGCGCGACCCCGTCGGGTAACGCTAGTGTGCTGTGAGTGAGTGAACGACGAGGGCCGCGCCGGAACCTAAAAGCCGGTGTGGCCCTTGTCGTTTTCTCTCTATCTAAAGGAGCCTGCTGATGTCGTCTCAGAACGCAGTAAATAAAGCAGCGGAGAGCATCCGCACGCTCGCATTGTACAATCCGAAACTGGCCTACATGCTGACTCGCGGACAGCCGCTTCAGCCTCGCATTTACAATGTGACTTTTCAATGGGACAGCGCTGCCGTGAACCAGCCCATCCGTGGGACTCAACTCAACGAGCCCATGTATCAGATGTTCTGGGTCAAGTATATGACCTATTCCATCCAGCGTCCCACCGCTAACGTTGGAGCTTTCTTCCAGCGGCAGCAGGACGAGTATACGAAGCGAAATCCGTATGTGGACATCACCTTCCGCATCACGGGACGTGGTGACAAGAACACGATCACGGACGTGATGACGCCGATCGAGCATCTCGCCTCGCCCGCCGGTTCTCCCAACAAGATCGAGCTTGACTGGGTCTTGAGTCGAGACGCGAACTTCCGAGTCGATGCGGTCAATACCAGGGCATTCAACGACGAGGTGCCGTACATCGTCAGGCTGTCCCTGGTCGGCCTCGAGCTTTCGGGCTGCGAGCTTCCCGGCTGCTCCTACGACGAAGTGGTTTGTGCGCTTCGAAACGAGGAGTTGTACCCGCAGATCGCCTCTGACGTGACGAAGGTTCGGTAGAGACATGGTGGATCTTCTCGATCGCGGTATGGTCTCGAGCACGCAGTACGACATAAACCGTGTCGGCACTGGCTCGTCACCCTATCCCGGCGATCTGAACTCTACCGGCATCGCCGTGCCCGTTTTCCCGACCGGAAATCAGAGCCGTCGCTATCTGTTCCGGCTCTGCGGGCTCGAGGTCCCAGCCGACACGATCTGCGTGATCACCGCGATTCACCAGCTTCTGTACATCGGCGCAAGGGTTCCCGCAGAGGATGGTGGCATCGATGAGAACTGGCTGCTCGAGGTTCCGGTCGAAGACCCGCTCTGGAGCTTTCCAGACGGCAATGTAAGCTGGCATCTCAGAAACCTTGTCATCAACTCGCAGGACCGAACGATCTTTGGCGACTTCCTCTTCCCGCCCGACACGACGAATCGAGGCGATACGACGGACTCGGCCCTGATCTGCCGCGAGCCGCCCGCAGGTGGCCTCGGCTATCTGCCGCTCAACGCTGGCCTTCCCTACGGCAAGGACCTCGTGCCGGGCCTGGGAACGTGGCGAGACATGCGATTTCCCTGGCACCACTGCCAGCCCAACCTGAACTTCCAAGTCAAGGGACCCGCGACGATCGGGTTCTTCGCCTCGGTCTACCAGACCGATCCCGACCGCAGGCCGAATAAACCCGTCGTCATCGAGACTGCGGGTCTGCGGCGGGAAGACGTGTTCATGCTCAACTACCCCGAGGCGGTATACACTCGCGTCGGAGGCCGAATCATCTACGACATGATCCCATGTCCCGCACGGGGAGAGAAGTGATGCAGATCAACAACCTGAGAGTTCCCAAGTCGGACATGACGTCGTACGCCATGTCTACCGTCGTCAATCTCGCCACGCCGGGAGCGCCGAACCTTGTCCACTACGTCGTTGAGGACGTCGACGATTTGATGGTTTTCAGTCTGAGTTGCACCTCAGAGGAGATGGTTCTCATTCTGTCTCAGAGCGCGGCAAAGCAGGCTGGTGTCGCATCCCCCTCCTCTCCCACCGCATATGACTGCGCCGCAGCGTCGCTCTTTGCAAACTGGGCCAGGAAGAGTAGGACGGTTCCGGCTAACTATTACGTGCTCGGCGTGGAGGATGTGTACGAGCTTCTACTCAATAGCGAGTCGATGCAGTCCTATATCAGCCAGACGCTGGTCCAGAACGGCTACGAAGTTACCGGGATCGGTCACGGCTCGCCCCTGGTCCAGCAGGGTCTGACCAACTTCATCGCTCCTAGCGCTGAGACTTTGAATTGCGGCGGTACCGTGAGTCCTCCCATTCCGAACCCGAATCTGAGGGAACCGGGAGTCGAGCCGGTGGGCGCGAGTGAAGGCATGAGTGCGGGCTGGATCTTCGCTGGCGTCGCGGCAACCGCTGCGGCTGGCGCTGGGCTCTACTACCTGACCAAGAGGGGCCGCAAGTAATGGCGCTCCATCCCCCGCTCATTCGCTATGTGAAGGGCTACCCCTATCGCGTGCAGCCGGGCGACCATGTGACGCAGATCTGTGGTCGATTCGGCATGCCTGCGAGCAAGTGGCCTGAGCTTGTCGGCGCGAACCTGCACAAGCCGACCTGCGGCTGCGGGGGGACGCTGTACAAGTGCTTCTCTCGCCTCGAGCCGGGAGAGCTTCTGCGCATCCCCGCGCATTGGCGTGAGCCTGGTGGGCAGACCAGGCTCGGGCTCGGCATTCCACTGCCGACTCTGCCCAACATCGACTTGATGAATGCGTTCGTTACGATGGTGCAAGCCTACGTTACGACTCATCCCACGACATGGCCACTACCGTCTCCACCCACTCCCGCGACCGTGACCCCCATCGCGCAGGTACTTTACACATGGTTCCCCTACCTGCGTAACCTGCCTGCCGTGACGAACAAGTCGGCATTCCCAACCGATCCCATTAAGCTGATGGAGGCGATCGTTACCAAAGGCATCTTGACCGAGCAGAGTTTCGCTCTGCTCATCGTGAGTGCCAACACTTTCCTGAAAGCGATCGGCATCAATGAGGGTGAGCCGGTTCCGAGTTGGGTCAAGGCGATTCCCTGGGGCGACATTCCGTGGAACACGATCGGCCAGACACTGCTGAAGATCAACGCTGCGGCATGGTCCCAACTCAACACTATCTTCGCGAAGAAGGACCCGGCAAACGTGCCTCCGCAGATCGAGGAGCCCTACACCACGCCTCCAACTCTGCCGCTACCCAACTTCTTTGACCCATCGACCTGGAACGCCAATGAACCGGCTGGCAAAGTGATTCAGTCGGCTCAGTTCGCATCGACGCGGTGGGACAGTCCATTTACGCAAGCCGTCGTCTCGCACAAAGACTTCATCAGTTGTAGCATCAAGAGAGCCAGTTCCAATGTCTACACTAAGCTGGTGAAGTGTGAGGAGTGCTACACGACTCCAGACGACTTCGTTGCGCTTCTCTGTAGCGATAAGGCAGATCCCTGCCTGGACTGCAAGCCCTCCACGCCTCCTCTGCCACCGGTCGAACCCGGCAGGGAAGACCCGAGTAAGCCGCCTGTCGAGCCGGTAGTGGCGGGAGAGAAGAGTGATAACACGTTCACCTATGCCGCAGCAGCGGTGGGAGTCGTCTTGGTAGGCGGGCTCATCGTCATGATGTCGGGAGATAAGTAATGGCGAAGTATTCCTACGTAGTGAAGAGCGGTGAGACGCCTGCCGACGTGGCTTTTCGGTACACGGGCAAAGGCGAGTCGTACCGCGACATGATCGACCTCAACCCGCATATTGGCAAGGCCACGGCTAGCTGCGGAGCATTGGTCTTCGATCCCAAGGATTGGCATGAGGGGTTGAAGGTCTATATCCCGGCCCGGTGGGCAGAGGGTGGACAGCGATTCGCTCTTCCGCAGACTCGTTTCCTGGGCACGCCTACTGGACTTCTCAGCGACCCCAACACGGACGGTGACGACCAGCCTGGGACCGGGACTGGCACTCGAATCGCTGGCACGGGACAATGCAACAAGTCTCCGGTCGGCGATACGAAGCCGTACGAGATCACTATCGTGGCTGGAGACTACCTGGACAAGATCGCCAAGGACTGGCTTGGGACACTGAAACAGGACAATCTTGGTCTATTCTCAGTCACGGCTCTCATGCGAGTCAATTACGACCATATGGACTTCGCCTGCACCGGACTGAAACACGGTACGCCCCAAATCCGTATTCCCAAGGATTGGCCCGAGTGCCCAGAATCGTACAAAAATCGCAGGGTCAAGAGTGACGGCACTGCCTATGTTGACACTGAGCCCCCGGCTCCCAAGCCGCCTGGGGAGGACCTAGTTGACCGAGTCCCGCCCGGTGTCGAAACGGTCGGTGCAGAGGACGACGATAGTTCCACACTCTGGATGCTGCTGGCTGCCGGTGCAGCGGTGGCGGGCGGAATCTACCTGTACAATGCGAAGAAAAAGGGCAAGTAGCCTAGTCCTTCGACGAGGAGAATGAGCGATGATTAGTTTTGCGAATTTCCTAACCGGCTCTTGGCGGCACCGCGCAGCCGCTGCTGGGCTCATCCGTCGCTTGCAGACGACGGTAGAGCATATGCGTGTAACCAACGCGACGGTGACGACCGACATGGTCCGGGGCGAAGTGGTCTGCCTGACCACTGGCGTGCGCCAGGCTCTCCTGGCCCAGGCCAATAAGCTTGCTACGAGCGAATGGGTCGGTGTGGTCTGCGAGCCCATCGCGGCTGACGAGACCGGCATTGTCCGTATCAACGGCAAGGCATGGGTGCTTTTCGAAGCTGCTCTCGATCCGGCTCCCGTCGCTGGCGATCCGGTCTACCTTTCTAAAGCCACTGCTGGTCGGCTTACAAACGTTTATCCACTCGCCCCTGGTTTCGGTATTCAAGTCGGCATCATTGTCGACGCGAGTCCGTATGCAACTGATGGTGCCTGCTGGGTCCAACTTCAACGCTGCTGCGCGCCTGTTCCACAACAATAAGGAGTAGAGCCGATGATCCCTAAAAATGATTCGAGAAGCGACTCTACCTTCCGTGCCTGGCTCCAGTACATGTACCGGGTCCTCGCCACCAAGGTCGAGCATTACCGCCCCACAAACGGCGAAGCGCCCGGCACTTCGCTTCAGATCGGAGAGGTGGTTTACGCCTCGGGTGACGACGAGGTGAGTCGCGCCTACTCCGAGGAGTTTACCGGAGCCGCTGCGAGATGGGTCGGAGTGGTCGACAATGGCGGCGCGTCCGGTGCCCAGGTCAGCGTCAAAACCGCCGGTAGGGTTCTTGTCAGGTTCAAGGATGGAGAGACCCTGGGAGCCGCTCAGGTCGGAACTCCGGTCTACGTCAGCGACGTCGTGGGTCGCGCCACCATGATAAACGCCGGTCTCAGTTTCAGCAGCCAGATCGGTGTGCTCGAGGATGGTAGCGAGTACGGTCCCACAAACCCTGTAGCCTACGTCTACTTGAAGAGCGCCTGCGGGCGATGAGGTGAGTCATGTTCAAAGCCATTGATCTATTGGTCGAGTCCGCTGCCTCACCTGTCAAGCAGGCATGGGACGGATTGATCCGCGACATCCAGAAGTATGTTGAGCACAATCGAGCCACGAACGGCTCCTTGGTCAACCTCGCCCGAGGCGACGTGGTCTTCGCGAGCGGGCAGGGCGAAGTCAGCTCTGCCATCACCGACATCGACGGTGAGGAAAACATCGCCGTTTGCGCCATGGACATTGCCATTGGAGACAGCGGAATCGTCCGAACCACTGGCTATGCCTATGTCCATTTCGAGGACGATTTGACCGATTTCATAGAGGGTGAGCCTGCGTATCTTTCCGATTCATTTGCTGGGCGAGCGACGCATGAAGCCCCAATAGGATTCCCTAAGAGGATTGGGATAATTGCAGATGTAAGCGGGTATCAGGGCAATCCTCTTCTCCCCGGCTACAACCCCTTCGCCCTCGTCTGCTTGGGCTATAGCTGCGCCCCCGTAGCCCTCATTCCGAATTGATAGGTGACCCATGTCCTATCCCACACCTCCTCTGTCCAACTCGAAGCATGACATCGATCAGGGTTGGCACAGACTCATCACCTTTCTCCAAAACGGTGGTATCGGCACGGATTGGAGCAATATCCTCTTCGTCGACCCCGTCAACGGCAGTGACGCGACGGCTGAGCGTGGCAGCTTCACCAAGAAGTACGCCACGGCTCAAGCCGCGATGGATGCGGCTGAGGTCGGAGATACGGTCTGGCTCAGCCCCGGCATCCATATCCTGGCGCAGCCACTCACCTGGTCCACGTTCAGCAATGTCACGCTCAGAGGCTTTAGCCGAAATGAGACGATACTGTCTGGCATCGTCAACGTCGGTGCCGTAGACGCTATGTCCATTCGTGACATTTCTGTGGTCGAATTGAACATGGACGGCTCGGCAGATGCAAACAGCTATGGTCAAGCCATACTCTCGGACGTGCGAGTCTTGGGAGACATTACCATAGCCACAGCAAATCGTGTCGACTTCCACAACGTCAGAGCGGTCGATGTCAACCTAACTGAGACGGGACCAGTCTACGTCGACTCGTGTGAGTTTGCGGACGTCACCGTTGACTATCCACTAGCACCAGCATCTGCTCCCAACTCTGGTCGAGGAGTTGTAGTTGTAACGTCCTCCACATTCAGCGACGTTACCGTGTCTGCTCTCGGCGCAGTGGTTCTCGGCAAAGATACACAAGTCGTAAATATCAGCGCTAGTATCCTGGACAATGCGACGATGCAGCATGGCGCGATCTGGTCGAGCGGAAAGGTTGGTGGGACAATCACCGTCAACTTCACGCTCGAAAATCTCGTCGCGCCCGACAATGAGATCGCTAGGTTCGACTATGCCGAGATCGGTGGCATCGTTTCGTGTACCAATGATGGTCTTGGTGGTGGAACTCAGCGAGCCAGGATCAACTTCCGGCACGCCTCACTATACGATACCGTAGGCCCGCACCTCTTCGGCGACCTTGTCGACGCGGATCTGCGAGAGGCTCTTTTCAGCCAAGGCTCAATCGATCTTATCAATCTCGGCACTGGGACTGTCGATAGAACGAATTGGTACATCATTGAACCTGACGGTTCTGGTGGCGTCGTTTCGATTGTGCCACCGTACCCAGCCGGGAAAACCGACTACAGCATCTCCTGTGAGCTTCAGGTCAATACCGATGGACCCGTGGAAGTCGATTCCAAGGCTGAAAACCAATTCGCTAGAACCAAAACTGCGGACACCGGAGATGTTCGTTACCTCCTTGTCCGACCCTACGACTGAGGTGAATGATGCGTAAGACAAGTCTCGACTGTTCCGGTAACGGATGCTGCCCCGACGCGGAGATCAACGAGGATCGAAGTGTCACGCTGAGCGAGGGGACCTTCTCTCTCGTCTTGCGACCCGAGAGCGCTGAGAAGCTCGCTCAATTCCTCATCGAGCAGGGATACGCCAAGGTATGATCGGTGGATCGGTTCCTTCCCTGCCTTCTCGGAGCCGTGGGCCTGACGCTGGTAGTGACGCTGTCACACATCGCGTGGCCGCTGCGCTTCTTCGGCTGTAGGCTGCTCAGAGCCCTCGGCCTCAAGCTCCCCTGCCCCCTGTACTGCTCGATGTGCTTCGGCTTCTGGGCCGGGCTCATTTCTCGCATATTCTGCCCCGGCAACATTTCGCTAAGCCACGACATGCTCTATGATTGTCTCGTTATGGGATTTTCAACCTCGGCTGTCGCCCTGCTCGCCTCTACCTGGCTCCGAAGCCGTGGTGAGCACACCTGTCCGAGTCACGACACCCGCAAGTGGCGCAAGCGAGTCGTGGGGAGGCGATAGGGTCATGGCAAGCGTCAAGCTCGAGGACCTCACTCCCGACACGCTCGAGGTGGCGAAGCGCTTCCTTGAAGCGGCAGAGGCTCAGGGCATCAGGGTCAAGGTCATCTCTACGCTAAGAACGTGTGAGGAGCAGACCCGAATCTATGCGCAGGGCAGGACCGAGCCGGGAGCCGTCATAAGCGGCGCGTCGGGCTGTAGAAGCTGGCATGTCTGGGGCCGCGCCTTCGACGTCCTCATCCTTGACGAAAACGGCTCAGCGGTCACGGATGGTAGAGACCAGAGATACGATAGGCTAGGCGATATCGGCAGAGACTTTGGACTCATCTGGGGCGGCAACTTCTCATGGGGCCGCGACGCGGTACACTTCGAGTATCATCCCGGCCTATCGATGAACGATATCTGCCCCGACCGCAGCAACGACGCGAATACCTGCCAGAAGCAAATCGACCACTACAACGCCAACGCGGCTTATCCTCCCGGAGTCGTATCGGTCAAAATCGTTGGCGGCGATGAGTCTGACTTTAGCGTGGCAAAGATAATAGCGTCGGCATTCGTCGGCGCTCTCGCCTACCACTTCGCCAACAAGCTCATAAAGCAAAGCAGGCTTTAGACATGACGTGCCAGATCGACATCTTCAGTCAGGATATTGGAAGTCAGATCCATCTCACATTTGTGAGGGAATGGACGAGGGGCGTACTTGGCAATGAAGCGGTCAAGAAGCTCGACGACGGCTTGAGGGATGGTAAACCGACGTCGGTCCCCAAGGAAGTCGACGATGCGATCCAGTACTGCATGATGGCTATGGATGCGGGGCAGGTCGTTCCCGGCGCGTGGCAAGGCAGCGATGGAGTCTGCCGCATCGACTGGCCGAGGATGGCTTGCTTCGCCAACTGGTATATGTCGCAGAGCGACAAGGTGAAGGAGTCGGTTCGAAAAGCGATGCGGGAGGGGGACGGCGCGGCGTGGATCGTTCATGGCTCGCCGAACGCGACGACCTACTGCGTCTCGGAAAGCAGCCACGAGGGTTGCTGCCGATCCGATATCTGGGCCGACTCCGCATATACCTATCTATCCGATCCGGTGAGGGAAGATAAGCCTTTCTGGTCGTGGTGGAAGATGGGCCTTGCCGCTGTCACTCTCGGCATCGGCGCGGCTGTGATTCAGAAGAAATGGTGAGAGGTAGAGCAGTGGAACCTATCTATGTCGAACGCTTCAAGGACCTGGCCGGATTCGCGGTTTGGATCTCGCTTCTACTCGTGCCGACAATCGCGGCTGCCAAGGCGCATATCCCCGGCCTTTCCGGTTGGAAAACGCTTGTCACCTCTCTTGCCTTTGGACTTCTTATCGTGGGCCTGCTCGTGAAGCCGGTATCGGTATCGCAGTGGCTCGACGCGGGGCTTGTCGGGCTGATGTCGGCCCTGATCGCCGTGGGTGGGGATAGCTACCTCTTCCGAGTCTTGAGCAAGGTGAAGGCACCTGCGGTCCTTCCCATGGACCGCCCCACCGTGCCGCCCGCCGAATTCCCACGAACCGAAGCGCCGACCCGGCCCGACCATGAGGAGATCAAGCTGTGAACCAGCCATACCAAGACTCTGACGAGGAGCCTGGAAACGGGTCGTGCGCCAAACTGCATGTGCATCATAGCAAGCTGCTAGCCGACCATTCCAAGCGTCTCGCCTCGATAGAGCGGGAGGGGAGCATGTCGAGCAAAGCTATTGAGGGGAAGCTTGACCTTGTCGTGAAAGGTGTAGGGGACCTTTCCGAGTCGTATGGGAACCTGATGGCAAAGGTGACGACGATAGACACGTCAGTGTCTGGACTCATAGGAACGTACAAGTCCCTTTTCGACAAGATTGCTGAATTCGACTCTTCGCTAGTCGCACACAAGAAGATGTGTGACTCGAGGCATGAGGACATCGACGTCAAGATGGCTGACTTGGTTGAAGACGAGTTTGATATCGACACCAGCATCATCAGCGCAATGACTGGCAAAGAGGTCAAAACCGTATTGACCCAGGAACGTAAGGCTAGAAACGAGCTTGAGAAGAAGGTCGATAGTCTACTCGTCGAACGGCAGATCCATGAGCGTGAGAAGAAGGCTGTGGCCGAGGCGAAGCAGCACTGGAGCGATGAGATAGAGAAGACCAAGGCTGAGACAGAGAAGACCAAAACGGCTAGGTATGGCATGTACGGAGGCATCTTCGTTGCCATTGTGACAACTGTGGGAACGATTGTTGTTGCGGCTCTGAAGCTGCTGTGAGGCATAGATGGCAAACTACACCAACACTCTGAATCGCGGCCACGTCTACTATGGGCGAATCACGTATTCTATTCAGGGATCTCAGAAGGTCTCTGAAGAGAGTATGAGCAAGTTCCTCCGCGCCAAGGCTTGGATAGCTCCATACGAGCCCAATAAGACTAAGGCTGAGATAACTGCTGAACAGTCAGACAAAACTAAGGCTACCAATCCGGCCAACTTTGTCAGTGGAGATAGTGGCGAGGGATGGCCATACAACCATGCGGAGCAGTACGAGGTGTTCCCAGGAACTACCAAGCTATCAGAGCCTACCACGGGCAGGAAGACGGCTTGGTTTAGGGCTAAGTGGAACGGTGACACTCATAAAGTAGTCATGAAGTACCAGTCCGATACAAGTATTGCTATCGAAGACCTGTTCGATCAGAACGAGGATCTTGTAGTACTCAAGGCTGGCGAGCCTATGAATATGCCGATACCTGAGACCGTAAAGACTGGCAGTGACACCAGTGGTACTGAGCCAGGTTTTTTAGACACGAGTAGTCCAAAGCCTGGTGATTGGCCGGAAACTAAAGCGCCAATCAAGGTGGTATCACCGATATCCGCCGCATTCTCTCCACTCACACCAGGTAGTGGCGACGGCGGAAGCGGAGGCAAAGAGAGTTTTAGCCCTGGTGACAAATCCACCGGGGATAGGGAACAAGAGAGCGGTGGTAGAGGAAGCTTCAGTCCCGGCAAATCCACCGGGGATAGAGAACAGTCTCGTGACCCCGAGGCTCCACCGCTCGGCGACGACTATGAAACCGAGCCAAAGCCAGAGCCCGATCCTCTTGAGGCTGGCGGCTGGAGCGAGCCGATGCAAAATGAGCCAAACGATGAGGGCAAGGACAGTGGTAACACCGCGATCTGGCTCGGACTCGGTGCGGTAGGCATCGGCGCTCTGATCTGGTGGGCTTCAACGCAAAAAAAGTAGGTGACAGAATGAGATCATACAACTTCGTGGCGTATTCACTCTTCGTGGCCGCTATGGCTTTGAACCCGCTCTCCTGCGCCCATCTCGACGCGGCATGCGCCAAGGCGCTCCCCGTGCTGGCGCAAGGCAACGTTCTGGTCAACGAGGCGCAGGACGCCCTGGCTCAGGCCCAGGTCGCCATCGACGCGTTCCCGGAGAGCGGTGAGAAGACCAAGGCGATTGCCGCGTTGGCGCAGGCCAGGAGCGCGCTTCGCGTCTCCGAGTCGATGCTACACGCCTCGAGCGAAGCCTGCTCTCAGCCCGATCTGCCGGGAATCTTCCGAGCCTTCGCGCAGGCATGGGATGTGATTCGCACCTTCCTGTCGACCTTCGGTGGAGTCGGCGGCTCGCCTGTCGCCGATCCCAGAGCGTACCTTCTGACCAAGTAGAGAGAGGGTGACCTTCGATGCGAAACGTGAAGTTCGGCCTCGAGCCTACGCCGAAAGAGATCGCGCCATGGGGGACCGTGGGGGCGCTCGACGCCAACACTCCCAGCGAAGATACGCATTTGCAGCGGTTCTCTCGCATCGGTGGCAATCAGACCGTCACCAGTACCTGCGTGTGGTGGGCCTTTGTTAACGCGGTATACAACACGCTTCGCTATGAAGGCATCAACGCGAAATGGATGAGCGTACTGGCCGGGTACTTCGCGACTCGCATGCGAACCAATGGTGGCAAAAAGGACAGGCTTGTCGACTTCGGCTGCCGCCCACCCGATGCCGCTGCGGTGGTTTCCGAACTGGGTCTCATCAGCGACGCGAAGTGGCCCTTCATCCCGTCTCGCGTCAATGAGGAGCCCGACTACGGTGCGCTCATCTCGGCAATCGAGGGCTGGGTCAGAATGAAGCGCATCATCGCGCCAGAGGGGCAAAACGGGGCAGCGATTCGACAAATCATCTCCGGTACGCATCGCCCAGTCCTGATCGGCCAGAGCGTTGACGAGCCGTACATCGACTGGGTTCCTGGAAAGCTGCCATGGGTCCTCACCGGGGAAATCGTGGGCAGGCACATGGAACTCGCCGACTCCTACAACAGCCATGGTCCCCTAACCGTCTCGAGTTGGGGCGATCCCTACCGCCGCAACCTTGCGTGGCGGATGGTTGAGGACGATAATGTCCACGAGCTTTGGTACCTAGAGATCGACAGGAACAAGGCATTCGAGATGTTTGGAGCCGCAAAATGAAATATCGTATACCAGGTAGGCTTGGAGATTTGCCCGACGGATGGGGAGGCAAATCGCAGTCAGGTCAGCGGTCTGAAAGTAAATCGCTGTACGAAAGCATGCGAGACGCTTCGCAGTCAGGTCAGCGGTCTGAAAGTAAATCGCTGTACGAAAGCATGCTAAATGTCTCTCAAAGAGAGGCAGATAGCGGATTGTATGAATCCGGTGGGCTAGAGCCGCAGCCCGATGAGGGGAAGGATGAAGAGTCGAGCCCCCTGGTCTGGGTCGCCGGACTCGGAGCGGTTGGCGTGCTGGCGTACCTCATGTTGAGGAAGTGAGCGGCAAATGAGCAATACATGCACAGTTCCTCTGCCTCCTCCTCCTGTCTATGGCGGATACTGGTTTAAGATACCAACTATCATGTCGATAGATAGTGTAGAATCCTTTCTCAAGGAGGCTACCAAGAAGATTGGCATGGACATGGGGTTATGGGAGAAGCTTTCCGACGCGAACTGGGGTAACAACGAGCTTGAGTACAGACTTGAGGATGGTAAGTGTCGCCCTACGCTCAAGTCACTTCTCGCCGCAAGATACCTACACGTCCCAGAGGGTTGGCCTAAGACCAACCTGGTCACCGACGTCGATACCGGAACTGGTCGTAGCGCGAGATTGGACCTGAGTGATAGGCGAGGGATACGATTCGACCCATCGCTAAACCAGTCGGGTGGGCTAGAGCCGCAGCCCGATGAGGGGAAGGATGAAGAGTCGAGTCCCCTGGTCTGGGTCGCCGGGCTCGGAGCGGTTGGAGTGCTGGCGTACCTCTTTTTGAAAAAGTGATGCCACGTAAGCCGTCAAAGAGGTTTGCCGAGTCGATAGGCAACGCGCTCGGCGTAGACTGGGATACTATCGACTTTGATCAGTTTCACATTGGGCTCGGTGTCGAGCTTGAGCATTGGGAGACCGTCGATAGAAACTGGTACACGATAGCCAGAATAGCGACAGACCACTTGCTGGAGTTCCCCGACTACTACACCCATCTCGTCGCGATGGAGAAACGGCTCAAGATATGATCAGGCGATTTTTCATCCTGCTTCCCGTCATCACCGCTCTCGGCTCGTGCAGACCGAATCCGCCCGTGGTGCCGGAAGGCGTCGAGAAGTGCGAAGGCTTCTGCATCGTGCTCGAGCACTTCGAGTGCCCGGAGAAGGGAGAGTCGAGAGAGGTATGCACAGCGAAGTGTGAGCGAGTCGCCGGTCTCGGATATCTCTGGACCGACGATAGCTCTGGGCCAAGCTGCGGCGTGAAGGCGACGACGATCGATGAGCTTCGCGCCTGCAATGTTAGGTGCGAACGATGACGAGCGCAACGGACCAGACCTTCTCCAGCCTCGTTAGGAAGGGCACCACGCTTGCCGTGTTCTCTGCCAAGTGGTGCGGCCCCTGCCGCCTGCTCCATCCCCGAGTCACTGCGTTTGCCGCAAAGACGGGGCTAAGCGTTGTCGAGGTCGATATCGACGAGTGCCCACGGCTGGTTCAAGCCTATGCGCTGAAAAAGGTACCAACCGTGATTCTGTTCAAGACGGGGATTGAGGCGAGGCGGCGGGAAGGGCTGATGAGCGAGTCGGATCTAGTCGGTCTGGTTCAGGGTAGGTAGTAGGACCTCTCAGTCCTCCTCTTCCCCCGCCACTTCCTCGATATCCTCCTCGTCCTCGTCAAGCTCGTCCTCCTCCTCGTCGTCCTCATCCTCTTCCGGCTCATCCTCCTCGTCACCATCGTCGCCGTCCGCGTACAGGAAGTACTTCTTGCTCCGACGCTCGCCTTCCGAGCCGACGCGCTCAGCCGCGATGAGCTTCTGGAGCAGCTTGGAAAGCTCCTTGGTATCGGTACCCTCGCCGATCTCCTTGGCGAGTTGCGTCACGGTCTTGCCGTCCGCATCGAGCACGTCGAGCAGCTTCTGGAGCAGCTTCTCGTCGACCTTGCCGCGACTCGATCCGGTCTTCTTCTTCGCCGCAGAGTTTCGCTTCGCCTTGATCTTGAACTTGGTCTTGGCGAGGCTGAGCAGAGACTCGAGCGTGCTATCGTCCTCGAGCGCGCCCCAGGCGACACGGATCAAGTCCTTGACCATCTCCTCTCGCTTGTCAAAGACGAGCTTCGAAGCGTTGAGCCTCTCGATCTGTGCTTCCAATGCCTGGATCTTCGTATCGATCCCGGCGAGTTCCCTCTGCTTGTCCTCGGGCGTGCCTGCCCAACCCGCTTGCGCCAAAAACTTCTGGAACGCATCTTCGCACTTCTCGTTCCACAGCTTCTGCCTCGGCGCATCCTTCTTCTTCGCGACTTCAACCATGACTCTATCTCCATTCGCTAGTGGGGTGCCGGGCCACGACACCGCTTTGTGAGTACGAGTGCATGGCTAACATCGCATAAATCGCATGTCAACAAGTGGCCCTCACAATGTTGCGAAAGCGCATGATTCAAGCTACAATCTGCACATGAATTACTGGCCACCTCCAGGTTTCATTGATCGGCCCTATACACTCAGCGACTGGGCGGAACCCGAGATACGACTAGCGTCAACGAACGTTGCGCTTCGCATGGTAGGCAAGGGTCCCGGTGACCAGATCTACCGAGACATTTGCTGGCCGGGCGATAGGCTTGAGGACCAGAAGCTGATGGAGAAGGCGCAAAGCGCCTGTGCCTTGACTGCGGCGGGCGTGATGCGATGCCTAGGCGCTGAACACGAGCTACTTGAGCCACCGTACAGGGGCAGAAACGATGCGATGAGCCGACTCGAGGCTGTGGCTCGAGACCACAAGGCATGGGACGGCGCAGACTCGATCCCCGACGTCGGCGAGATCGTCATTGTGGGGACCGATGTCGCCAAAAGCAATCCGAAGCGAGACGAGATCCTCGCCTCATGGGGCAGCCCTGGACACGCCTTCATCGTCTTTGACAAGGGAATTTTTGAGGGAAAGAACTTCTATCACAGCGTGGATGGCGGCAGAGGCAAGATAAGGGAGGGAAGGTACGATGTGATCTGGAAGGGCAGTCGGTTGTGGCTCAGAAACAGTTTCGCGACGCGCCGGGTCTACGGAGTCGTACGTGTCGCACGTCTTCGTCTGACTCGACGTTTCTGCTTCCCGCCCATGCCGCTGGAATCCTCGACGAGTACGTGACCCACCTCTCTCTCATCGAGGCAGTACTGCTTCTCGATCATCTCTGCGCCACGTTCGAGTATAGCCCGCACCACATCGGCCCTCGTCACCTCTCTACCCACGATGACCCTGGCTCTCGGCTTGAGGTATTGCGTTATCCTCTCAATTCGCGTGTCAAGCCTTTTCTGCTCTTCGAGGTCTGAGACTTCGTTTTCCAACTGACAGATACCTGCGGCAATAGCGGCTCGGATAAGAACTGAGATGTCTTCTCTCGGGAATCGAGACGATAGGGCGGCTTCAACCCTCTTGAGCCGCTGCATCAATTCCTCGTCGATCCTGGTACTGACCCGGTACAGTGTCGGCATGGCGCGCAATGCTACACGATTTCTTGACAAAATGCAAGCCTGGTAGGTTGACTAAGGTGGTGTGAATGGTGTACGGTGCGCCACCACTAGGAGGCCAAAATGGCAGCGAAGCTGATCAGCGCAATTCCCAATGAGACAGACATTGCCGTGGTACGAAAGGGCAAGACTCGAAACGGCAAACCGATCCCGCAGCTAGTCGAGTTCCCGGCCTGGGGCGTCATCGATACGGGCGAGAAAGACGACGGGGAGACGCGGTATCAACTTCTGCCATTTCTGCCCACGGTCAACGGTGCCTACTACCTATCCAACACCATCCCGTCATTCCTGTTCACGATGACCAATTCGGACGATGAGAAGAGCCTGCTGCGTGAGGCGAGAGCCGTCATCGCGGAGATGGATGAGGATGAGACCGAGGACGACGACGACCTCGAGGAGGAAGAGGAGGAGCCCGACGAATCCGAAGAGGAGGAGGAGGAGGAGCCCGACGAGGAGGAAGACGACGACGATGACGATTCTCCCGCCGCGCATATTCGCTCTAAGTAAAATGTCGTGGTAGTCTCGCGACATGAGCGACGAGACCAATCCATTTTTGCCACCGATCGAACCCGCTCTTTATCGCACCGAGCCATTCGCATGGTGTCAGATCACGTATCTATTCGCGAGGGAGCTTATCAGGGGCGGCAAGCTTACAAATATCGAAGAGGTAGATAAGTATAATGAAGCCGTGTCTGAAGCAGAGGAAGTGACTCGAGTCATGCGGGATGGGGAAGCGGTCATGGCTCCAGCGCCATGGCTAGCGCCGCAGGGCTATGTCGGCGACATTGTCTGGGGCTACACCGATTTGGTCTACTGGCCCGCGATGGTGTGCGCCGCGAACATTTACGGTTCGCTCGAGCCGGGGGCGAGGCAGCGGGTCCGCGACAGGATCGCGTCTGGCGTACCTCCCGTCTATGTCCTGGCCGAGTCGGGCGGCGATATGAGTAGCGGCGGCTGCGACGCGAAGGTGCTTGCCGACGAGGAGTACCTTCCCGCCCCGCCCTGCCTGCCAGCCAAGGCGAGCCAAGGCTTCTGGATCGCGGCTGGAGCCTTCGCTTGCACACTTGCCGCGATGTCGGCGCTTGACACGCTCTCGGGTCTCGTGCGACGCGGCAAGAAATAGACGCAGGCAATGTTGCGACAGCCGAGGCGCTGGCGTATCGTCGCTGCATGGCTACCAAGACCACAGTCCTCGCCTGCAAGACGCCGAAGCGTAATCCGACCAAGACCGCGCCCAAGTCGAAGAAGGCTGCGAAGCCAAAGCGCAGCTTGACCCAAAAGGCCCCCAAGGCGGCAAAAAGCAACCCGACCAAGCCGAAGGCTAAGGCAGCGAAGGCTACTCGCACTAGTCGAGTCAAACGATCTGCTAAGCTTACAACCAAGCTTCGTCAGCTAAAGGAAGCCTGGGTCAAACAGTACACATTCAAGTTGCCAGCGTCTGACTCGGCCAGGAAGGCAATGTCTAAAAGACCTTCCATCGTGGCCGGTCCAATGCAGGCGGCTATGGACGCTGGAGCCACCGAGTCTCAAATCCATAAAGCTATGGACGATGCGCTAAAGATCGCAAGGCGGTCTAGAGCTACGAGGATCGGAAAGGGCAGGGTCAAGAAAAACCCCTCCGATCTGAAGTCTCGTGCCAAGTCGGCGGCGAAGGCAGCGGCAGACTCGGCGAGGGAGAAGGCAAAGAGCGCAGCGAGGCGTGCCGGGGCCGCGACGAGCCGCGCCGCAAAGGCTGGCGCGAAGAAGGGTGCCGAGGTAGCGAAGAGAGCCGCCAAGGCGGGGGCCGCGAAGGGTGCCGAAATGACCAAGAAGGCTGCGGTATATACGGGTGAGAAACTCAAGCAGGGCGGCAAGCGTGTCGGTCGCAAAGCGGCGGGCGTGGCGAAAGAGGCGTGGTCCGGGATCGTCAAGGGCTGGAAGGAAAATCCGACCGGCAAGAGTGACTGGAACGGGCTCAAGTCGCAGATCGACTGGCTCATGGGCCGGGTCCACGTCGGCACGCCGGATGAAGAGGTCCGCGCCAACATTGAGAAGCGATGCAAGAAGGCCGGTTTCGATGCGAAACTGACCCGTCGCTGTAGCGACTACGCCATTAAGGCTCACCGCAAGAACCAGCAGATGTACAGCGACGTGATGAGCGGCAGTTTTGGACCGAAGCGAAGGAAGACCAAGAGCAATCCGACGCTGTACAAGAGAATCGCCGCCAACCCCGTGCCTCGAGCCGGTGGCTATATCTATCGTATCTCTTACGAGACCTGGGACGAAGAGGCTCTCGAGGCTGGCGAGACCGACGATAAGGGCTGGAAGGTCGAGGAGTCAGAGAGCTACGATACGCTTGAGTCGCTTCTCGACTCGGTTAGCCACGACGCGTCGTGGCTCGAGTGGAGCAGTAGCCATCCATCTAGCGGCGACTGGATTATCTCTCAAGATGACCAGGACTACAGGACCGGCGACCGTACGCAGTATAGCCTCTTTATCGAGCGCAGCGACGGCAAGCCGTTGACCACGGCTCAACTCAAGTTGATCGATAAGAAGCTGCGTCTGCGAGGGACATTTAGCCGAGCTAAGCCTCGCAGCAATCCGAGTCAGGATCAGGTCCACCTCGCCAAGAAGGGCAAGCAGTGGCATGTCATGCTTGACAAGCACTGGGTACCTATCAGCGATGCCGAGGCGAAGCGCCAGATCGAGTCGGGCGAAGCCGTCAAGGTGCCGTGGAGCCACAAGGAAATGGCTCACCACGACAGGCCCGACTACATCGACCCGAAGCGGCTCGGGCTCATGCTCCAGAACTGGCACTATGGTCAAGGCGACCCGGTCTACGCGGTCGGCTCAAGCCTCTTCGCGGGTAAGACCGTGTCCACCGAGGTCCTTGCCGACGCGCTCGATCGCATTCGCAGTCTCAAGACAAGCTCGACGGCGCGGCATGACAAGAAGGGTCACAAAGAGCTTGTGACGATTGAGAAGAGTCTAGAGTACCTCGTCGGGACCCGACGCGCTATGACTGCGGGGCGGAAAAGCAATCCGGTCAAAAAGAGTGTCAAGTTCCTCGCCTGGACCAATGCTCCCGCCGCCTACGACTACTGGTATGTCAAGGACACCGGCAAGAGCGTCAACGGCTTCAGACTAGTTGAGGTGACGGACAGGGAGCGCTGGGAACAGTTTCAGGTGCCTAGGTACGAGTCTGGGATGAATATTGCGTTCCCTGCTAGTGACAAGGCTAGGGTCGAACAGTTTGGTCTCGGGACGAAGGCAAAGACGAACCCGGTCAAGAAGTATCACGTATACGCGGAGGACGGCTACGAAAGCGCACACTCGTCACTTGAAGCGGCAAAAAAGGCAGCCGTGCGTGGTAGTAAACTGCGCGGCATCGTGTACAAAGTCGTTCAGACGACTGGAGGATATACCGGAGGCGGACACGGCATAACCGTGTTCACGACATCGAAGGCAAAGACGAACCCGGTCAGGAGCGGCGGAAAGGTGAAGGCTCGCTCCATCACCTTGACCAAGCTCAGCGGTTCCAAGAGCGTGGGCAAGAGCGTTACGCTTGAAGGCGGCAATGTCTGGGCAAAGGCTGATAGGCAACTCTCGCTTTGGGCCGAGCCACCGGCTCAGGAGAAGGTCAAGTTCACCGTGTCCTATGCCGACGCGGAGACCTACACCGGCAGCTATGCGACGAAGAGCAGCGGCAGGGAAAGCCTCGCCGGTCACATCCGTATGACGCTCGACGCGGTTGCCGCAGCCTCGCCGAGCCAGATCTCGGAGAAGGATCGTGAGAAGTGGGCCGGGTTCCGAAACAGGTATGAGACTGGCTGCAAGGTCTGCGACAACCCGACAATAGTCACCAAGTCTCAAGTCAAGAAGCTGCTGGCTCAATACAAGATTCCGGGCCAACTCAGCGGCAAGGGTAGTGACTGGACACTCGAGCTACCCGACGAGAAGGCATACAAGCTCTGGAACCGGACCGCTGGCAAGACCGTTAAGGTAGGTGGCTACCGCTCCGGTTTCGGCTCCTGGGTCTTGAGCCCCGGATACCAGAGCAAGGGTGACTGGAACGATATCTCGTCACGCTGGCACTACTAGACCGCTATGCCTGGCACCCTCATAGTCACCGGGCCTATGAATGCGTCTCAACTCGGCGTTCCAAAGGACGCGGACTATAGGGTAATCCATATCCATCCCAAGGGCTCGGACATCGGCAGCAATGCGATGCAAGCTGCCGCATCGGCCTGGCTCGGAGGCAAATCGCTCCGGGACCGGGTCGGTGGTACCGAGCCGATTGGCGTGGCCTGGTTCTCTGCCGGTCACGGCGCGGTGCGAGCTATCCTCTCAACATCGAACCCTTCGGACGCAGTGGCGTGGCTATGCATCGACGGGCTCTATGGCAGCAACGCATTCGTCGATAGACTCGTCACATCTGCCAGGGCGAAAGAGACCTCGCTCATCGCAACTGCCTCCACCTCGACTCCGGGGCAGTACGACCACAGTCTGGATCGGTGGAGGGAGGCGATGGGAAGGCTCGACTCGCCTCGAGTCGGTCCCTCCGCTGCCACCGAGTGGGGCCTGCCGCAGCCCGACGAGTGCTGGGGCGAGACCGGCTACCTCGTCGCGGGCTATCTCGACCTGGGGCACCACGAGCAGGTACCCGCGACGAGAGCCGCAATGCTTCAGTGGTGGGACGCGGCTCGAGCCCCTGCCTCTAAACCTCCCACCATTCCGCCGCCTGCTCCCTATGATCCCGTCGATGCTCCGCTGTGGCCGATTCTGGGGATCGGTGCTATGACTGCGTTGGGATTTTACCTGCTATCGAGGCGAAGATGAAAGCATCCAAGAAGAAACAAAGGTGTTGGTGCCACGTCGCAGTGGAAGATAGGTATGATGCGAATAAGGATGTCGAAATAGTTTTATGGACTGGTGAATCACTTAGCGCTATTGCGGAGGCATGTAGAAATAAGTATCCTAACGGAAAATTCACCTTTGGCACTATACATTGGGATGATTTTCCAAAGCGATGAGATACAGCTATCTGAGCCTGGGCAATGTCCTCGCCTGGGAAAGCGAGGCGGCGAGGCGCGGCGTATCCGAAGTGGCTCGGAGCAATCGCGGCTTTCTGCGCGCCTACGAAACTGCCGGATCGGCTCGAGCCTTATCTCCTGAGTGGCGGGCGAAGCGGGAAGGCTTCATTGCCAGGCACATGGCGCAGGCATCCAACGAGCCATGGTTCGACGCCAAGGGTCGCCCGACGCGAAGGCATCTAGCGCTGATCATGTGGGCCTACAGCCCGCAGCCGTCGAGGCTGCGAAGGGACAATCCGGTCATGGGCATTCTCACCGACTCAGAGCTACGGGCGGCGGCGAAGAGCAATCCGGTCCCCAAGGACCCCGCCAAAACTCTAATGAAAATTCGCATGAGTGAGATGCAATGCTCCCTAATGGAGAATTACTTCTTCGATCCCGTATGGGTTGAAGAGACGAGTTTGATGGGAGATCCTCTTTTCCCTGGTGTGATGCGAGGCAAGACGCTTGAGGTATTCGATAGAGATCTAGCGTTCACCATGCTCACGGACAGGGCAAACCAACTCGATGACGAGTACGAGTACCTGCGGAGGGAAACAGGCGTGAACGCTTTTCCTGAAGGTAGGGACTGGGCGCGCTATATGCGTGACGCGGCAACCACGCTCGCATCGAAGATACTTCGGGGAATGGAGGCGAAGCGTAATCCTGTTTCCAGGGGAGGAGTAACGGCGAAGAGCAATCCGAGTATTAGACGCGCCCTGAATGCTGAAGAAAAGGCCAAGGGGTATGAGCTAGTTCGCGTATTGGTTCGACACGCATATCCAAAAAATGGCAACGTCGGCAGAGCAACGGCTTATTACGAATGGGAGCTTCGACGATATGGAAAGCGCATAATCTCGTGCAGTCGAGCCCAGGATGCCATATCTATCATCTATGAGTTCCCAGAAGACAACCCGACCAAGCCGAAGCCGCCTGCCCTGCCCTTTCACGGTGGCAAGTGCTATGCCTGCGAACGGCCAGCAGTGGGTCTACGAGATAGAAGGCCCGAGGGAGGAGAGTTGGAGCCTGCCTGTAGGCGTCATGCCGATCCAAGCATTAGGACCTATGCGGCTTGCATCTACTGCGACGGTCCGGTGCGGAAGGGCTCGGTCTCTATCGACGGTGAGTGGGCGCATGCGAAGTGCCACGAGGAGGCGTGCAGATGACTATCCAACTCCGAGGGAATAGGCAGAAGCGACTCGATTCTGTCGAGGAGCAGCAGAGAATAGAGGCTCAAAACCTGAAGGTTCTCGGGGTCTCGGCAGAGAGCCTATCCAAAACATTTGTCGAGCAGTGGATGCGCAGGCTGCCAGAGATCAACGCAGACCATGCGACCTTCGACGAGCTACGTCGAGCCTCGACGCGGGTGACCCGGCTGCGAGAGGAGCTAGCAGAGGCAGAGCAGCGGCTCGTCGCGGCGCGACGCGACGCCGCTGCGTACCTGCTCCGCAACTGGTCTAGGGACGAGGTCATCGAAGCTGCGTCGAGGTAGTACCCTTGACCACTGCTCAGGCGACACTCCTGGGATCGACGCGGTGCGTCACAACTCTTTGCGCAGCCGCTACGCATCGAGCGGATCCTTCGTGAGGTGTGTAGCTACTCGCTGCGTAGCCCCAAAACCTTTTTGACGCGGCAGGCACGAGTCGCAAGCCGTCCCGGCTCGGGCTCCCGGAATCGGGCCGGTTGCGTCGCCGCGCGGCCCACAACCACTTGCTACCACACGAGACGACACGCGAAGGTGTGCCGCGAGGCAACGCTGAACATGGTGTCAGTACGACAGGCTAAGTGCTCGATGTCTAAGCGATACACTCAATGGTATGACACCGTTGCCAGGGGTGACTGCGAGGCGTGCCCAATAGTTCCGCGCACTTAGCGTTGGCACTGCTCGTGCAGTGGCTCTTGGCAGGCGTCGCAGCCAACCAGCGACGCGGAGGACAAATGAACCCCTCGACCAAGCCAGCCCGCCCCCGTCTCACCCCCACCGCCAAGCGTGAAGCCGCCGCCGTCCTCGACGATGCGGTGGTGTCTGTCACTGTCCATACCCCTCGTCTGCGCCGTCTGCTCCTGGAGCAGAGCCGGATGCAGGACGTGACCCGTCGCCATTACTGGCGGCACGGGGACCAGGCTCTGCTCCTATGGGACATGAGCCAAGTCTTCGCCGCTGACCTCGCTTCCGAGGTCCGGTCCTCGGCTCTCTCCCGACTCGGTGTGAGCGACGAGGGCAAGGCGGTCGTCGCCATCGCCAGGGTGCGGCTGGCTCGCCAGGCAGTGGCGAGTCTCCCCAGCGACACGCTCGCCAGCCGCGAGCCGGGCTGGGTCCTGGTCCGCCAGGCCAAGCGCCGGGCCGAGCGAGTCGAGGCGGCGCGCCGCGCCCTCGAGAATCTCGTCGCGGGGGCCTACCGTCGCGCCAGCTACCGCCGCGCCACCAGCGCATGGGTGGGCGGCGAGAACAGCCTCCGGGTCTGGACCGGGGACGAGGCTGGTGTCACTGCCACGACCTACACGGTCTGGCACAAGCGCCATGCCTGGAAGGGCTCGAACCTGGAGGTGACCCTTACGGTCCCCCAGGACTGGGAGGCGACGGTCCTGGACCGTGGGCTCGACGTCGTCGAGGAGCGCCTGACCCTGTCGGCGGTCCCCGTCTCGATCACGGAGACCGAGGAGGTCTACGAGGCGGTCTGGGTCGAGCAGAGTCGTGGGCTCTCGCTGGTCACGGCTCGCGGCGTGATCTACCGCCGCCGGTCTCGAGGCGCGGGGAGCGCCTGGCTGCCCTGGGTCCACGCCCAGTCTCTGCGTGGGGCTCGTGCGGTCTACGCCAGGCAGATGGCGCAGACGAAAGAGGTGGCGTGATGAGCGCTATCCGCCGAGCCCCCCTCTCTGCCTGGCTGGCTCCCGAGTACCCTGGCTGCTCGATCATCCAGGCCCGGTGGCTGCGCCAGGGCATGTCGCCCCGCGACATCGCGAGGCGCACCGATCCCGCGTCGAGCCTCTCCTCGTCCGAGGCGCACCGCTGGCTCAGCGACG
>JBAZMT010000012.1:0-23986 GCA_041649615.1 Parcubacteria group bacterium
GCCGGCAGTAATCGGCACCCCCCAGCACATGATCTAGGACTTCTAGTTCTAGGTAGTTCGATTTCGACCCAGCCATGATTTACTGAACCCTTCTGAATCAGTCTTCGTCTTCTTCGACGGCTTCGACTGCTCCAAACTTGAGATAGTGCCGCGCTTCCTCATCGGTAAGCGTCAGCACCGTTCCAACCGCTTGGTAGTCGCCGTTGAAGCGAATCTGGTTCTTGGTCTTGTAGACCCCGCCGAGGTTTCGTCGGGGCTTCTTAGGCGCCTTGGGTTGAACCTTCACCGGCATCGGGGTGAGAACCTCATCGTCGTCTTCGTCGCCAGCGGAGCCCTCGTCGGTCTCGGTGGTTTCGGTTTCGGTCGATTCGGTTCCCTCCGCCGTTGCCGGCTTGGTTCCTTCAGACGCCTTCACTTTGGTTCGTGCCATTGATCTGTTCCTTGCTGTCGTTGCTGAGTTGCAGGTTCAGGCCGATCCGCGTTACTGGATCACGCCGTTGATGAGTCCACCGCAATTGCTACCGGTCATCTTCGCGATGTCGGCCATCGCAACGACAACCATGGTCCCACCGTGCGGACCACGACCTTCGACGATGAACTCGCGAGCCTCGACGCCAACGCCCGAAGGACCACGCCGACGGAACGTGTAGCTCGTCGCGATCTCTTCGCCGTCGCTCGGCACGCCGGGCGGGGTCGTGAGGAGCACGACGTAATCGGGCATGATGTACGTGAGCACGCCGGAGGCGTTCTTGTACTTGGCCGCCAACACCTTGATCGGGGGCAAGCCCGGGATCATGAAGTCGATGGGAGCACCGGACGCGGCCATGTTCGCAACACCGACGGCGATGTTGTTCGCATTGCCGTCGCCCAAGAGTTGCCTCATGTGGTCACGAACGGACGAGTTGCTGATGAACAAGTGCGCGAGCTTCTGGTTCATCCAGATCTCGGCAATCGGCTGAGCCGATGCTTCGATTGCATGCTGAAGGGCAGCAATCGGGTCCGCGCTTGCTCCACCGTTCCAGTTCTCACCCGCCGCGAGGGTATGAACCTGATCGGCGTTCCAGTTGCCAGCCGTCGTGAGCAGACCAGCGGGACCGCACACATCCAGCTCGCGGTCGAGCATCAGGGCGTTTCGGCAACGACGAGCCGCGGCCATCCGAGGCTGATAGTTGTTCCCGCGCTGGAGCTCGGTCACGGCAGGTACGAACGACCCGATGTAGCGATCGACGACCTTGTACGTGTCGAGCGAACTTCGGGGATCGACCTCTGGGATTGGTCCAGTCAGCGCGCCCTTGACCCGTACGGGTTCGAAGGCGTCGTCCTGACTGAACGAACGGAACTTGTCCTCGTCGTTGTCGACAAGAACTACCTTGCTCATCTCGTCGGAACGGTACGTCCAATTTCGGTACCCGGCGAGGTAGCTCGGAATCTCGGCGGGATCATGCACATCCGCCGGAGTGAGCTCGAGAGTGACCTTCTGCCCTGCTTTTCCAACAGGAGAGTCAGCCGCTAGAGTGATCGTCATGCGCTCCATGATTCAGTTTTCCTTTCGTCCTTGTTCTTGTTCTACGTGTAGATCAAGCTGAGCGCTCGATCACTACATTGACGGCCCACCGGGGCCGATGAGTTCGACTTCGGCGAGTACGCCTGCCGCACCGACTTCACGAGCGATGCCGATGATTGCGTTCTCGTCCGCAGCGGCCGCGGCACGACCGACGCCGTTCGACGTCAATCGAGCACCGACGGTCTGTGCGGCCGCGAAGAGCGTGGGAACGACGCCACGAGTGACGACGCGCCCGTAGCTCCCGTTCGGGATGGCTTCACCAGTAACGCCCAGGAACGCATCTGTCACAGCGGTAGCGACGACGATGGTTTCGCCCGCTCCACGGTTGACAATGGTGCCCTTTGGAATGGTGCTCCCCGTGCTATTCAAACCGCTAGTCGGTACGGGATCGATCTCGCGGCTCTGGTATCCGTTCGCCATGATTCTGTTTCCTTCTCAGTTAGATCCAACGCCTTGTGAGCGCATGCTCACGACTACTGTAGCGGCAGACGGTTAGCCCGTCACCGCCTTTGAGCGCACGAGGCCGACCGCGTGCTCGTGAACCTTGTCCCAGGCCCAATCCTTGGCACCTGCAACGGACGCCCGAACGTAGGAGCACGTTCGGAGGATGGTGTTCGCACCTTCGTACGAACTGACGTCGACAACTCCACCGGCGGAGCCCGCGGCCGCTCCAGATTCCTGGTTGCCAGTTGCCGCGATCTTCGTGGTGAGCTTCGCAGCATCCACCTTCGTGGTTCCCGCGGCGACAGTCTTGCCGAGAGCCTTGCGGGTCTCGTCGAGCTTCGATTTGGGATACTGCTCATCGAACGACTTGCGATCGTTCTTACGAAGCGTCGTCAAGGCGATCTTCAGACCCTTGTAATGCTCGCTAGACGCCGTGACACCGGTACTCGCTACCGCGGTCTCGACTTCCTCTTCGGCAGCCGCTTGCTCGCCTTCGGCTTCCTTTGCCTTGAGCGAAGCAAACTCGGGGGAGATCTCCGCGAGCTTCGCACTGTCAGACATCATCTTGGCGATCTTGTCCAGCGCGGCATCGGGGTTCTCGACGCCGAGTGCGCTCAGGAGCGGAACGTACTTGGCCCGCACGGTTGCGTCGTCGAGCACGGCCTTGAGAAGAACCGCGTTCGCGACGTTGCCGGACAGGTTGAGGGACTTGGAAAGGGTCGTTCGTACTTCCGTCAACTGATCGGCTGCTTCCAGGATCGCCTCGGGAGTGGCAACGACACCGAACTTCGATGCTAGGGTCTTTAGGATTTCCATGTTCTTCTTCTCGAGCATTGGAGCCGGTGGTGATGCCGGCGGTTGTTCTGTGTTCGGTGCTCCTTCGGGCATCATGGTTCCCGGTGGGGGCGCCGGAGCAGGTTGATTCACCTGTCCACCTACTCCTGATTCGGCCGTTAGTCGAGATACCAACTTGGCAACCTCGACGAACACTTCTTCCGACGTGGATAGCGCCGGTAGATTCAAGATGGTGCGCAGATCTCCTACGATGTCGTCGAGCTCTACGCCGAGCGGGGTCTGCCCCGTCGTTACCCATTGCTTGACCTTCTCGAGTTCGGCGATCACCGTTGCCGCGTCAGCGGTCTCGGGCAACCCGATCATCGAACGAATCATTTCCAAGGCGTCTTCCGCCGAATCCGCGGCTTCGATATACATGCCATTCCTCCATCGTTCAGCCGCGAGCTTCTGCATGCCCTCGATGAACGGTTGATTGGTGAGCGCAACACTTGTCAGGATAGGACCAATGTTCTGCGCGCTCTTGGCATCGATCGCGTCGAAGACCACAGAAACCGAGGCCCACTTGTAACGCCCTTCGCGAACGTAGGTCTTGGCAGGTTCGAGCCAATTCGTGAGCGCCCAGAGTTCAGTCTGTTGGTTTTCGGGGTTCTGTCGAATCGCAAGCTCACGAATCCATGCTTGCGCTGGAGCCCCCGAAGTTGGGATGCTGCCGTCGGTCGGCATCATCTCGCTCGCGTGATGGAAGTCCCACGCAATGATGTCTTCGCAGCCTACTCCGTCGGGGCCTTTCTTGTACGACGGATGACGACGGAAATTATCAACGATCCTACCGAAGACTCCCGCGTCGAACGTGAACGACTTCGTTCCCCCGGCATAGCCCTTGAACTGTCCCTCGCTGGCGACCTGGACCCACGTTGCATCAGGTGTGACGCCGGTGGTCGTAGTGTCCAAACGAATCGAGATACGCGTATTGACCGGCGTACCTCCAAGGAACCTTCCCCCACCCTTCTTTGAAAGGGTCCACATCTTCGATTGAACAGGCGTAGATCCAGATCGCTTCAGCTTTCTCATGGGAACCTTCTTCTATGCGATGAAGAAGACCGTAGCTTCGAACGTTCCCGCTGTCACGGTGTTCAGGTTCACGGAGCCCGTGAGGGTTGCCTTGAACTTGCCTCCGTTGACGTAGGCACCCTTATCGACAACGAGAGTTGTCGTCCCACCGTCAACATCGCCAGCGGCCGCGAGCATTACGTTGTCCGCGGTCGTGTTGTCGCCAATGGTGAGGGCGAAGGTGCCAGCGGCTCCGTCGGTGACGGCTACAGTCCGCTTCAGTTTCGTGTACGTGATGATCGCTTCGGGCGGAATATCACCGAACAACTTCGAGAGAGTGAGAACGGCACCTGCCGCTTGAATCTCTGCGAGCGTGAACTTGACCTTCGCTCGTCGAACCCGACCTTGATACGCTTCCTTCAACCGCTTCAGCATTGGAATGCTCCTTCTGGTATGACCCTAGCGGGACAACGGGTTTAGTGAATCACCAAACCCGTTCGTCGGCAAGAGCGCTGCATCAAAGGAGGCTCGCCGTGCCACTGGTGAAGCCAGGATCTGGCAGAAGGTGGATCTCTCCGCCGCTATGAATTGTCAGCTTCCGTGCTCGAACTTCGGGCTCCGAAAGGGTGACGACACGGCATCGGCAGTTGAAGCCGAACGGGGGATACGCGGTCTTCCAAAACGAGTCGTCAGCGCGGAGTGTCCAAAGATGGACGTTCTGGTGCGTCTTGCGTTGCCGTGGGGGCCCGTCGTTGACGGTTCTGATCTGCCAATATGGTCGCATCCGCAAG
The DNA here is from genome assembly GCA_041649615.1 of Parcubacteria group bacterium. Classification (GTDB taxonomy): domain Bacteria; phylum Patescibacteriota; class Minisyncoccia; order UBA6257; family Colwellbacteraceae; genus JALOAR01. The sequence goes on from JBAZMT010000012.1 coordinate 4,645, forward strand.
ATGCTCGGCTGCGTCGCCTGAGCATGCCTGCCCGAATTGTAGGCGTTGAGCACGTTCGTTCTGTAGATCGTTTCAACGTGACTCGGGTTCGCAGGCGTAAACCCGGCGCTCTCCATGCGCTCGGTCATGAACTTGCGGAAGTCGCGTAGCTGACCACCTTCTCGCACTTGAGTTTCGAGCTCGTCTTTCGCCTTCTGGAGCATCATGTTGTTCAAGAGTCCAGAGATAGTGAACGATCGACGCTTAGCGGCCGCGTCGAGTCTATCGAATGCCGACCGCGTTACGATGCTCAACCCTTTGAACCAACCGATCGCGTCCTTGAGTGGCCGCGTCACGAAGTCCAGCGCGGGAGGCAAGGCGAGCAGGATTGGCGAACCGAACTGGCTTTCGAACTCAGCTGGAGGCAACGCCGTTTCGTTCTCGAATTCGTATTGGCTCGAGATCGCGCCGGACATCACGCCGTGAATCATGCGGCGCTCAATTGCTCGGCTGAACCCGTGAAGGTCCATGTCCTCGTTGGCATTGTTGAGCGCCGTCAGGATGGCGGCTGAATCCGTCAACCCTTCGACGGCTTCGGCGTAGACGTCGACCATCTTGGCCGACTCGCGCGCCCCTTCGTTCGTACCCTTATCGATCAAAACCTCGATTGTGCCAACAAGCTTCTCGGCGGGTTGCTTCGCCTTGAGCACTTCGGCTTCGACATCCGCTTCTTTGGTCGAAGCGCACTTGATGCCCGGAGCCTGAAGGTAGGTCTGAAGAATGATCGCGTTGCAAACCGCAATGTCGCTCGGGTGAGCGTTCTCCAGCCCGAGCATCGAGCCTTCGTACTTATGCTTCAGGGCTCCGCAGATGTTCTCGGCCGATTCCTTGCTGTGACCGTCCTTCTTCATCTTCTTGACGCATGCGTCGAAGTCCTTGAAGCCTGCGAACGGCAAGGTTGTGACTTCGGTGGCAACTCGAACGTCGCCGGGAAGTTGCTCGGCTCGAACCGCGACCACAGAACTCTCACCGGTGAGAGGTTCATTGGGCTTCGCTTGCGAGCTAGCGCTGGGAGGATTGGCGTTCTCGGGGCTCCTGAGTGCTCCCGCTGGAGCGACGGGCTGGGCCGGGATCGATTCTGGCGATTGCAGGCCACCCTCGCCGGTTGGGGCGATCGGCTGCGTCTCACGAGCGGGTAGCTCAGTCCCTTCGGGGTAGACGATAACTGGACGCTCTGCCGGCGGTTGCACGGCGAGCGGGTGCAAGGGTGGGGTCTCGAGCTTGATGACCGGTTCATCCTTCTTTGGGATGCGGAACCCGGACAGCTCGTAGGCTTCACTGACTGAGATCTCGAGCCCTGCCTTGATGGCCGCGTCGAGACGGGCAATTTCCTTCGCACGATCGAGCGGCATGTCCGCGCGAAGGCGGAACGTTGGGGCGTGCGAAACCTCCATCTGCCCGAAGTTGAGTTCAATGATCGCATCGGTCAGGAACGTTTCGATGACCTCGCTCATCATCACGCTATCGAGCATGAGGAGCATGAATTGCTCATCCTGCATCACGTTCGCTTGCGCGTTGTTCAAACCCGCCGGGTTCGCGTCAGTGGTGCCAGTCTGGCCGAGTACGAGCTTGCTGATCTGCTTATCGCTCTCGGTCACGACGTCTTGATGCACTTCGCCCGCACCCTTGGCGGGTTGCTCGACTTTGAACGACGTGCCGCGGGGGAACCTGAAGCTCGTGTTCCCACCGGCGTTCTGAAGCATCTCGTCAGCGTCTTCGAGATCGGTAGTGTCGGCCGTACTGTCTTCACCGACTTCGAGCCACCTCCACGGCTTGCCGTAAAGCTCGAGAAGAACCATTCGATCGCGAGCGGCAAACCGCTTGAAGAACGACCAGTAAAGCGCGCGACGCGCGAGCCCTTCGCGCTCAGGGTAATCGCCAAACAACTGAGGCGTCCAATAGACGAACTTGAATGCCTCGTCTCGAAGAGCGATGCCGTACTTGCCAAAGTTGCCTGCGATCAAGTCATCGTAGACTCGAAGCTCGCGATCAGGTCCAAAGTGCAAGCGCCTCGGATGAATCCACCCGAGGTCTTTGATCATCCAATTGACGGTTCCGAACTGCGGATGCGATTGCACGAACATCCCGGGCAACGAAGCCGTCATGAGCCATTCGTTCTCCAGCGCGGCTCGGCCGTCGAAGAGCCCCCATGCGAGCTGATTGACGCGAGCGCTGAAGTTCGGCAGTTGCTTCAACTGAGTGCGAACAACGTCAGCGTAGAACCGGGCCTTTTCGATGTTGATGCCCGGTCCTTCCGCGGGCCGCACTTCGTATGGAAGCGCCGTGATGGCGCCGAAGCGCTTGTTCAACACCGACGCCAGATGTGGGTCGGTGTCGATGGTTTCACGACTCAAGTCCGTGATGAGGCGCATGTTGCCCCAATCAGCGGCTCGCAATGCGTTCTCGATTACGTCGAGATTGAGGGACCGACCATACCGGCTTCGATACAGATCTTGCTTTGGCGGAGTGCTCGAGAACATCGCCGACCGAAGCCGCGCTGGCATTGCGACAGCGGCTTGCTCTCGAGGGGTCGCTTGCAGGTTGATGGATTGCCGCTTGATGTTCACCGATACGGTGGGCGTCGTCGCGGCCTGAGCATGGTAAACGTTCTTGAGCACTCGCGGCATGGTCAGAACCTATCACTACCGTCAGTCGTCGTCACCTACGAGCGCGCCAAAGGCCTTGACAACTCGATTCGCCAGTCTTGCCCCGGCTTGCCCACTAGGGCTCATGGGCTTCTTCTCCAGCGCGCGATCTAAAAAACTCTGACCCGCGGCCGCTTGACTCTGGGCTTGCACGTTCAATTTCTGCGACCACTCGTTGAGCATCTCTGCCGTCTGCCGAAGCGCTTGAGCAGCCCCGAAGGACTGCCCTGCCTGATAGATCAGCAACTCACGTTCGGTGAGTTGCACTGTTTCGGTTCCTTGTCCGTTTGGCAATGTTGATGGGCGAGGCACCTCCACTGAACCGCCCCCCTTGACGTTCTTCTCAGGAGACGAACAACCGCAGTCTCCTTGCACCCGCGAACCCCGCATAACCTGAGCAGAACCTTGACGTGTTGACTGATCCATCTGTTGCTCCTTGCGTACCCGAACGCTTCACACTTACGACACCGAAACCATGGAATGCTCTCGGTGACCGGTTTCTCTGTTGTTTCCCATTCATGCTCGCATGTCAAAATCCACCGCCTGACCACGTTGCGATTCGTGATCCTGCGCGAGGCTTTGGGTCGCGCCCTCCACCTCCCCTTCGACTACTTTCTCGAGCTATCCAACAAGCCATCAAGCGATCGCCCGTGTGAGCGGGAGGCGCCTGATAGTAGAGGCACTCATCAATCCAACGTTCGATCTCTGGCGTCGAGTTGAGTTGATCGTCGCAAGGAATGACCCATTGCCCGTTCTGCATCTCGGTGAAGATGCTCTCAACGCCGAAGTCTACGTTGTGCTTGTTCATGCCCGTCTTGTGCGCCCTTACTCGCAAGTCTGCGCGCTTGCTTTGAGCGAACTGACGGATGAAGTCCTGAGCAGCGTTGCTCTCCACTGCGATGACGCTACCGAAGCGATCGTGCTTGTCGATTACCTTGTCGGAGATGACGGGCCCGCTCCATCTACCGCTATCGACTTCAACGATCTGCTTCTTGCCGTCGTCTCGAAACTGGAACGTGAAGAAGCTCGTCAAGTCGTGCTTACCCGTTGCACCGACACCGATGTCGACGCCCGTGTAGACCATGGACCCGGGCAAGATCTTCTTCATCTTGTCGAGCAAGCCACGGCCTTCGCGCTTCGCAGCATCAATCCAAGCGCGCTGGCAACGCATCGACGATTCATCGAACGGCTGGCAAAGGAACAAGCGGGCGAACTCTTGCGGGAGCCGCGTCGCTCGAATCTGAGTGATCGTGTCGAGATTGTACCTAGCAGGCCATAGCGGCGTCTTCTCGTCTGGGTCAGGGTCATGCTCGACGAGCCGCCAACACCTGTCCTTGAACTTGCTCGGCCGCAGAAGCCCGGTTCCCAGAATCCATTGAACCGAAACGTTCTCGCTGAACCAGATGTTGCCGTAGATGTCCATCGAGATCGTTGGCCATCCAACGGCCTCGAGTTTGAAGGTCAGGTCTTCAAGGTTCCATGGCGTGTTCGTCACCACGGCTCGAGCCCCAACGGGGTCAAGACGTGAAAGCACGCGGGCATCAAACCGTTGATGAACCTGATCGCGTCCAGCGGAGGTCAGGGTGTTGTCGCTGTCCAAGATGTCGTCGCCGACAACCCACGAAAGACGCGACCCCTGAATCTGCCCGTCCAAACCAACGGCAACGAGCGACGGGTCACGAATACCCGCTGGACGATCGATCGTGATGGCGGTCTGCGTCCATTGCTCGCTCGTACGTTGCGTCTTCTTGAGCCACGGGAAGACGAGTTGCACCGGAGCCGATAGGTTCGGGTCGGTGATGTAGTCGCTCACCATGCGAACGACCTTGCTTGCCTGCCCCTGAGCCTTCGAAACAACGGCTCCACGTTGCGTCACGTCCTGCCCAAGGAAGTAGAGCCCGACCGCGGCCATGCCGTAGGTCTTGCCCGTGCCGATCGGTTGACGCACGACGCAGAGCGGGTGATCCATCACGAACCGGAACATCACCCGCTGATGCGCGGCCGTGGACAACGGCGCTTTCGTAGTCTCGTGCCGAATCGTGAAGTCGTAGAACTTCGAGATGTCGGTTCGAGCTTCGGCGGCTCGCCGCATCAGAGCACGCGTTGCAAGCTCCGTCGTCGAGACGGCAGGTGGCATCGTTACGGTCTTCGTCTTCTGCGCGCCATCAACCGGGTTCAGGTTGATGGTTTGCTTCTTGACCGTTGGCGCTCCCGCGCTCGGCGTGTCTGTTCCCGTTCGTTTGCTGCGTCTCGGCACGTTGGGAGAATCCCCCAAGGGCCGCCAACGGTCAAGCGCGATGCGCTAGCGCCCTTGCCTACACTCACCCCGCCGGTTGGGGCGGCCAGCGCGGCATCGCGCCAACGGGGCAGGGTGGGGCAGCAATCGTCATACGAAAAGCCGAGCAATTCGGCGCGCTAGCGCAAGGCATTCGGAATTCAGTTGCGACCCGCTAAACTGTACTCCAAGGTGAACAGGTCGAACGGGGAAACCAATGATCAACCGCTTCAAGTTCCATCACGAAGACGAAGGCCGAACCATCCATTGCGTCGTGGTCGAGATACCGCGCAAGGGTGCCCGCGTGCCTTGCGTTTCGGCAGGTGGCAAGTTCTACCGCGTCCCCGCTGAATTGCTCAAGCACGTGCCCGCGGGCAGCCCCATCACTGACCCCAAGGCTGCCGAGCTACTCGAACGCGGGTTCACCCACCTGTCGAACAAGCGCGAGCGCGCCCAACTTGCGCGTGACCGCCGTGCCGAGCTAGATCGCCAGCTTGGCGAGTTGCTTGGGGCCGACCTGATGCGCGACATGGAAGCGCTGACGCGTGCCCTTGCCTGACCAACTACGGAGGGGCGGGTGCCTTAGTGCCTCGCCTCTCCGCTGCTCTTTTGGAGGACCCATGAAAGAATCACAGAAGGCCCCTGTCGTATCACCGCGGGGGAAGCGCCAATGCATTCAGTTCTGGATGGACGCCGTTGCCAGCGCGGCCCCTGGCATCAAGCGCGAAGAGATCGTGCTGGAAGCCCTGTTCTACGCGGCCATGCAATGCGACCCCGCGCAAGTGGCGCAAGGGTGGGTCCATTGGCGGTTACAACTCGAGAAGGCCAAAGCACCTGCGACGCCTATCGTCGCGATCAACGAGGCATGATGCAAACGATCAACCTAACCGGCTCCGCAGGGGCCAAGATGAAAGCGCTCGAACCGTACGTCGGCGAAGTGGTGACGATCCACGTCAAAGGCATGACGTTCTCGAACGGCACGCTCGCCGCGCTTGATCGCTTCAAGGCGACCATCAGTTGTGAAGAAACTGGCGACGAATTCTACGTTCGGTACTCGGACATGGAATCCGCAACCGTTCGAAGCCAAGGCAATTGGAACTCAGCGAGCGGCAACGCTGCGAGCGCCAAGACTGAACGCCTGCAAGTGCGTTGCACACTCGAGCAACGCGTCGCAATCGAACGAGCCGCTGGCAACGGCCGCGGTGACCTAAGCGAGTTCATCTTGCAGGCTGCTCTTGACAGGGCCAAGACGAAGAAACCAAAACGTCCACGATGACAATGCTCAAAGGGTCACGGGTACGTCACGCAACCTACGGGCTCGGCACCGTAGTCTCCACGGGCTTGATCTACCGCACACTGATCGTTCGCTTCGATTGGATGTGCGGTGGAGCAGGCAAGGTCATTCGAATGTGCGAACTCTCTCGCACGAACAGCAAAGGAAAGCGCAATGCACAGAAACCTCGTCGTGATGCAGAAGGGTGCTCGGCTGCTCCGCTTTGACGTCGGCACCGAAGACGTCATTGTCACCGGAGCCGTTGGGCGTTCTACCAAGCAAGCACTCGCTCCGCTCGAAGTGGCTCAGGACTTCGTTGGCGACCTGATGGAAGCGGACTGGGACCGCAACCAAGCCGTCGAAGCGGAACTCCAGCGCGGGGAACAGCCTGTCGGCTTACCGCCGGTAAACACTGATGAATAGGCGTCCAATGCGGCATCCAAAACCGCGTCCACCAGAGGACGCCCAACCCTACGAACACACCCAAGTCCATCAGCTACGCAACGGCGCGTCCGTGCTCGAAGTCACCATCGTGACCAAGCACGAAGGTTCGTCGGCGTCGATCAAAGGCTTGCTTGGCTGCCCCGATCCCGTGCCTTACGAATCGATCGAACTCGCGCGCCAACACTGGGAGCATCTCGTTGACCTTGGGTGGGAACCGACAGCCGTCTGAACCCTACGGGCCCCTCCACGAATGGCCGCATCCATGGAGGGGCCCGCTTCCTTGTCCGCAACGAGCCAATCAAGCGCCGAGTGAGTGATGCACGGCCCGGTCAGTGTAGCTCAAGCGTCGGCCCCTGTCGCGTCAGTCCAACCGGTTGCCGAAGTCGGGTCCCGCCAAACGGGCCTTCCAAGCGTCGTGTCGAAGTAGGTGAAGCCGACACGCGTTCCCGCGCCAACGGTGGGGCGGTTTGCAGTGGTGCCCGCGTTGCGTTCGAACCGGCGGGGATGCACCGTGATCTCCCCGTGGACCAAGTGGCTCACCGTCACCATGCCGACCGCGCAATAGTAGCTCGTTCCAGGCGGAATCACGTTCGTGAGCACGCCCCTCGTCTCGCTCACGTAGAGCAGATCACCCTCTGCCCATGCGTTCGTGTTCACGTCGTGCACGACGCCTTCGGTGCAGATGCGCCCTTCGACGTTGTTCGGAATGTCGTGGGTTGCAAGCCCAACCGTGATGAACGTTGCGTCATTCGTGTTGACGGGCAAGTCCACCTTCGGGCGGTTGCCTTGCGCCCCAAAGACGAAGATGGGTTGCCCGTTCAAGATGGTCTGCCCGCTCTTGTTGACCACCATGAATTGGAGTTCCTCTCCATGGTTGACCATTACTCCGGGCCAGCGCGTCATCGTGCAAAGGATGCCGTCGGCGTTGGAGAACGTTCGACCGACAACGTAGGGCGGCTCGTCTGCGCGTGGACGCAAGTCGAGGTAATTAGCGAACGGATTGGGCCACCCGAGCGCACGGGCTAGGTCCACAAGGCGTTTCAATGATGGGGTTGACATAGGGCGTAGAGCTCCTCCCGAGCTACGCCCCAAGTTTACCGCGGTCGATTCGGCATCACCAAGAGCACTCCACCATGGGATGGAGTTCCGCTACTTTGCGCGGCTTGGATGCCAGTTTGCCTCACCATCCGCACCCCTTGCGGGCGGTAGGTGGGCGTGACGCCGCAACGGCAGATCGTCCCGCCGGGGCAGTCGATGGCATGTTGTTCAGTTCGGATCTTTGCGATTGACGGGTGGGTCATGGTTGGGGGCCCATCCTCTCTATTCAAGGGGGTTACGTGTAGGGCACGCCCGGAGCATGATCCCCGAGTAGATCGATGTCAAGTGGGGCAAGCGGCAAGACACTTCGAACGCTCGGCGAAGCAGATCGAACTCATGCGAGCCGTGTAGTTGGTTTGGCAAACCGCTGAGCACTTGGTCTGCTCGCCATCACAATCCAGGTAGTCGCATGCCCGGGTGTTGCAGTCGTCGACGCAAGCACTGAAGCACGTGCCCGAACACGTTGCTTCGTTGTTGGCACAGACCATGATGCAGGCGTCGATCACGCCGGAGCAGTCCAGCGCGCACATCTCGCGGTGAGTGTTGCACGTGTCGACGCAATGGCTCTGTTCGAAAAGCCGTTCGCTCGAACAGATCGAGAAGTCATCGTTGCAAAGGGTACGGCAAACCGTAGGGCTCACGCTGGCCCCACCGGCTGCAACGCTCCCGCCAACGGCAACGGCCCCACCGGTTGCCATGTTCGAACCACCTGCCCCAACGGCCCCACCCAAACCAAGGGCACTCGAACCACCCGGGGCAGCCCCACCGGGGTCGGCACCTGCAACGCTCCCACCGGTTGCCATGCTGGCCCCACCCAAACCAAGGGCCCCACCGGTAACAACCGCCCCACCCGTTGCCAGGCTACCACCCACCCCAACGGCCCCACCGGTAACCATTGCCTCGCTAGTACCTGCAACCCCAAGGGGGCTAGCACCTGCCTCGCCGCCCACACCTTCCACAGAAACTGGTTCTCTACCGGCCAACCCTAGATCGGCATCGTCGTTAGACGTGCCGCTAGTAGCTCCGCCACAACCAACCAAGCCAAGGACCAACCAATGAATGAGCTTTGCCATGCTGAAAGCATTCGGGACCACTTGCGAATCGCAAGGGTGCGAACTTGGTCCAGCGCGATGCCTTGGCGGGTTGGTTGGGGTGCAAGGATGGGGAAGTGCGGTGAAAGTTGGCTAGGCGTGAAGGTGGTAGAAAACCGACGGGCGAATCTGTGGGCCATCGCCGGGTGGGAGCCCTTTGGCACATTGCGCGCCGTTGGAGCGCCAAACGGGCTGAGCTCCCTGGAACTTTGGTGGGTGGGGTGTGTGAGCTCCCCCGGGGGGTGTGGTGCGAGGCTGGCTAATTGGCGCCTAACGCTCGTGGGGCAGGTGGGCCAAGCCTTTGGAGTACAGTCGGCGGGAAAACTGGCACGCGGGCATGAAGGAGGCCCCGGTCCGTCCGTCTGGACGCTACTGTATTCGTCCCCTCCCCGCACCTACATTCTGCTCCCCTCCCTCATCATCTGCTCTTCGTCTCGCTCGGGAGCAGGCCTGCCCCCAAGGGCACGTCGAAGGGGCCCTCCCCTACCCCCCGGGGTTGGGCGTGCCTCCCTTGGTTGGGGCAGGTGCAAGGCAGGGTTCGGTGATGGTTGCCTTGCCCAATGGGGGCAGGGTTGGGGCTGGCCTAAGGTGCTCGGGTGACCAGTGGAGATCCAGCGCGAGCTCGGTTGGGGTTGCGCCCTTGGTTGACGTCATGCCCTTCGCTCCCCTACCCCTCCCCCCTGCCGAACGGCGCCGAGCTCGCCGAGCCGAAGACTTCTAGAAGTCGGGGCACTCGGGGCCGCGCCTAACTGGCTAGCGCTGGCCAGTAACGAACCTCTCACCGGTGAGCGGTTCCAAAGTGAAGGGGCCCAACCCTTTCGAGCTGAGCCCCTTCTTCTTGCTTACACGCGGTTCCGGTTAGTGCCCGGTCACCTCCTTGATGCTCTCGTCATCCAGGATGACGTACGTGTCGTCCCACTTGCAACCGGCGGGCAACGGCTCCACGTCGTCAGCCTGCTCGGGGGTGCAACCCGTTGGCAGGGTGTCGGGTGGGTCGTCACTGGTGACGCCGCTGGCCTCGTCCTCATCCTTCTCTGCGAGCAAGGTGGCGAACTCGCCGCGGTTGGCGACGCCCACTACCACGAGGTCGTGAGCAAAGGGCAGGACGATGCCCTTCAGTTCACTCTCGGGGTTGCGCCCCTCGAACAAGGCCAGGAACTCTCGGATCTTCATTCTCTCTTACCTTTCTGCCAGGCTCTTCTCACCTGACCCGTTCATTATGGGTGAGGCACGCGCTAGCGCAATGAGGATTCCGAAGAATCATCAGGCTTCTGCAAGGCGTCCCACTTCTTCGCGCAGCGAGGGCAGGTAGGGCGCTGGCCGTTACCCTTGGGGTCGGCGTACTCGTCTGCCAGGTTCTCGCCTGGCACCCTGCAACCAGATCTGTCCGTCTCGGTGTCGAGTAGGTGAGTGAGCAGGGTACGGCGAGCCAGGTCGGGGCCACGGTAGGCCCCACCTAGCACTCCCCTGGTTTGGTAGCGTTGGCTCACGAGTAACCCCAAAAGGAGCCGCCCAACCAAAGCACGCGGTGACCCTTGGCTTCCAGCGCGAGGCCCAACGCCTTGGGGCCCTTGCGGTCGCTGCGGAGCGATGGGGCGTAGCCGCTGGCCATTGCTTGGGCGAGGTCGGCGTAGGTACGGAACGCGGTGTTCTGGGCGACGAGGGTGTTCAGCTGGTCCATGCGTTCATCATGGGTGAAGCCGTTCTACTCGCAATCGCCTTTCCGAAGAATCCGACTCTTCCGATTGCGGCAGATCTGTTCGTCCCCTGCCTCGGCTCGGCTTGCTCGCGGAGCTAAAGTATCTGCCCTTCCCCGAGCTCGGCGCCAAGGGCCCCCCTTGCATTCCTTGGGTGAGCCTACCCACTACCAAGGAATGCAAGGGGCAAGGGCATCACCTCCCGATAGCTCGGAGGTACTCTTCCCACGCCATTGTGTGCTCAGTGCCCGTGTCTACCTGCCCACCGTAGAGCCGCACGTAGCCAACCTTCACAGGCGTCCACCCTTGGCGGGTGAACACCTTCACCCCTTCGTTGTCCCGAGCGCGGTGGACGTGCTTGTCCTTGGTGAGCTCCACCCATCGGGGCCGGTAGTTGATTGTGCCTAGCGCGAAGTCATCGAAGTAGCGAACCATCTGTTCCTCCTGACCCGTTCATTATGCGCTAGCGCTTTCCAACTCGCTTCCGAATTCCGAAACGACGATGCCCTTTCCTGAGGCTAGGTGCCCGTCTGGAGGGAGGGGATCTTCCTTCAGGCTGGACCGTCTAATCGCTTGGTCTACGCGCGTACGAGGGCACGGGGGGCCTGCGGGGGGCCTGGAAGGCTGTTTCGAAGGGTTCGTCGGCCTTGCGTCTTGTGTAAGTCTTCTTTCTGTCCAGCGCGGGAGCTTGCATCGTCTAAGGCGTCATCGATCCTATCGAGAAGACTTCTAGCTATCTTGGGAGAGAGGTTCGCTTATGGGTCGTCGCTAGGATGGTGTAGAGGGAGCTTCGCCTAGCGGCTCAGCTTCTTGATATTGGGAGGAAGCTTCTTCTTGGTCTTAGGAGGGAGGGGAGCATTCCTTGGTTCTGGAGAATGACGAAAGTGTGGGCGGGGTGGGGATTGGTGGAAGTTGAAAGCATCGAGAGCGAATTGGAGCCGTTGGGAAGCGATGGAGCAGACATGGCGGAGCCTGGTGATTTCGCGTTGCAGATCTTCTACCTGCCTCTCCAGTTCCTCTTCGCGCGAATGCTTGGGCGGGATGGGGTCGTAGTCAGGTAGCTCCGGTTCAAGACACGTTTCGGGGCAGCCTTCAGGGTTGGAGCCGTTGTCACCGTACTTGCACGTCGAACAGTCACGCTCGGGATTGTTAGCCATCGCTAGAATGATTCGAACCTCTCACCGGGGAGAGATCTCGACCTTTCTGGTTGCGTTCCATTGCTCGTGGATGGGGCATAGCTTCAGAACGTCTCCCCTCACGCCCGCTTCAAAGGCCTTGGGGTCCTCCTCCGCCCGAATCCATCGGCAGCCACACTGATAGACGCCAGGGGCTACTTCGCTCCGCTTCAAGGTGTCGCCGTTGTCTTCCATCGAATTGTCCTAGCGCTAGAACGAAACGAACCTCTCACCGGGGAGAGGTTCTTCGGCGCGCTGCTCGCTTGGCTGCAACGCGGGCTCGTATCTCGGCTGTCGTGTCCTGGAGCAGGGTCAACCGCAACTGGAGAGCCTGCAACGTGGCAAGCTCCTCAGGGCTCAGCCAGTCCGTCTCGCAAGGGTAGAGCGGGTTCCCTTGCGCTGGCATGCGAGCGCGCCCAACTGCAACGAGGCTGTCGATCTCTCGCTCGAGATGGGCGCGCTCCAATTCACGAATCATTGGGGCCTGGCAATGCCGTCTAGCACGTCCCTTTGGATGGCCTTCAGCATCGTTCGCTGAGCGGTTCGGTAGTCCGTGTCGGGGGACATCCTGCCGTTCGACAACGCGGTCAGGTAGTGGGAGAAAGCCTCCTTTGCCTGGTCGTCAGTGAGCCCTTCGAACTGGAAGACCAAGTTCATGGGCGTCAGCACCTTGAACGAGTCGAAGTTCGTCGGCTGATTGTTGGAGTCCGGGTTCAGGGCGTAGCAGATCAGCTCATGGGAACTGTTCTGGTTCTGAAGCGATGGCGCTGGCATGCCTTCCACTGGCCGCAAGTGCACGAGCGAGAGCATGTAGTCGTGCCACATCGGGTGAGCCTCGGGAAAGCGAAGGATGACGATGCGCAAGCACGTCGAGTGCCCTTCAACTCCATCAACGTCCCAGACGTTGCCGTTGCTGAACTCTTCGGCGGGTTTCTTTTCGATTGGATAGATCACGTTCGGTTCTCCTGAGGGGTTGGTTCCAGCGCGGTCAAGTCGCACCCTGCAAAGTGGAAGCACGAGAAGAAGTTGACGGGGTTCGTGTCGGGTTCGGATTCGGATAGCATTGCCCACTTCCGAACGGGCTTGTCGAACTCGACGAGATAGGTGGGCGTCTTGCGATCGAAGGGATTCTCGCTTACTTCGATGATGGTGCCTTCGACGCCTGTGAAGGCCTTGAGCGCGTCACTGGTCCACTGCTCCAAGTCAGTGGGGGCAACCCTGACCCGCGTGCCGTAGGTTGCTTCCACACTGACCAAGCGCTTGTCGAGTAGCTCCTTGATGATCATTGCCCTGGCTTCCACTTGCTCTGGACCACCCTGAAGCCGACGCAATCGTGCCCATCGTGATTGAGCACGTGCGCTGACGTGATCGAACACTGACCGCCCTTGTCGTCTTCGAAGTTGCGATGAACGCAATTGCCGCACGACTTGTCGAGTTCGAACACGAGGGCTGAAGCGGTGTTCTCGAGTATGGCTTGCAGTTGCGATCCATACACGAACCGCCCCGAGTTCTTCTCGATGCTCTCCCAGATGTTGCCGTCGGCGTGCCGTTTGGTTGCGGCATACCAGTCGACGAACATCTCGATCAAGTCGAAGAGGTTCATCCCATTGATGCCGTTGAGGAAGTGCTCAGGGTGATGCCTGTTCACCTGATAGTGATGGTCCAGCGCGGGCTTCATCGCCTCGAGATAGGACTTGTACTCGGGGCTCCCATAGGTCGTGTCCTTCAGCTTCGCCGTGAACTCGTCGAAGACTGGCGCTTCGGCTTCGCTGAACTTCGACTGATCGTGCTGCTCGGCGCGCTTGAGCAAGTGCGTGACGACGATATGGATGAGGCGCTGGACCTCGTTGATGTGTGCTTGCGTCTGTGCGTTCAACTGGTCTTGCATGGTACATCTCCTTCAACTTCGATCAACCTTCCAATGACGATGCCTTGAACACCGTCTTGGATGTAGCCGGCTGTCTTGGCTTCCATCCATTGCGTTGGGCAATGCGGATCGAAGCAATTGTCGGGCGACTCCATTCGAAACGTGTCGCCCGCTTTGATATCGATCAAACCCGACACGCGCTCTTCGCCGTCAGCCGTCTTGCGGAACACCTTTCGAAGCGGACCGATCATCATCTTGACAGCTTCGCATTCTTCCAAAGCCTCGTGACGATCTTGATCGTTGAGAACAAGAAGCTTGTCGTACTTCGAGCATCTACCGCCCAATAGAAAGGAACAGTTGATCAAGCATTCTTGCTTCACGGCTTCACCTCGTGCTCTTCGACGTATTCAGGCGTGAAGATGGTGCGACAGCAATCACCGTGATCGTAGCATTCAGCCTCGATCACTCGAAGCTCTTCCCATCCCTTATAGGTTCCCTTGAACACTTCGGCCGTGTCCAATGCTTCCTTCTTGTCGTCGAAGTGGAAGCGCCCCTGATTGGTGAGTGCGAGAGCGTAGTAATCGAAGTCAGCTTCGTAGAAGACGATGACGAAGCGCTTTCGAAGCCCCTTGCCGTATTCAATCGTAGCCCGAAGCTCGGGGTCGATCTTGTCCTTGTCGATCACGGCTTGGGCCCTGTCCCTGCCAAGAACGCGTCGACACGTTCTCGCAGGCGCGACAAGCGCTCGCTGAGTTTCTGCTCGACGAGCCCTGGGAACACTTTGGCCAAGATCAATCGAACGCTCGCTGACGTGATGAGCACGTCGGCAAGTTCCGAAGCCATCTGCTCAGCATTGTTGTCGCGCCCCATGACGAAGCGGTTCACGGCCGCGCTGGCCTCGCTGCATTCCTCTTGGAACTTGCGGAGCTGATGCTTGTCACCGAGCGCTTGAATGGTCGTGTGAAGCAACGAAGAGACGGCGCCGTTGTCGAAGGCCTCAATGGTGTTGGCCAGCGCGGGGTTCGGGCCCTCTTCGCACTCCATGCGAGCCATGATCTCGGTCCATGCCTCGCACGCCTTGCAGTCGATATTGACGCCCATCTCGGAGCCGCACATCGGGCAAGAACCGATGTCGGGTGCAACGAGCCGAAGGAGTTCGTCGTAGGTGATGTCGCCGAAGTAGAAGGGCCCTTCGCCCTTGACCACGATGGCAGTGAAGATGTCGGAACAGATCTGTTCTCTGGTTCTTGGTTTGGACATGGTATGGCCTTTCATCTCTCACCGGGGAGAGGTTCGTTGTTACCGTTCAACGAGTAAGGGCAGGCCCCACGATGCGGGGGGGTGTTGACATCGTGAGGCCTGCAAAGCTCTTCTAGCGCGAGCCGACGGCGCGCACAACCGGTTCGCGCGCTGGAACACCCGGTTCCCCGCCGGGCCCATCACGAAGGGCAAGGGTGACCTCGTTGCCCGTGGGTTCGAGTTGCTCGATGTCCAAGCACACACTGTCTTGGAACTTGCCGTCCTTGTCGAGTCTCGGTGACAACGTGATGCGCACGCAACCGTTGATCCATTCGGTTTTGGCAACGGCAACGCCGATGAAGCCGCTGATCTTGTCCTTGTATTCCTTGCCTAGTTTGAAGTCCTTCATCTCATCCTGCTTTCTCATCTCCCTGAGCATCTGCATCAGGCGAAGGTTTCGTAGTATCCGCATAGAACGCCTCCTCGTTGGATGGTGTCAACTCGAGACCCTTCTCTGCCAACGTGCGCTCCACGAACTTGAAGTAGTTGTCGCGCTTAGCCATCTTGAGCTGAAGCGGCTTCGCCGTACTTCCAGCGAGGGTATGTTCGGTGAACTCGAGAGTCGAAGGGCCCGTCTTTCGTAAGGTGCCACTCACCTGACGGTTACCGATCGTTATCGTTGCATGGCGTTCTGTTGCCGTGCTTCTTGAGAACTCTTCGAGTGCCTTGTCGTTGCGACGTTGCTTGCGCGCTTGCTTCTTCAGGTTGAATCGTTTCATGGGTCATCTCGTAGTGAATGCGACAGTAGTCGCGGTTCGGGCCAACCTTTCGAGCACACTTGTCACAGAGTGCTCTATCGCATGTTCGTCGGTTGGCATTCTTGAGCTCGAAGTCGCATTGCTTCGTCGAAGGCCTGCCACACTCGACACAAGGGGCAACGTGAGTTCGGCGCGAACATGCGAAGCCGATCTGTTTACCCCTCGCATCTAGGATTGGTCTGCAAGGCATCTCACTTGGCTTTCACTGCAAGAACCGTCAACGCATGTCGGAGGTTGATTCCTCCCTTGATCGCGTTGCAATAGGCTTTGAATGTGTGAACAGGCGGAGCCTTTCCAGTCATGTTGAGCTTACCGAAGATCGACTTAGCATAGTCCTTCACGTCGGCTTGTGCCTTCTGCTCAACGATGTATGCCACGATCTCTCGAAGGGTCGGCACTTCATCTTCTCGAGCTGGAAAGTGCTTTAGGATGGCTTCACGTGCCATCTTTGCAATCGGAGCGGCTTCAGGTGCGATGCCTCTAAGACCATAGGCAATCGCGTCCTTCTTACCAACAATCGAAACCATCAATCTGATCTTGGCCGCGACAGCTCCTTTCGCCTCCTTCAACACAAGCTCTCGAGTTTCGTCTGTCTCGGCCATTGCCCAACTCATGAAAGTCTCCTTGCCGGAAACCTTCCGAGTCTTCTTGTTCAACGCCATGAAGCCAGATTCTGGAGTCGTAAACGCGTCTGTGACTTCACAGTAGATCTCGGTATAACCGAGCTTCTCGCAACAGAACTTCCGACGATGCCCATCGAGAATGACCCACTTGCCTTGATACCGCATCACGACAACGGCACCGTGAAGCTTGTGTGCTTCGATCTCGATCATCAATCCTTCGAGAGCCGAATCAGTCGTTCGAATCGCAGGCTGGATCGGATTCGAAACTAACTCAGCTATCGGTATCATCAGATACCGTGTCTTGCGATGCTCAGATTGGTCTTTGCGTCGCGCTAGAATCTGCATCGCTTCACGAATCAAATGCGGCTCTGCCTCCTTCTTCGTCGGGTACTTGCTCTTCGATACGAGAGCCTTCGGCGGGTTCTTTCCGTATCGTTTGACGTGCATCTGCCAACGACCCTGAGACTCACTGATCGAACCCAGTAGGCTCCAATCTAGTTTCTCATCAGGTATTCCACGCATGCTTAGTCGTCTCGCCATGATCAACCATCTTCTTTCTATTGAACCTCTTCCCAGTCTTCGCCGTCGAAGTCATCTTGGTATGGCGTCCACCTCATGTGGATGCCCGTCTTGCCGTGCAATGTGATGAACCGCATGCCTGGCTCGAACGTTATGAACACTCCTTCGACCCAAGCCTTGCGCCGATACTTCTTACCCTCCTTCAGTCCCGGCAACACATCGACGAACATCAGCCCCAAGTTGAAGCCGAGTGCCTTCTTGCTCTTAGCTAGTTCCAGCGCGGCTTCGGCGATCTCTTGCTCACGGTTCCAAAAGCCGTGGACGTTCGAATGGTCGATGATGTCCTGCAACGCCTTCGCGTAGAGCGAGGCTAACGACATGCCGAACTTGCCGTAGAACGCGGCCGGGTTGGTGACTGCTTCGTTAGCCATCGTCGTCATCGCCTTCTTCGAAGTAACCAACGATCTCAACGAGGTTCTCGATGAACTCGTAAGCGTCAACGATTACGTCGTCGTTCTGGCAGATTGCTTCGGGGCACGAGATGCGGTGCTCCTTGACGAACCGCTTCACCTCGGCCTCGAGCTTGAGCAAAGGAACGATGTCAACGTTCTTCTTGCTGCTCCCAACCTTCTTGGTCACCGCCTTCTTTGCCTTTGGCGCCTTCTTCTTCCCAGTGCTCATGCTCTACCTACCTTCTTCGCGAGTCGTGCCTTGTCGGTGAGCAGCGCTGACCGCTTCTCCGGGTCGCCCTTCGCCAGTTCGAGCTCTTCGCTGATGTCGCCAAAGATCTGAGCCACTTGCGTTTCGTTGTTCAGGTCAATGACCACATCCAGCGAGGGCACCCGAAAGGGTCGCTCTTCCACCGCTGGCACGTATTCACCGTCGTCGTTGAATGGCATCTCTCACCGTGGCCCTGCCCGGGCCTGGCCGCCCTTGTGGCGGCTCCTTGCACTCAGTGTGGATATCCGTCCCGAAAAAACGAAACCCCCCTTGGCAGGGGCAACCAAGGGGGGCCTGTCATGGCTTTGGGCTGGCCTAGTGCCCGTCGAAAAACCTACGGGCCAGGATGAGCAACTTGGCTTTCGCGATGCTCATCAGAATTCGATCGACGTCTGCGACGAAGGAGCCGCTGTCCATTGCGATGTCGACGGTTGCCCCTTGATACTCCTTCGCCTGCTCAGGGTGCTCGACGACGCATGCATCACAACGTGGATCAGGAGCTCCACCAAAGCACCATCCGCAGAGTCTGCCACACGACGGGCAAACGAAGACGCCTCCGCACTCCGTGCCGTCGCACTGTCCGTCGTGGATTGCTCCATGCTTGAATTGCTTCTCCTCAATGCCTTGCTGTTCAGCCATGACTACTTCTCGGCGTCACACGGTACTTCTGGGCCACCCATGTTCTCGAAGTCGATGGTGTTCACGCCCGTCACAAGCCCTTCGACTTCAGTCGGTGGGTCACGATGAATCTTCGCTTCGGTGAAGTTGATTTTCGGTATTGCCTTCTCAAGCGCTTCGAAGAACTTCGGCGTGAGCGTACCTAGGTCGTCGATGCCTTCCATTCCGCCAACGCCCCATCCGTCAATGAAGCCACCTTCGATGAAGCCCTTGAGATCGAGCTTCCAAAACGGATTGACGACTGCCCGTGCAAGGACAGACGACGTTGGTATCCAGTCAGCTATCTGCCTTCGAGAGATCTGCTTCCATTCGTCAGGGCTATGCTCCCAGTGATAGGCGACGATGACAGCTGCAACGGTCTCGAGCTCTACTCGCCCGAGCGTGCCGACGCAGATGCACGTCTCGCTCACAATTGCTTGTCTAGGTGTGATCATTGAGTCCTCAGTTCTTCCAACTTGCTGTCCACTAGCCGCACGACTTGGCTCGGCCGAGCCGTGTTCACCTGCTCTTCGATTCCAGCGAGGCGCTTGACGCATTCGAGAAGCGTCTCTTTGCCTTGCCGCTGGTCATTGATGTCCCGTTCCATCTGGGGGGTCATGAACCCCCTGAGCCCCCAGATGTACTTGAGGACAAGAAGCGCTTCCTTGCGCGTCATGTTCCAAGCAAAGCCTCTAAGAGTTGTCACTGTTCACCGGAGGCCACGTTCGTCTATCTGAAGCGACAGACGACTTTGGAGTTGGATGTCGAGCTTCTCACACGTTGCAAGAATCTCGTCCCATTGCTCCCCCCGATAGAACTCGTCGTAGACGATGCGGTTGATGCATGCGTTCGCGATGAGCTTGAAGCAATCGAAGCACGGCAACGCTGTCACGTAGATCGTTGCTCCTTCAATTCGAACCCCGTTGCGTGCGGCCTGAGCAATCGCGTTCGCTTCGGCATGAACCGTCCGAATGCAATGGTCGTTGACCATCAGGTGCCCAACGTCATCACAGTGGGGCATCCCTCGGATCGAGCCATTGTATCCCGTCGCCAAGATCGAACGATCACGCACTATGACGGCCCCGACGTGCTTGCGATTGCACGTCGAACGCGTTGCTACTTCCTCCGCGATCCGGAGAAAGTACTCATCCCACGATTGCCG
>JBAZMT010000013.1:0-20442 GCA_041649615.1 Parcubacteria group bacterium
AACATCGTCCGAAGACAGTCCCCGACTTCTTCAAGGTTTCCTTCCTAGCGCGGGACATGACAGAAGAGGAACTCCTGCGCTTCACAAAGACTGGTCAGGTCTAAGCCCCGTGTGAGGTTACATGGTCGATTACGGCGGTGCCGTACTTCCACTTACCGTTGATGATAGTGCGCTGAAGCGTTCTCTCGCGGGGACGCTCGGCTCATTCAAGGCTTTCGGTAGCCAGGTAGACGGTGTAATGGCGAACCTTGGCCGGTTCACCATTGCCGCCACGGGACTCTATGCCTTGAAGAAGGCGTTTGATGCGACAACCGGCGCGGCCCTGAGCTTCAACCAACAGTTGAAGGCGACGTGGGCCGTTGCCGGTGATTTGTCTCGGGGCGAGTTGCGTGCGTTGGGCGGGGAAGTCCGCTCGCTTGCCCGTCAGTTCAACATGACGGCGACCGAGGCCCAGCACGCGATGTACGAGATCAACCAGAGCGTGTTCTACGGGGCTGACGCGCTCGTGATCTTGAAAGAGTCCGCCAAGGGCGCTGCGGCGGGCATGACGGATGTCTACACGGTTGCCGACATGATGACGACCGTGCTGAACGCCTACGGCATGGCGGCTGAGAAGTCAGCACACGTCAATGACGTACTCTTCCAAACGGTTCTGTACGGCAAGTGTGTTGCTGGTGACACTCGCGTCCTTTTGGCAGATGGGCAATACCGCCGGATCGACTCGCTACAGGAGGGAGCAAGGGTTGTTTCATTCGAGGGACGTTCGTTCCTCCCGATGGATGCTTCCTGGGTTGACCAAGGGACAAAGCCCATTGTCAAGCTAACTACACGGCTTGGCAGAACAATCAAGACGACCTGGAATCATCCATACCTAACGGAGGATGGCTGGAAGAAGGTTTCAGAATTGAAACCCGGCGATGCAATTGCCGCTCCTTCCGATCTTCCGTTCTTCGGCACGAAACATGTTCCAGAGGAAGAGGCGGCATTCCTCGGACTGTGGCTCGCAGAGGGGACCGGAGGTGCGCGAACGCCAGAGTTAGCGTCTCGGTCATACGGCGAGCAGATTGCCAGTTGGGCTCCTCATTTTGGTTGTGAGGCGCGCAGGAGAGGCTCTGATCCAGACCATACGCCAGTCTATGCATTCTCTCGGGGCATTGAGTATCGTGGCAAAGACGGCAACAAGGCCATGGAGTTCCTGCGCCGCCTTGGCGTTGCTGACTCGAAGTCTGGCGACAAGTTTGTCCCCGATGAAGTCTTTACCTGGGATCGAGAGTCCCTTGCCACATTTCTCCATTGGCTATTCAATGGAGATGGCTGGCTTACCGACTACCGAACGTACAGAACCGGGAGCGGATTTCAGCTTGGATATTGCTCCAAGTCAGAGCGACTAGTTCGTGATGTCTCGCACCTTCTTCTGAGATTCGGTGTTGTTGGCCGCATTAGACGCCGCCACGGAACAGGGGCATGGGTTTGGGAAAGCAACCGCTATGCGGAAGTGCGCCGTTTCGTTGACCAGATTGGAATTGATCGTCCGGCAGCGAAAGAAATTGTCAATCATGCCCCCAAGTATGTCCATGCCATGTGGGGCGTCATCTACTATGACAAGATCATCTCCATCGAAGAGGTTGGAGAAGATCATGTCTACGACCTAGTCGTTCCCGCCCTCCATAACTTTGTTGCGGAAGACATCATTGCCCATAACACGACGATGAACGAGTTGGCTACACAGTTTGGCCGACTCGCTGGCGTTGCGGCCCCGGTTGGGGCAAGTCTAGAAGAAGTCTCTGCCGCGATTGCTACCCTGACTCGTCTCGGTATCGATACCGACACGGCGGTCACAGCTATTCGTCAGTCGCTGTTCCAGATCCTGCGTCCGTCGAAGGCGCTCAAGACGGCCATCACCGCGCTTGGTTACACAACCGGGCGGGCGATGGTCGAATCTCTGGGCTTTGCGCAATCGCTGCAAGCCCTTGTTGACTATGGCAACTCGGCTGGGGTGGAGATGGAGTCCTTGTTCTCCAACATCCGTGCCGTCCTCGCCATTCTGCCTTTGACCTCGACGGCGGCGGGGGAGTATGCCGACGACTTGCTGCGTGTCGGGAATTCGGCAGGGGCAGCCGACACAGCATTCAAGAAGATCACATCGTCGTGGCTGTATCAGATTCAGAACCTGAAGGTCATTCTGAACGACCTCGCGGTGTCGTTCGGGCAGTTGCTAGTTCCGGCGATCCAGGCGTTCCTGAAGACGATGCAGGCGCTCTTGACGCCGCTGGCCCATGTAGCAGAGTTCCTGGGGCAGATCGGCGGGCAACAGACTGTCGCTCTGGTCACGACTGTTGGGGCACTTAGCCTTGCCTTCGGTGGATTCGTAAAGATCCTAAACGCTGTCAGGCTGGCAATGTGGGGCCTTATCGAAGCCGAAGGCGCGCTTTACACGGCTGGCAGGTTCCTATTCAAGGCCCCCATCAACTTCGGGATGAACGCCAGTATCCCCAAGGGGCTTGGCCTTGCCGCTCTCGGTGCATTCGGTATTGGCGCAGCGATCAAGGGCCTTACCGTCGATCTTCCCATCTATCTCGATCCGAAGGTCACTGGGGCGGAGAAGACCAAAGCGAAGCTGAAGACGGCGCTGGAGACCGGGCTTGGATCTTTCCTCGGCGGAGCCATCTTTGCCAAGATGCTTGGGGCGACATTCGGAGGAGCCGTTGCCGCCGGGATCGGTGCTGGCCTCTTCACTGCCACGATTGGCATCTACATCGCCGCCGAGATTGTCAAAGGCAAGCAGGCCGCAGAGGAAGCCGCTGCGGCCCTAGCAGCCGCGTTCACTATTCCCAAGAGCAAAGAAGAGATTGAGAAAGAGCGCACAAAGGCCGCAGTCGAACAGATCAACATCCGAGAACTCCTGCCCTTCAAGATTGCTGACAGCATCAGAGAAGCGTCAAAGGGCTGGGAACAAAGCTCGATCCTCGCCGTTGTCGAAGACCTCATCAAGGCCAACGAGTACCTGAGTTCGTTCAAGGGGAAAGAGCGCAACTTTCTGGTTCAGCAACTCTACGGCATCGTAGACGCGATGTACGAGACCGAAGTCACGGTAGATGACTTCGGTAATCGCATTCGGAAGCTGCGCACAGACTTCGAGGATGCAGCAACTTCTCCTGATACTCTCTCTACTGCCATTGACGACTTTGCCAATCAGTATCGCACTCTCGCCAAACTGACGGGCGCTCCAGCCATTGTGAAGGATGTAGCCAGCGAGATTGACATGGCTCGTTACAACTTCACGCGAATGTGGGACCAGTTGAAGGCGGGGAACCTCACAGGCGCAGAGGCGACGAAGAAGTGGGAAGAAATCACCGCAGTTGTCGATTACTGGGCAGATCAGGCCGACATTGCGGAAGCCGCTGGCTGGAAGAGCGCCGTTGCCATTCGTGCCTTCTCTGACGAACTCAATTCCTTTGTTGAGGTAGCGGACGCGACATGGGCAAAGCAGATCGATGCGCTTGTCAAGGCATGGCAAGACACGACTGCGCCAATCGAGAAGCGAATTGCCGCAGGCGAATCGCTTCAGTCTCTGCGCAAGTCTCTGGCTGAACTGGCAACCAATCCGGTGTACGCACAGTTCAAGCAATCCCTGCTCGATCTTGTCAAGCGAATAGATGCCGCCGGACTTAGTATGGGAGACGCGGCGCAGAGCTTGGCTGTTGGCTGGAAATCGTTGCGAGAGGGGCTTCTCTCTGGCCAGCTAACCGTAGAGCAATTCTTCCAATCGCTTCTTGATCTTGCTCTAAGAACGGGCGATCTCGACGCTTCGCTTCAATGGCTCTACGACAAAGCCAAGGATCTGTCAGAAGAGCTTGGCAGAACGATCACGCTAGAAGAGGTATTCCAGATTGAACTTGGCGTGAGCGCCGATGTCGCTGCCGAGTTGTCAAGGCGGCTTGACGAAGCTGCCGATTCTGCTAGTGACTTTGCTACCCAGATGCGCAACGCAGGTGCTGGCATCGCCAGCATGATTGGCGATCTAAACTCGTTGATGGATCAGGCTCTCGCCAGCATGGCAAAAGCCGAGACAGTTGGCGAATGGGGAGACCTGTACGGGCAATTTGAGAGCATTGTTGGCGAGGGCCAGAGTCAGCGAGAGCGATACGAGAGAATGTTTGTCAACCCCGATCCGGGGTTCATGGCGTGGGTCAACGAGACGCCAGCGCGTCAGGCTGAGTACGAAGCCGCGCGGGATGCCGCAAGAGCCGCAGCAACTGAGTGGCAGCAATTGCCCGGGACGATTGGGCAGACAAACGCCGATGTTGCTGCAGAGCAAGAGCGTCTTGCCGAAGAAGCTGCGCGTGCAGCAAGAGAAGCCGCATCGGCCGCCGCTCAAGCCGCTCAAGATGCAGCTCAAGCCGCGTCTGACGCTGCTGACGCCATGCAGGAGGCTTTCCGTGACCAGTTCCTGAATCCAGTCAAGAAGGCGATGGAGTCAGGTGATTGGTTTGCCTCTGCTGAGACGATTCGCGCCATGGCAAATGCCCGTGAGCAGTATGTCAAGATGGCGCAATCCCTGTCCGACGCCAACGGGGAGCATATCGACGAAGCCGAAGTCTTGGAGCTTCTTATCCAGTCCTATAGCGAGCTTCTCAGTGCGCTTGACAATGAGATCAAGTGGATGCAGATCGCGGGTGAGGACGCGACCGAGCTAGAGAAGCTGAAGACACAGATCGAGAATCTATTCGATCCGCTCGGTGGACTGAAGAACAAGATCGAGGAGATTCTTGGCATCAAGAACCCGCTACCCGGCGCGACCAGCGCATCATTCCGAAAGATCCTCGATGCGATGTATTCCAACGGTTACGACAGTGGCGGGCTAGTTCCTGGATCGGGAAGTGGGGACATCGTTCCAGCGATGCTGGAGCCGGGTGAATTTGTCATTCCGCGCTGGATGATGGCAATTCCTGGCATTGGTGGCCTGATTCGTCGTGTTTGGACACGCGGCAAGAGGATGCAAAGTGGTGGCTGTGTCGGCGGAGTTTGCCCGGTTCCGTGGGATATCGATGTCAATACGCCGACAGCCCCAACTGTTGATCTCGCGCCCGCATTGAACAACGTTGCCGCAGCAGCTAATAGAGCCGCTGCGAGCGTGTCAGCCATGACTGGCTCATGCAACAGTTGCCAGAAAGCCCAACAGCAAGCCGCGCAGTCTGCGACGGACTATTCCGAGGAAGTCACTGTTGCCGTAGAGGCCGTCAAGACAGACTGGGAAGCCCTCCTCCAGCGCAACTTGGCAGACGCAGAGCCAGGATCGGGAGGGTGGGATCTCGCTTACTCCAGTGCGAAGGACTTCATTGCCGCAATCGAGCAACTGATCTCTGAGTTCGATTACCTCGGGTACGACACCACAAAGCTGCGTGAACACCTCGCCGCCGAAGAGGCCGAACTTAGGAAGATACCAGAAGCCCTTATCGCGTTCCGCAACAATCTTGAGCGATACGGCACGGACATCAAGGACTTTATTCTCGCCGTCTTTCCAGAGGACATGGCGTCTACCATAAACGCCTTCTTCTCGGCGATGCAGGAAGTAGCAAGCATCAACCCGGCTCACATCAAGCAGGGGCTTACGTTCCTCAAGAGCGGGCTCACCGATATTGGTCTCGCCATTGTTGGGATGTTCCGTGGGGTCTCTGGCGAGCAGACACAGGCTGGGTTTGCTGCTGGCGGAGCGTCCGTGCTCTCTGGCATTGGGAGTCTGCTCACGGGCAATGTTCTTGGTGTTGTTACAAGCGTCATCGGTGTCTTCTCGGCGATTGGCGATTACGTGAAGAAGAAGCGCGAGGAGATGAAGAAGAAGATCCAGCAGATGCTTGAAGTGGCGTGGGATGCTGCTCGCTGGATTGCGACTGCGGCTTACAAGACTGGTCGGCTCATCGTCACGGTGCTGGGGAAGATTGTCAGTGTCTTTGGATGGGTGGCGGGGAAAGTCGCCAACGCTGCTTCTGCTGTTATCTCAATGCTTGGCGATGCGGTTGGCGGGGCTTATGGTGCTGTCGGGAAAGGGATCTCTTCCGCATTCCAGCGTCTTGTTGAAGTGTCAACCACGCTCGCAGACAGATTCCGTAGCCTAATCACAAGCATTGATGCCTACACCGAGATTCAGTCGGCGCTATCTGAATTGCAGAAGAGCATCTTTAGTGCGCTGTTCTCCTTCCTAAGCCCCATTGCCACCATTCTAAAGAAGATCGTTGGGCTATACGAAGACGAAGCCGAGGCGCTTGGGACATCGCTAAACGTCCCCACGGGCTACAAGGTAACGGCGGCAGAGTGGAAGGCGGCGACTCCGGGCGAACCGGGCATCAAGAAGGGTGCAGAAGAGGAAGAGACCTGGATTGAGAAGCTGCTGACAAAGTTCAAGGACGCTATCGAAGCGGCCATTGCTCCGTTCAAGAAGTTCTTTGATCTCATGGCAGAGATTGCCGAGATTGTTGGCCCGGCGATTCTTCAGGGACTTCTTCCGGCTCTCGGGAACTTCGGGAACGCTTTGGTCGAACTGGCAAACCAGATCAAGTCAGAGCTTGTCCCGTTGCTGACGAAGCACTTGCCGGGAATCATCGAAGGGGCATTTGACTTCTTCTTCGATGCCCTTCTAGCTGCCGCGAATGGTCTTGTGATTGTGCTCAAGGGCACGCTCCCTGAGATCGAGAAAGCCTTTTTGGCTCTCGGAAAGTTTGGCGACACGCTCATTGTATTCACGGCCGAGATTGCCAAAGCAGTCACTCCAACGCTCGCTGCCTTTGTCGCTGGGATTGCTACGCTCATTGATCGTATCAGTGTCGAACTGATGCCTGTTCTGACGAAGTATCTCCCAGCGGCGCTGAACGAGGTTGCCAAACTCACGAGCACCGTTCTTCTGTCGGCGTGGAACACTCTGCTCAACATCGTTCTGGCCGTCATCCCGCAGCTACAGGGATTTGGGGCGGAGATTGGGAAGCTATCTCTGTCTGTTCCCAAGCTGTTCGCAGAGATCGGCAATGCCATCACCCCGATCATTGTTGCTGCTGTTGGCGCGTTCACGGAGCTATTGAAGAGGATCAACACCGAACTCATTCCTGCGCTATCAGGGAAGCTCGCCCCGGCAATTACCGGGATTGCGACGCTCCTAAGTGGGGCATTCTTTGGTGCCGTGAATAGTGTCTTGACGGTTCTGGTTGGGGTGATTCCAAACCTCTCTGCCTTTGGTGCCAGTCTAGGGACCATCGGAAAGCAGCTTCCAGAACTGTTCAGTGCCATAGCTGCGAAGATCACCCCGTCTGTTCAGGCGCTCATTGATTCATTCACTGCCCTGTCTGGGCGCATTAGCAAGGAACTGATCCCGGCGCTGATTACCAACCTGCCAACGATCCTTGCCAACTTTCTGACCATCATCAAGGGACTGTTCGACGGAATCTCTAACTCTGTCGTAACGGCGCTGACGAAACTCTTGCCGTCGCTGACTGCCCTATCGACAAGTCTTGTCAAGCTGTCTGCCACATTCGAGCCGCTGATTACCAAGATCACTGACCAGCTAGTGCCTGTTCTCGAATACTGGATTGGCGAGATCACGAAGCTAGTGGACTCGATCACCACAGACCTTATGCCGGTGATTCAAGATACCCTACCGGCGATTCTTGAAGGCGCTGCGAATCTGCTCGGTGGGAGCATAACAGGAATCGGCAAGCTGATCTCGGACACGTTCAAGAACACTTTGCCTGGTCTATCTACTCTGTTTACTACGCTAGGCGAGACCGGCAAGCAACTTCCGGGGCTGTTCTCATCGCTGGCAACAGCTCTCTCGCCCGTCATCAACACTGTTACCTATGCGTTGAATGGGCTAGGGCAATGGATCAACAAGACTCTCTTGCCTGATCTACAGACCTTCTTTGGCAACTTTAGCAAGTGGTGGCAGGCCGAGGCTGATCCATTCCTGAAAGAGAAAGTTTTCCCGAAACTCAGCGAGTGGGGTAATCAGCTCTACACGTTCTTCAAGGAAAAGGTTCTGCCTTTCTTGCAGAACAAGGTCTGGCCGTTCTTCGAGAACAAGCTATGGCCACTCATCGAGAAGTTCGGGGACAAGCTCATCACGGTCCTTACCAAGTTGTTCGATGTCATTGACAAGCATTGGCCGATAATCGAGGAGTGGCTGGCAAACAAGCTAGAGAAGTGGCTTGATGGTCTCTTGCAGAACATCAACAAGCTAACGGGTGCAATCGGGTTGCTCGAAGGGCCGTTTGGATGGTTGAAGACAGCATTCAAGAACTTCTGCGACTGGCTTACCAATCTATTTGGTGGCAGCAAAGTCACGAATGCTTTGCCCGTTGCCCTTCAAGATGCTGTGAAGCAAGTGCAGGAGCAATCAAGCAGTTCTAGCGGGTCTGGCACTGTATCAGGAAAGAAGTACGAAACCATAGACACGACATCGGACTCTGGAACGACAAGCGGATCTGGAACGACAAGCGGATCTGGCACAACAAAAGACCCCGATGTATGGTCAATCTCGACGTCTGGCTCGTTCAGTACCTCGTCCAAGTGGAACGGGAAGACTCTCTACGAGTGGCTCGCGGGGATTGGAATCGGCACTGATCTCGCCAACAAGATTGCTGGTGCTTGGCACAGCATTGGCAAGGGCGATGCGCTTCTCGCCTGGCTGGTCCAGCATGAAGTCGGCTCCAAGTCTGCGCTGAAGAGTCTCTTTGCCGCCGGGCACCCGGCAGGGATTACGTCATCGGACTATTCTTGGGCACCATTTTCCGTTCCCGGTCTAAAGAAAGGCGGCTTCACCCTCTCTGAGGGTCTGGCCTACCTCCACAAGCACGAGTACGTTCTCCCTGCGAAGACAGCGAGTCTTGCTGCGGCTGGGATCAGCGGCAACATTGTTGTTGAGAGCTACACGATCTTGGACGGCAAGATCGTTGCTGAGTCTGTCAACAAGGTCAACGCAAGCCGCGAGACACGGGCCACGGGCGGGCCAGGCGGTCGCCGCTGGAGTCGATGGGGATGAGAACCGTAGTCGGCGGCACCACTCGCGGGAACATGCAGATTGACTTCCGTGTCCAAGACGAAGCCGGGGCCTGGCAGAATCTAAGTGCCCGCGTCTATGACGTTACCTATTCTGACGAACTAGAATCGGATTCGTGTGGTATTAGGGTTGCGTTGCGCAATGCCTACAAACGATGGGTCGAGAACACAAACAACTCTCTCGATCCATCGGATACGTCCAGTTCGTATTACGTGTCTAGTGCCCCCCTTCTCGGCCATTATCATGAGTGTTATCTCAAGGTATCGAAAGACTCGGGGGCAAATTGGTATGAGATATTCCGTGGGCGCGTTGGCCCAGGCTCTGTATCGTGCTTTGTTGACATTAGCGGCGATGATGTAGTTGAAGTCAGTCCGGTCGATGAGTCATTCCGGTACAAAGAGCAATACTGGTACGACTCACTTACCTACAAAGACGCTGACGCCGTCTCTATCTGCTCGCAGATGATCCGCGACCAGGGATTCAGGGGCATGAACGATTCTGTCGTTGAGATAGATGCCCCTGCCTATCACATTGAAGAGTACCAGACCGGGCAAACGAATCTATGGGATGCGATGAAGCGTCTGCTGGAACCCACTGGATACATCTTTCGTATGACGTGGGACCCGACATCGGGTGCGTTCCGGCCCTGTGTCTACGACCCAGAGAGAGACAAATCTGTAGCCGACATCACGTTCTCTGGCAACTTCTCATCGCGGCGCATTGACGTGAATGAGCAAGATGTACGGACGAAGGTTGTTGTCAGGTATCGAGACCGTAACTATGGCACGGTGCGTCCGGCACAGGTCGAAGATGAGACCGCCCGAGACAAGTATGGGATTCCAAACGGCACTGGTGGACGACTACACAAGACCATGTGGTACGTCGCAGAAGGGACCGGCGACCGATACTCGATGATTGACACCCAGGCCGAAGCTGAGAGCCTGGCAAGCTACATTCTGCACGATCTCAAAGAGCCGTCTCCAAACGTCGAGATTGAGATGCGATATATCCACCCAGGCATAGAGGTTCATGACTATGTCGCATTTGTCGGCAGAGACTACACCGTGAACGTTGGCGTGACGGCAGTCTCGTGGCAATGGTCGGTGGACAACCAAGTGGGGACGATGAATGTCACGGGTACGGTGGATCGAGTGATCGGTCTCTCTAAGACATGGTTAGTCAACGATACGAGAAACCCGGATGTGGCTAATGCCGCATTGTTGACATATCTGGCAGGTGATGGGCAGCGGCCAGAGACACCTACTGCGCCGTCTGTGAAGTCGTATTGGGGAACGGATTCCGATACCGGGGCAGAAGTGACAGTTCTAGAGGCGACGACAACGCCGGTCAAGAACTGGGATTTGTCGCAATACCGCTGGCGATACAGGGTTGAAGACGAAGACTGGATTGAGCAGACGACAGACAAGCCACGGCTGTTTGTGAAGGGATTGCCAGTTGGCAAACCAGTAAAGGTGCAAGTCCGCGCAGAGGATTGGAGCGCCAAGGGAGGCTAGGTTGGACAAGACAAAGACCACACTCATTTCTAGTTGCACAATCCTCGCGGGTGAGACCACGGCGCTCTCTAGCTGTACGGAGATTGACCTTTCTCGCACGGTTCAGTTTATCGTCATCTGTGACGGAACGTTCAACGCCTCAACCGATGATGGGCTGACCGTTCATCTTTACCCAAGCGACGACAATAGCACTTACGATGGTCGACACTGGCATAAGTACGACATCAGACACTGTGTCAGTTTGGGATATGACGCAGGGACGGTGGAATGGGTGCTCGGGGAGACGGTAACTGCTGCCGCAGCGGGAACAGGGACAGTTGCTGGCTGGTCGATTACCAGTGGTGCGTTTGCTGATAGCGATGCTGCCGGGACGCTCATCCTTGAGGACCAAACAGGAACGATGTCTAATGACGGTGCGCTCACTGGCAGCGTAGCGGGAGCGGCAACACAAGACGGGTCTGTGGCAGCATATGCGTTTCAGAATCACTCTCAACCCATATCGCCTGTTCCACTTTACATGAAAGCTCGTGTCACGAATAACGGGAGTCAAAGTGTTACGGGCTTTACCCTCGCGGTTGTCACAATGGATGTCTAATGTATCGGTCGTATTGGGCGCTGTTTGACTCCGAAGTCGGGTACATCAATACCGACGGTACGAGCGATTGGTCAGACATCTCCGAAACGGATATTGCCGGAGACTCGCTGGCCCCTGCGGCCCCGATTGTATTGGCTACATCCAAGCCCAACGCCATCGAATTGACACTGACCCCGCCGACAACCAATGCTGACGGGACAACGTGCGTGGACTTCAAGGAATATATTGTCTACTACTCCGACTCTGGCAGCATCGATACGACAGACAGCGGCAGTTACACGGGAGTCTACACCGTATCGGGTAGCAAGACAGAAGAGACCACCCATTCTCATCCGGCGACGGCTACGACCTACTTTGTAGTTACGGCTGCGGATACGTCGGGGAATGCTTCTGAGGCTTCTGGTGAGGTCAGTAAGACCCCCGATGCAGCGCAATCTGTCACCACAAACTATGTTCCTAACCCGTTCTTTGCCATTGACTCGGACGGAGACGGGTTGCCTGATGACTGGGTATTGCAGGCGGGATGGGAAAGGGCAGAAGACGCTTTCCAGGGTTCGTACTCGATTCGTGGACAAGGGAGTGGCGTTTCGGCCATTTCGTCTCAGGTAACTCTTCCGGTATCAAGTAAGGGGCTCACTGTATCTGGCGTTGCGAAGACGACAGGGACTTCGTTCACTCTTACCGAGATTGCGACAGAAGATACAACGAGTGCCCCTATTGCCTACACGGATGCTTCGGGAAACATCGCTGCGATTGCTCGCCAGAAGGACAGCTACGACATTATCGAGTTGTGGGACATCACAGACCCGACGACGCCGTACATGATCGGGTCAATAGACAGCAGTGGGGACAGTTCTCATCGCTCGAAGCCATTCAAGATTTACGGCAACTACCTAATCTGCGGGAACCAATCGTCGAACCATCTCTACATCTACAACATCTCGGACCCATCTGGTCCGACTCTGACAGAAGACTACACGTTGGCGAACGCTTCTGGGCGGCTTGCCGCACTAGCGATCCGTGATTGGTACGTGTATGCGTGCTGCGATGATGCAACAAACGGTGGATTTATCGAAGTCATAAACATTGTGACTCCGGCATCTACATCGCAGGCCGACCAGATTGATGATGTGTCCGGGACATTTGCCTCCTTCCGTGGTGCGGATGCGAAGAATACCCTTCTGTGCGCGACGATCGACGACAGCGTAGACGATTGGGAAGACCCAAGCGGATACGAAGACTCAGAATCCGCATGGGATAACGAAACGAATGCTTACGATGGTGACAGCGACACGTATGCTGCGACAGCGGACACTATCCCACAGGGCAACTGGTCTGATTACTTGGTCTTCACAATAGGACCACACTGGTCTACGCAAGTTCGGTTCGATGCTTTTTACACATCCGCGGGCGGCGAGTTGTATGTGGCCATTGACGTTGATGTCTACGACGGCAGTTCATGGACTGACGTGTACTACGGCGCGTTCACGAACCACACAGCCACGACCAAGACCTTCACGGGCCAGGTTGTGACGAAGGCTAGAGTCCGCTTCTATAACGGGCACGGCACTAGCTGGAACATGAAGGTATACGAGTTTGACTTCTATCCAGAGTCCTCGCGCATGGTGGCTTACAACATTGCTGACCCGACAGCCCTATCGTTGTCTGATACATACTCCCAAGATGGGTTGAAGGCTCCGATCATCAACGGGCAGCATGTCTATGCCTCGTGTGATGCCGGGGCGGACGAAAACAAGATCGTCGTTCTCAGCATTGCCGATCCAACGGACATAACCTACGTCACGGCTGTTGGCGGCGCTGGCACACCTAACTACACCGGCACTGATGCGCTATTCCTTTCTGGCGGCTACCTTGTGAATGTTGGCGCTGGCTCTGACGCGGGCAAATATGCCGTCTCGTATTGGAGCCTTGGCTCGCCAGATTTGCCCGCTCTCAAGTCTGTAGAGGAAGCGTTTACTGGCGACATGGATGCTGCCGACGAAGCGGGCGGATTGATTGTCGGGGTCGATGTTGACAACTCGAAAGTCAGGATTGTCGATCCGAAGGTGTCTGCTGACTGGGAGTTTCGTGTTGCCTTCTATGATGTCTCGGGCACTCTAGTTGAGTCCATCGTCGCATACGACGGCAACTACGACGTTCCCCTTACCGGAGAAGACTGGACTGCGTTCTCGCAAGTTATCCCCGAAGCCGATGTCCCAGACGTAGCGAAGACAGTCGCCTTTATCTGTTACTGCAACGAGTCCACTGGCTACATCTACGTGGACAGTCTCAAAGCCGAGTTCGTGTAATTCGTAGCACTTCCCAAAGGTGGGTTCATGGCCCTTCCATTCGAGCAACCATTTCGCATTACCGACTTCCGCTTCGATGATGCGGACAAGCTAACTATTGACGCCTCGGGGAGAATCCGAGTTGATGGCGGACGCTTGTACCGTGTGGACACATACGGCGCGGCTGCTTCGGATGACCTGTCTGCAATTCTTGGCGGGTCTGATGGAATGGTCGTTACCCTTGTTGCATTCAGTGATGCGCGGACAGTGGTTATCAAGCATGATGACACTTCCGGAACCGGGAAGATTGTCACGCCAACAGCGTCTGACTATTCTCTGGATGACAACAACAAGGTCACTCTGCTTATCTATCTCGCAGCGGATAACCACTGGCACATGCTTGCGGCTCCGTCATCTGGCGGGACAAGTCATACACTCGATAGTGCGACGCATACGGACGTTGGCTCAATTACCGAAGCACAGGGCCAGTTGTTCTATTACAACGGCTCAAACTGGTCGGCGCTCGATCCGGGGACAAACGGCTGCTTCCTTCAGACACAGGGCGCGGGCGCTGATCCTGTCTGGGCTATTGCGTCTGGTGGATCGACTGGGCCTACTGGTCCGACAGGCGCGGCGGGTGCTGCTGGTGCGGCTGGGAGCACTGGGCCGACTGGACCGACAGGGGCAGGAACAACCGGACACACTGGACCGACAGGGATTACCGGGCCAACAGGTCCGGCTGGCGCATCTGCCTCTGATTCAGGCTATCTAGCGACTGGCTTCACTGACCAGACAAGCGTTGTCGTGGCGCACAGCTTCGGCAAGCGGCCTGTGGTCAATGTGATCGATGGTTCTGGAAATGGCGTTGACTTTGCTGTTGTCCATGATTCAGTCAATCAATTCACGGTTACGTTCAACGAGACGCTTACTGGGACGATTATCTGTTCAGCGGGTGGGTTGGGCGCAACGGGGCCAACTGGAGTGACTGGTGCGGCTGGTCCTACAGGTGCTGCGGGTGCCGCGTCAGCCACGGGTGCTACGGGGCCCTCGGGTCCGACAGGACCTACCGGGCCTGCGGGGGCTGGCGGTACGGGCCCTACGGGGGTGACAGGCCCAACTGGCCCCACCGGAGTTACTGGCCCAACGGGGCCAACAGGCGCGGCGTCAACTGTAGCTGGTCCCACCGGGCCTACTGGGCAGACAGGACCGACAGGCCCGGCAGGGCCAACAGGCGCAGATTCTACGGTAGCTGGACCCACGGGCGTAACAGGCCCGACTGGCCCTACTGGGGCTGGGACAACTGGCCCTACCGGTGCACAAGGCCCGACTGGGCCTACTGGCACGGCAGCCTCCCTCAACCGTGACGTAGTGACTGCGACGGTCAGCGGGACGACCTCTGAGACAACGGTCTACACCTACACGGTGCCGGGCGGGACACTGGGCACGAACAAGATGATCCGGCTGACGGCGTTGATGGCGGCGGGGGCGAACGCGAGCGGGATCACCATTCGCGTCAAGTTCGGCGCGACAACAATCGCGTCATATGTTGCGAATACGCAAGCAGGCTACACACACGGGCGTATCGATACCGTGATCTCGGCGCTCAACTCGGCAAGTGCACAGCGATGCTCGACGCTAATCGACTGGGGAATGCCATACATAGCGACATTGGGCGCGTCAACCAATGTCGGCAACTCATTCTCGGCCACCGAGGCGTCGGCGTCGGACAAGGACCTCGTCATCACGCTGCAACCGGCGGCGAGTGGAGTAACGGCCTACATGTACGCAGTCCAAGTCGAACTCATCTAGGGGTGGGGATTGAACGTTCTGATTCTTGCACGGGGGGATTGGAGTGGGGCTGGCTATGCTCTATGCCAGGCGATCAACAAGAACACAGAACACCATGCACGGCAAGTGGCAATGGACCAATACTGGACACAGTATCAGGCCGACACCCTTGCGCCGGATGATGCTCAACTAAGAGAATTGCTTGATTGGGCAGACGTTTGGAACATCCATGATGATGCTGACAGCCTAATCCCTGCGGGCGTCACTCACAAGCCGACAGTCTACACCTATCACGGCACATGGTATCGGCGAAACCATCAGGCCGTGAATGAAAAACATTCAGGGCGTGTCCAGACCTGTCTCACGCAGGACTTGGCGCGATTCGGGCCGACGTGGCTCGGAAGGGCGCAGGCGTCGTTGACTTCCGAGCAATCTGCCGAGTTCATCGTCTGCCACGCCCCGACCAAGAGGCGACAGAAGGGCACACAGTCGATTGTAGATGCCCTAGAAGGGCTTGCGGGCGTCTCTCTGGACATAGTAGAGGGCATTCCCCATCAAGAATGCCTCAAGCGCAAGGCCAAGGCCAGCGTCTACATTGACCAAGTCGGCGAAGCGGCTATCGGTTACGGGACGAACTCACTTGAGGCATGGGCGATGGGTATGCCCGTAATCTGCTGGTGCCCGCCCGAAATCGAGGCCAAGATCATCGAGGCTGTTGGCTATCTGCCCTACTACAAGGCCAACACGAAAGACGAGATTCGTACTGCTGTCGAACTCTTCCGTGACAATCCAGAAGAGAGAGAAAAGTGGGCAGAGATCGGGCGAAAGTACCTTGCCGAGCATCATGCCCCGAAGGTAGTAGCGGATCGGTTTATCGAACTGTGCAATCGTGCAGTTATACTGCACAACTGCACGGAAAGTCAAACCAGGCGTGTCTCTGTCTGCATGATCGTCCGCAATGAGGAAGCCTTCCTTCCATGGGCGATCAATAGCACACAGGGCTTGGCAGACGAGGTCGTGATCCTTGACACCGGTTCAGAGGACAACTCGGTCCAAGTAGCAGAGTCTCTAGGCGCTCGGGTGATCCTTGGCGGCGACCGGATGAACAAGGGCGGGTCGCGGAATCAGGTAGCGTCTGAGGCGACCGGCGACTGGATTGTTGTCCTCGATGCTGACGAACGCATCACCGACCCCGCTGGCTTCCGGCAATACCTCATGTCCTCAACGGCCAGCGCCGTCTCTATTCGCATCACAAACGTAGACGCCAACGGGAACTACACGATGGCGTGGGACCAGGTCCGCGCCTACCAAAAGGGTAAGTGCGAGTACCGCTACCGGGCGCACGAAGTCCCTATCGTCTCAGGGAATACCGAGTTCACGAACTTCGTCTTCGAGCATCGTCAGCCGAAGGAACGGAACTCTTGGAAGCTACAGTACACGCTCGATCGGCTGTTACTCGATGTACAGGAAACGAACTCGGCACGGCAGGTCTACTACCTTGGGCGGCAGTACCGCTACCTCAATCGGATCGACGAGGCCATTGACACGCTCAAGAAGTACATGGAGATGTCCCCTCGTGGCTGGGACGCCGCTGACTGTTGTTTCGAGCTGGCGATCTGCTTCAAGGCCAAGGGGATCATCCACGAGTATGAATCCTGGCTCTACCGTGCCTGTTCTTGCCGCCCCGACAACCGCTACTGGTGGTATGCGCTGGCCGAGTCCTACTTCTCTCGTGGCAGATTCGACCTATCCGCTGGCTGTCTACGCTTCGTGCTAGAGATTACGAAGGAATCTGGCTTCTCGCAGACTGACCCATCGAAAGTGTACGAACTTCTTTCCCGCTGTCTCTGGAAGCAACGGCGATACGAAGAGGGGCGTCTGTACTCGGGAGAGGCACTGAAACTCCACCCAAACGACCCACACTATCAGAACAACTACCGCTTCTTTGAGGAAAAGGTAATGCAGGGAGCTACGCATGGCAATTAGAGATGTCTATACCGACCTACGGCTGAAGGGGCAACTCATCTTTGATGCCGCTTCCGAGCTGACCATTTCCTCTGGCGCGATCACCATTACCCAGTCCAACCATACCGTTGACACGCAATCGGATGCGGCGAGCGACGATCTCGACACGATCAGCGGTGGGACGACCGGGAGCATGGTGTACCTCGCTGCGGCGAATGGTGCGCGCACCGTTGTCATCAAGCACGGGGCGGGAAACATTGTCACGGCGGATGGATCGGACTACTCCCTGGACGATGCGAACAAGGTTGTCTCGCTGATTCGTGACGCGACGAACTGGCACCTTGCGGGGTCAGCGGGAGGGAGCGGGAGTGGATCGACTGGCCCGACAGGACCAACCGGCAACGATGGGGTCACCGGTCCAACTGGCCCCCAGGGGCCGACTGGGACTGCTGGGGCTGCATCAGCAACTGGGGCAACTGGAGCCACAGGGCCTACCGGGCCAGCGGGCGCGGCAGGATCAACCGGCCCGACCGGGCCGACGGGAGCAGATGGGAGCACGGGGCCTACTGGTCCGCAAGGTCCGACTGGCGCAGCCGGGTCGGCATCGGCTACCGGCGCGACTGGTCCGACGGGGCAGACCGGTCCAACAGGCCCAACTGGCGCTGGCAGCGATGGCGCTACCGGGACGACGGGCGCAACTGGGCCAACTGGAATCTCCATTGGTATCCTGCGCGGCACGATTGCGAGCCCGAAAGACTTCTACGACAACGTAGACCACGAAATCTGCCTATGGCCCGCGACGGATGCCGCAATCACCATCACCCGCATCAACATCACCTGCGACGCCAACCCAACGACGGAGTTGGACATTGATCTGAAGTGGGCCGATGCCTTCATTGGGATGGCGAATGCGGCGGTGATCGACGTGTGCGACACGGCGGACGGCGTGGTCAACATTACGTCGGGCTTCGATGACGCGACAGTGGCGAGCGGAAAGTGCATCTATTGGAGTTTCGGGGCAGCGCCAGACGCGGCAACGACGCAGTTCTCGTTCGTGATTGAGTACACGTATGACTGATGGTGATAGCCAATGGCGTGGCTAACGGGATGGCGGTACAGGAAGTCGATCACGCTTTCGCGTGCGTCTGGGGCAGTTACCGACTACCAGATGAAGCTCCTTGTCGGCGAATCGTCGGGGGCGACGGGCGAGGACGTAGACTGCAACAGCCATATCCTCTCAGACTTCGACGATCTTCGATTCACATCTGACGACGGTACGACGCTCCTAGACTACTGGATCGAGAGCATTACCGGCACAACTCCGAATCGCCTAGCTACAGTATGGATTGAGTTCGGGACAATCGGAACAGGCGCGACGACGTTCTACATGTACTACGGCAAGGCCTCGGCATCCGTGGTCAGCAACGGCACGAATACGTTTGTAGTGTACGATGACATGGAGACGGATGGATGGACGGCGAGTGAGAACAAAGCGGACTTTACGGAATCATGGTCGGAAGCCGCCGCACACACCCCCACACATTCGTACTTGATCTCGTTCCCTTCCAGCACTGTCGGGAACGCCGGAAACTATGGCCGCTATACGAAGACGATTGATGTGGGAACGGGGAATCGCGCTATGGTGCTATTCGCGCGCGACAGCCGGACGGGAACAACAGGATACTGGTACAAGGAGGTGTACGTTGGCGGTACGCGATACTACCGAGCGGACGTAGGAGCGGACGCCGTTAACGCCTTCCTATCTACTGGGGAATTGGACATCTCCGTGAAAACTGGGTCGCAGAGCGTCTACTTCCAAATGATCATTGCCGCCACAATCTCAAACGTCAGCATCATCTCATACTGGGACACGCTCTACATCATCAAGAAAGAGCCGACAGGGCCAGCGTGGGGGAGTTGGGGAAGCGAAGAGCACATCACGGCCCGTGCGATGATCTGGGGATGAAGTACACAAGCATTGTCGGTACTCGCCCGCAGTTCGTCAAGCTCTTGCCGATGTGTGAGGCGCTTGCCGGGCACGATCACCGCGTCATCCACACAGGGCAGCACTACGATCACGGGCTGTCTGGTGCGTTCTTCGATGGTCTGCCAGCGCCTGATGTCAACCTTGGCGTCGGCTCTGCGCCACACGGGGAACAGACGGGCGCTATGCTGCTGGGAATAGAAGCCGATCTCATTGCGCATCGCCCGGACATGGTTCTTGTCTACGGAGACACGAACTCTACCCTAGCCGGGGCGCTTGCGGCGGCGAAACTGGGCATCCCCATCGCGCACATTGAGGCGGGGCTGCGTTCGTTCACGCGATCCATGCCCGAAGAGATCAACCGTATCGTGGCGGACAGCGTCTCCGATCTGCTTCTCTGTCCAACGGAGACCGGGCGAGAGAACCTAGAACGCGAAGGGCGCACGGGCATCGTCACGGGCGACGTGATGAAGGACGCCTTCCTGCGCCTTGGCATTCAGCCTGCGGGGCGACGTGACTACGTTGTCGCAACCATCCACCGCGCCGAGAACACGGACGATCCAGCGAGGCTGGCCGAGATCATCAAGGGCCTTGGCGAGGTTGGGGGCGTCATCTTCCCGCTTCATCCTCGCACGGCGAAGCTCGCTCCGAAGCATCCTGGCATTCGCTTCATTGAGCCATTGCCGCATGAAGAGATGCTGCGGCTTGTTGCTGGGGCGCGACTCATTATCACGGACTCTGGCGGGCTGAAGCGTGAAGCCTACTGGTTACACACGCCGAGCCTGATCGTTCGCCCCACAACGGAGTACCCGGAACTGGTAGACATGGGGTGGGCGACCCTCGTTGAACCTGGCGAGATTGCTGACGCGGCCCATGGCGCGACAGTGCCGACACAGTATGACGAGACACTGTTCGGTGATGGGCACGCTGCCGAGCGCATAGTCTCTGCCTGCTCTGACTTCCTCGCCTCTATCTGAATGCGGCACAGGCCGCACCTCCCCCAAGTCCCACCCCAAGCGAGAGCGGCGGTGTGAGTTGTCCGCCGCCGCTCCTCGTACTTGACTGACATCACCCCATAGAGTATAATAGCAGGCGGAACCCCTTCGGGTTCCATGAGACTGATGCCGCGAAGTCGGCGGCGCGCGAAAACGGGCGCAAGGAACCGCTTCTTGCCCCGTTTCTGTTTTGAGGAGGCTAGATGAAGAAGCGACTCCTCGTGTTTCTTGCAGTCGCTCTGGCGCTAACCGCGCTTGGCGGCTGTAACT
>JBAZMT010000014.1:0-17506 GCA_041649615.1 Parcubacteria group bacterium
GTGCTCCGTGGCCTCGCTCATCTCCGCGTAGCAGCGTTCCAGCGCGTCGGTAGCCACGGCGATCTGTGCCAGCATGGCATCCCAATCCGGTTCCACTACAGGCGGCTCAGGCTCACCGCCGCCGTCCGTTGGCACAGCGCGGACCATGTGCACCGCGGCCCCATCGCCTGTCAGGGTGAACCGCCGATCCTCTACCGTCACGTCCAGCGTATCCCACAGCCCCGAACCCGTGCCCGCGAGCATCGTGGCCCCGCCGTCCAGCGAGAGCCAGTGGCCCGGCTCATCAAGCCAGCGGATAGCCACGTCGTAGGGCCCCTCGGCGGCTAGCGTAATCTCGAATGTTGCGCTTGTGATGCGCCGACACTGGCGCGACTCGGGGGCATCGCTTGGGCCAACGTCCTCGTAGCGCGGCGCGTCGGCGTCGTCCAGCATGTGCATGAAAAAGTCCCAGTTGCCCGGATGGCCGCTACACCCGTAAGGCAAGTACGTCCCGTCCGGCTGTTTCTGTGTCCAGCGCTTGACGGGATACTCCATGTCTCGCAGCACGCACCACGCATCAGGCGATGTGGCCGCCGTGACGTTGGTATGGTCGCGGATGAATTGCACCTGTTCCGGCGTGAGCTTGTCGAGCAGGCCGCTGTGAATATCCACGGCCACGGGATGGTAGTGGAGCGCCGAATAGATGGCCCACCAGTATTTTTTGGGATCCATGTAGCCATAGGCCGACTCGACCCATGTGGGATAGCCAAAGTCCACAGCTTCCTGCATGGCGTCCCAGCTACCCACAAAGTTGTCGTAGCCCTGCCAGCTATCCATGTCGTGGATGAACCCGCCGTTGTGTTTCGCGCCCTGGCCGTTGGCCGTCGCATACCGCGCCAAGTCCGCGCGCCCCTGGCCGTCCGAGACCACGAAGTAAACTGGCGTCTTGGTAAAGGCGGCCTTGTGCCAGTCGCTATAGGCATAGCACAGTTGGCCGAAACGATGATCCTGGCCGCTAGAGAATGGCGGCTTGTCGGGTTGGTTCTCGATGTCCAGCCCCGGCCCGGCAAAGACCGCATCGAACACGCCGTCATAGCGCGCGCCGAATGCGGCCACGAATTCGGCCAAGTATTTCCACCATCGGCTTTGGTCGTTATAGTACGGGATAGCCGCCGTCTTGGTCACGTCCCCGACTGTAGCCGTTACGATCTTGCCAACAGGCCGCCCGTGCATCGTGGGCCGATTCATGCCGTCATAGACCCAAGCCGGGGTGCAATCAGCGAACGACTCCCAGCCGTCCAGCTCCGATAGGTGCGTGGCGATAGCGAAGGCTTTGGGCTTGTCGCCTTGCTTGTCTAGCCATGCGTCGATGATGTCCCAGTTGTACTCTCCCGGCCCGGTGTGCAGGCGCTCCCAGCGGTCGAAGCCATAGGCTCCGTAACCGTCCTGGGCGCCAGCCCACTCGAAGAACTTGTAGATATTGCTCACCCTCTCCCCTCCCTAAGCTGCCGCCATTACCGGCGCGGTCAAATAACCCCACCACAACATTTCCACCCGGCACACCGCTTGCGCCGTCGTCACGTCGCTCCCGTCCAGGTCGATCGTCAAGTTAAACGTTGTCACCGTGTTGCTCGTCAACGTCACCGTCGGCGTCACCGAGGCGATGCCTCGCGTCGCACTGCTCGATTCCGTCGCTCCCCCCTCGCTGATCTCGCCCACCGCGCCGTAATCCGTGCCGTTGGCGATGTTGATGCGCTGGAACACGCAATGCTCCCAAACGATGGCCAAGTTCGTGGCGTTGTTGGCGATGGCATGCCCGCACAGGCTCGACACGTCGCACACGAACCCCCCGCCGTCAGCGCTCCCCGTCTCGTCCGTCGTCGTCACCGTAAAGATCGCCGTCGCGCTGTTGTCCGCGATCCCCGTCTTGGTAAATACGGCCGTCCGCCGGTAGGTGCCCGCCGTGCCCGTCAGGAGGCCGCGCTCCAGGTAGTTGACGCGGCTTTCCAGCATCCTGATGCGCTCAAGGAGCGTCGCCTGCGTGGGCATTACACGCCACCTATCATTTCCGGCTCCACCGTCTCTACCCCATCGGCGTCGACCCGAACATTGACCGCCGTTATTTTCACGTCATCCTGGTATGTCATCCCGTAGCGGTCCGTCTTAATCGTCACCAGGTCCCCGATGTCCCATGGATCCTTCCATGTCTTGGCCAGTGGCATGGCCTCCATCCCCTCGGTCACGGCCATTTCTTTCAGCCGCATGTCCCCGATGTAGTCGACCGCGGTATTGTCCTCGTAGCTGCTGGCCGACTCCCATCGCTCGCGGCGCTTGTAAGCGGTCACATCCCCCGCCGTGCTGCGCTCTCGCACCGCTGTGGCCCCGCCAACATAGACATAGTTATAGTGCCCCATCGTGTCCTTGCTGTATCCCACCCGGCTGTAATTGCGCCGGTCGAGGGAGAGCACCGCGTCGGTGTTGACGCCGTTACCAAAGGTGCGATCCAGCCCCCACTGTGGATAGCCCGTCTGGAACTCGTACCCCGTCGCCGAGGGCACGCAGCGCCAGTCGAACCCCCCCAGCTTTTGCAGCTTTTGCACCTCGTCCAGCAAAATCTCATAGCTGGGTGTCTCCGTCCACGAGCTGCACGCCCCCGCGTCTGCCTGCACCGTCAAATCGCTGAATTGCCGCGCCGCGATGTCCGCCGTGCTGCTCGCGTGGTGCGTCACATAGGCTTTGGCCAGGTCATCGGCCTGGTCGGTGCGCTCGTCCGTCGCACTTCCCGCGCTGGGCACGATCAGTCGCCAATCCAGGTATATCCCCCCGCCCAGGCAGTCGACTTGTATGGTGTCGTCAGTCGCGTTGATCCCAATATTCCACGAGGTTTTCAGGATGGTGCCGCCGAATTGCAGCGCGCCGTCACGGTAAAGCAGGATGCGGTTCATGGTGATGAGTTGCGCCAGTTTGCTGCTCGACGGCACTATCTCCAGCGTGCATGAGTCGATGCCGTTGATAGCGATGCGGTAGTCGATGCTCCGAAAGTCGGCATAGTTAGACGTGTTCGCTAGCACCGCTCGCATAGCATAAGCATCGTTAAGGATGTGGACGACGTATGTGGGCATCCCTATACTCCCAAGAATGGCACCGGGTGAACGACGACGATGCTGCTTGGTGTGCCGCTCGTGCTTGACCACTGGAGCGCGTTATCCCCCACCGGCATAGGCCAAAACTCCGCATCGGTGTCCATCGTGCTGATGATGTCTGTGGAGGTTGCCCCGTCGTAGTAATACATCTTGGCCTGATCCATCCTGACGCGGATGTACTTCGTTGCGCCTATAGCAATGGTCTGTGTCGTTGACCAAACCTTGCTCGTGGTGTTGTTCGTGAGGTGCAAGCCCACGACTGTAGCGGACGCGCTACCGTATACAAAGATGTCGGGCCATACCACCGCATGCCCCGCGTTCGTGACCGTTTTCGGGTTTGTGCCTGTGGCCCATGCGGTCTGGTATGTGGCGGTGTTCCATTCAGGGTAGAAGAACGGGTCCGGCGCATAGAAGCTGATATTCACGACGGCATTTGTTCGCCCCCGCAATTCCATGTCCGAGACGCCCGTACACCAGCAGTTGATCTCGCGGTATTCGGGAAGCGCGCCCGTGTAGGGGCGCAATATCCGCAGCCTGTATGACACAAGATCGTTGTTTGTGACCGGGTAGAATGGCGAGAGGCCCGCTAGCATCGCCACGTAGGCTGTGTCTAAAGCGATGATCGACGCGGCTTTGATGAGGATGCTTATTTCCATCTCGCGCGGCGCAAGGTAAGGCACGGCGATATTGTGCTGCGGAACGACGTTGGCCGTATAGGGCATCTCTTGCCCCGCTATAATCATCCCGTTGGAATACGGCGCACGAAACCCCGGAATAGCGACCTGCTGAAACCCGAAGCCACGCATCCCCAACAGTATTTGTGTGGTTGACGTGATGGAATAAGGGGATGCGCCCCAGTGATAGTATACGAATCCATAGGTCGTATCAGTGCCCATTAGTAGCGCCTCATCCTCGCTCGCCATTCCAGCGACTCGGCCACGTCGCGCATGTTCGGAGGCCCGCCGTTTGGCCGTTGGTCGATGTAGGTCAGGTTGTAGTTGGCCGCCTCGCGCGCCTGCGCCTGCGCCCTCTCGCGTATCCCCCCTACCCCGGCATAGGCCAAGCCCCCGCGCATCGTCATGGCCGTCTGCATCTCATTCATCGCAGCGCGTATCTGGCCGATAGTGTCGGTGATGCCCAGGCCCAAGCCCCTACCAAACATCTGCCCCACCTCTAGCCGCGCGCGCTTGGATGGCGAGGCGATGCCCAGCGTCTGCTTGGCGCTCGTCAGCGCTGCTTGCGCCGCTTGCTTTGCCGCCGTCTTGATCGCCCCCGCCCCCGCGGTGATGCCCGCCGCGATGCCGTCCGCGATGCCCTTGCCGATGCTGGACCAGGAGAAGGCGGCAAAAATGGCCAGGATTTGCGTAGGGATCGGGCGGAGCGCCGCAAGGATGCCCCTGGCGCCCTCCTGTATGGCCTCTACCGCATCGGCCATGCTGCCCGCAACGCTCTCGGCGAACGCATCCAGCGCCCCGGCCACGCTATCCGTTGCCGCTCCGCCGCCCAGCTTGCCCAGTGTCCCCAGCCCCGCCTCTACGGCCTCAAAGATCGTGGTGGTTATGCCCTTGAACTCTACGGCGCTCGCA
Organism: Parcubacteria group bacterium; assembly: GCA_041649615.1. Taxonomy (GTDB): domain Bacteria; phylum Patescibacteriota; class Minisyncoccia; order UBA6257; family Colwellbacteraceae; genus JALOAR01. The sequence goes on from JBAZMT010000014.1 coordinate 4,709, forward strand.
AGCGCATCGCCGCCCAGCTTGGCCGTCAGGCCAACAATCGCCTCCACAATGTAGGTGATGGCCGTCTCCAGCGCTGTCCACTCCGCCGCGATGTCGATGTCCTTATCTAGCGCCTCCAGCTTGGTCAGCGCGTCCACCGCCGGGCCTATGAGCCCAATCACCTGCTGTACGCTAGTGCTAAACTCTACCGCCTGGTCCAGCGCTACCTCGATCCACTGCATGGTCATGCGCTGAATCGTCTCGATGAATAGGTTAACCGCCGTCTCCAGAATTGCCGCTTTAGCCGGGAGGTTCGTCACCTCGGGGAAATCGACGAAAGCGGCCAAGGCTTGTAGCCCCGGCCCGATCAGCCCGATCACCTTGCCCGCCGTCTCTGCGAACTCTACTGCGGCGCCCAGGGCCACGCCCGCCCAGAAAGCCGCCATGCGCTGGACATAGAACACGAATATGTTGATGGCCTCTTCCAGGAAAGCCGCTTTTTCTCGCAGGTTCCCTACTGCCGGGAAATCGACGAACGTAGCCAGCGCCTGTACCCCTGGGCCAATCAGGCCGATCACTTTTTGAGCCGTTTCGGCAAATGTAGCCGCCGCGTCGAGCCCCACGCCCGCCCAGAAGTTGGCGATGCGCCAAACGTAGTACACGAACAGGTTGATGGCCTCTTCGAGGAAAGCGCTTTTCTCTCGTAGGTTTCCCACGGCGGGGAAATCGACAAAGGCAGAGAGTGCCTGTACGGCAGGACCGATTAGCACAATCACCTTTTGAGCCGTCTCCGCAAACGTCGCGGCTGCGTCCAGGGCCACATCCGCCCAGAACACGGCCACGCGATTGATGTAGTAGATAAAGATGTTGAGGGCCTCTTCGAGCAGCTCCGCCTTGCCGCGCAGGCCTTCGATTTCCGGCATGTCGGCCATGGCCGCCATCGCAGAGACAGCAGGCCCTATCAAGCCGACGATCTTTTGCGCGTCACCCGAGAGCTTGGCCGCGGCCTTGAGTCCCTTTTCGCCCAGGATCAGGGCCGCGTTGTTGATGGCCGTTGCTGTAACCACGATGGCCTGTTGTAGCGCAGCGCCGAACGGCGCCATGTCGGGGATGGTTTCAATGGTTGCCAGGTCGTTGAGCACCTGCCCTAGCGTGCGCAACAACTCGAAGATCTGCTCAATCTTGCCAGCCAGGTCTCGCGCATTGTTGATCGTCGAGGTCTTGACCTCTTTGGCCGCCTCGGTGATGGCGCGGCTAAAGCGGATGATCGACTCTTTCAGCGCCGCGGCCCACATCTCCAAGTTGGGGATACCGCCCTCGGTTTTCTCGACCTTGTTCATTTGGTGGAAGGCGCTCGCCAGGTCTTTCAGATCCTTGGCGATGTCCCGCACCGCCAAGCCAAAGCGGCTCAGGCTATCCAGGTTGGCGCCCTTGAGGGTAGAGCCGAACTTGACGAACTCGCCTACGACGTTCACCATCGCCTCACCGATGCCCACCAGGCCAAGCTCTAGCGGCGTCGGGGAGCCCGGTTTCAGCCATGCAGGGAGCTTGTCTTTGAGAGCGTCCAGCTTGCCCGCGAACCCCTGGAAATACCCCGTCACCTTGTCGATCTTTTCGCCCATGGTGCCCAGCGCCGTGGTCAGCGGGAGGATCAGCTTGTCATGCAACCATTCCAGGACGGGATTCAGGCCCTTCTCTATCTTGTCGGTTAGCGCGGTTGCAGCGGGCACTAACTTATCCTGGAACCACTCGGCCAGCGTTTGCACGGCGGGCACGACGGTATCGTTGATGAAACCGCCTACGGCTTCGAGCACGACCTGGAACTTGTCGCCCAGCCATTCCACCACCAGCTGTAACGCCGGGACCAAGTTATCGTTAAGCCAATTGCCCACCGCTTGAATCGCTGGCAGCAAGACGTTTTGCCAGAGCCCGGCCAAAGCGGTAAGGGCCAAGCTCATCGCCGCAAACCAAACGTCAACGATGGCCTGGAAAAGCGGTATCAGGTGGTCATTGATCCATGCCCACACGCCCTGGATCGCCGGAAGTAGGGTGTTCGTCCAGAAACCGGACACGGTAGCGATCGCCGCGGGGATGTTCGTGCTCAGCCAGTTCCATATCGTTTGGAAGGCCGGAACCAGCGTCTCGGTGATCCAATTGCCTACCGCCTGAATGGCAGGGAGCAGGGTGTTGGTCCAAAAGCCGGAGAGCGTGGCTATGGCAATGGGGATATTCGTCTGGAACCAGAGGACAATGTTGTCGATAATCGGCTTGAGCGTGTCATTCCAGAACGCCGTCATGAAGGTGCGGATACCGCCCCAGTCCCGAGACCACGCTATAGCCAATAGCGCAATGGCTCCGATAATCAGCAGCACCGGCCCTATCAGCGCACCGATAGCGGCGCCCACGCCGCCCAGCAGCGGCCCCAAGGTGGTGAAGATGGTGATGGCCGAACCCACGGTGGATAGCAGCGTGCCCAGCACCAGGAGCAGCGGCCCCACAGCGGCCAACACCAGGCCGATCTTGATCGCCCAGTCCCACACCGCCGGGTTGAGGTTGCTGATCTTATCCAGCAGTCCACTGATAGGCCCCTGGAGCAAGTTGGTCAGGGCCGTGATGAGCGGCCCGCCCGCCTTGATGGCAATGGTCTCCAAGGCGCCGCCAAGTTGCTCCATAGCGGCATTAAAGCCAGTGGTACGGGCAGATGCCGACTCTTCCACTGAGGCGGCAGAGCCGATGGCCGCTTCCATGTTCTGCCAGCCCGGTATGCCCTCGGCAAGCAGGGTGTTCATCGCCTTCATGCCATAAGTGCCCGCCAGGGTTTGCACCGTCTGATTGCGGAGTTCCTCTGTCATCTTGGTGGTGACAGTAACGGTCTGTCCCTCTTTCGCCTTGAGCCCCTCCATCTCGAAGACGGTCGTTTGCAGGGCTTTGTCCACCTTCTTGAGTTCTGCTTCCCGCTCCTTGAGCGTGGCATTGCCCAGCAGAGTGCCGTTGCGGATGGCCAGGTCTTTCTCGGCCAGAGACGCCCGCCGTTCCTCTAGCTTGGCGAGTTGCTTGGCTTCTTCGCCGGTCAGCGCAGCGCGCTCCGATGTAAGCACATTGCCCACCTTGAGGGCGCTCGACAAGTCGCCCAGTATGTCGGGCATGGCGCGCATCTTGCCGTCGGCGTCGTACATGGCGATGCCCAGCATATTCCACGCCCCGGTTACGTCGTCCGTTTGGCGCATCATGTTGGTCAACATACTCTTAAGCGCCGTGCCTGCCTCGGCCCCAGCGATGCCGCGCGAGGAGAGGATACCCAGCGCCGTGTTGGTCGTCTCCAGGGACATGCCGAACGTGGCCGCTGTGGGGCCAATGTTGGCCATGGCCGCCGTCAAGTCACTAACGCTGGCCACCGAGGCGTCAGCCGTGCGCACGAATGAGTTGGCCACCCGGCTGGCCTCGTCGGCGTCCAGGCCGAAGGTCTTCATGGCGATGATCGTGGCGTCGGTGGCTTGCGCGAGGTCCAATTCTGAGGCCGCGGCCAGGTCGATGGATGAGCGCAGCGCACCGGTGAGAGAGGCGTTTTCGTTGAGGTACGAGTTTAGGCCCCCGGCGCCGCCGAATATCTCCGCCGTGTCGAAACCGGCCTTGTACAGCGAGGTCATGGCGTCGGCAGATTCCGCCGCGGTGATGCCCACCAACTCCGTGTCCGCGCCCACGCTCAGCGCCGCCTTGCTCAGGTCTTCCAGCGACGTGCCCGATGAACGCGCGGCAACGGTGAGGATGTTCATTTGCGCCTCAAAGTCGCCCGCCATCTTGGCTGCCGCCGTGCCGATACCCACGATGGGGGCTGTGACGCCCACGGTCAGGCCCTTGCCAACGCTCGTGAGGGCGCCGCCCGCCTTCGTGAAGCCGGCGCTCAGCTTGGAGCTGGCTGTTTCCCCGGCGTCGCCAAGCTCCTTGGCTTTCTGCTTTACCGCGTCCAGCGCCTTGCTGGCATCATCTCTCGCTTTTAGGACGATCTCTAGCTCCGCCGCTGTCAGCGCCATTTAGCCCTCGTTTGCGCGGTTCTCTTCTTCGATCATCTCAATGATGACCGGGATTAGCTCGGATGGGCAGAGGTCCAGGTCGTCATAGTTCCAGCCGCCCATCCACTTCATGATCGCTATTTCGCTTCTGGCGACGGTGCGCCAGTCAGTGAGTTTTTTCGTGCTTCCATCGCGGCGATGTGCCCGGTCAGCGCTTCGTCAATGGCCGCGGCCAGCTCCGGGTCTAGCTGGTCGATGGCCTCCATGGTCACGGGCACGCGCTCCATAGCGCCGGTGCGCGGGTTCTCCTGCTCCGCCGACCAGTCCACGATCCATGTCAGCATGCGGATAGCGTCGCTGCGCGTGGTGTCAAAGCTGACCTCAGCGTTGCCGATCTTCTCCTGGTCGCCCGCGTCGCGCAGCTTGAACGACGGCATTTTCAGCATGGCCGTGGCAAACTGCTGCTCTTCGCGGTAGGTCAGGCGTTCCTTCACGTCGATCCAGCCATCCGCTACCACGAGCCGTACCGTCTTGGGCGCAATGAACCAACTCTTACCCATCTCTCGTTCCTCCTGTGATCGTTACCTCATTCTCCGAAACGCTCACATCCACGCCGCGCCAGGCTAGCGTTGCCTTGCCTAGCGTCAGGGCCATGTCGAACGACGGCGCGAACGTCAAGAGCCAGCGGTTGACCGACTCTAGCCGGGCCTCCAGGCGCAGGCCCTCTGGCCCGGTTTCGAGCCTCCAATCGCGCAACGTGGCCACCTCGCGGCCCCCTGCTGTGAGCTTGCCAGATAGCCCGTTGGCTTTCATTACTTGCGGCCCCAGGCACTAGCGCCGGTAAAGTTGCCGCTAGTCGTGACGGCGGCGGAAACGCCCGTAGCCACCGACACATCCACGAACGCGGTGCCATACCAATAGCTGGTAAGCTCTGCGCTGGTGGGGTACAGGTACATCCTGACCGCTTCGCCAGAGTCAGCAGCAGTGAACAGCCCGTCCTGGGTATCGTCCCAGATGCCCGAGTACGATCCCTTGATGTCCTTGAGCCCCGCCACATACTGCTTGTTCGTGTCGCCAAACGCCGTCACCTCGACGGTATCCATGGCCATGTCCAACGACCACTCAGTCAGAGGAGTCACAGACACGGCGACGCCGGTGCCGCTCGGAGCCATGTAAACGAGTCCTTGTTTTCCGTGATAACGCGCCACTTTACATATTCCTTTCGCCGTCTAAGACGGCTAACAGATTCTTGATCCTATTGTCAAACGTATGCTCGGCTACACAGGCCGGTAGCCGCTCGGCTATGTTCATCCGCGCTTCGTCATCGGCCAGGTAACGCCGGATCAGAGCCTCTAGCTCGGTTGGCGTAGAGAAAGTGGGCACCAGGCCCCCGAATACCTCGGCCACCTCGGCGCGGTAGTCGCTGACGAAAAACCGCCCGCACGCGGCTAGCTCGTAGCAGCGCGGGTTCATCGACTCGGCCACGAGCTTGATGTGCTCCACATTGCGGCCCCAGCCTACGCTAGTGCGGTGCAAGTTGAGGCCGATCTTGGCCTTGCGGTACAGCGCCGCCGTGGCCCGGTTGTCGATAACCCCCGCGCGTAGGTGCTTGCGCAGCGGGTGACGCGAGCCCAGCAGCGTCCACGAGCCGTACAGCCCAAAGTCGATTCCCGTCCAGTCCACAGCCTCTAGCGCCGCTATGCGTTCCTCGAAGCCCGTACCCACGAATACCACGTCATGCGCTGGCACCGCATCGTCGGCCCCCGTGGCCTCTGTGCCGTGGCGCTCGGGGTCCATAGCGTGCTGCCAGTAGTGACATTCGCCGTACTGCGAGAATATGGGCACGCTGGCGCGTTCATTGCTCCAAACCACGTTAGCCAGCCGCGTTATGCCGATTTCCTGTATGTCGCTATACGGCGATTCGGTGAGGATGACGGCTAGCTTGATCCCCGCGCGCCTGAGCATAGCCAGGCCCTCGGGGTGGACGTAGGTCCCGGCGATGACCAATACCCAGTCAACCTTGTGGTGCAGCGCCTTGAGCACGATGTCCTGGCTCGCGGCAAAAAGGATATCCGACTCGCTATACGTCGGTAGCTCCACGCCCTGGCGCTTGTTGCGCTTCCACAGCCACTTGAACCAGAGCTGCCAGTAGCTAATGCGGCCATCCAGGGCGTATTGCACCACCTCCGCGCCCGCGCGCGTGAGAGCGTCGAAGGCGCCTTTCCACACATCGGCTACAGCCCAGGAGGCGCTCAACCTGGATGCACAAGCAAAATCTTTGTGCTAGGCACCCAAGATCACCCCCCTTCACCTGGAGATTTGGCGCGGCATTTCTCGCACACATCGGGGTCGCCCGCCCAGAGCACGCAGCCGCACACCAGGCAGAGCTTGAATCCCAACTTGGCGATAGCGTCCTCTAGCGCGCCCATTATTCGGCCTTGCCCTCAGTGGTCGGCTTTGGCGCAGGCTTCGGCTTGGGCGCCTTATCCGCACAGTCCGGGCAATAGTCCGGGTCTGTGACGTACAGCACGCGGCCACAGCCTTTGCAACCTTTTGCCCCCGGCTTGGGAGGCTTTATCTCTGTCACTCTTGCGTCTCCTTTGGCTTGCGCCCGTCGATCCCACATTGAAACCATGCCGGCGAGCCCAGTCTAGGGTCTCGCCACCTGTCTATCACCGTCAAGCCCACGAACCCCGCGCCCGTCATGGCCTCGGCCAGCGTGTTGATATCCCAGCTCCACTTGTGGCGCGTCTCTTGCACGATGCTGTAGAAAAAGAGTGAGCATAGCGTGTCCAGGTGCGAGATGTTCCAGAATGTGCCCTGCGGTATCTCTACCGCGTCGTTAGACCCTGCCAGGTAGCGCTTGACCACCTCGCGCGTGTCCGGCACGACGATTCCTAGCTTGCCGCCCGGCGATAGCACGCGATAGCACTCTGCCAGGAACGTGAGCGCGTCCGGCTTCTCCAGGTGCTCCAGGAAATGGCCCGCGTAGATCTCGTCATAGTCGCCTTCGACGCACTCGGCCAGATACTCCAGTGCATCGCGGTGAATCTGCGCGGGCGTGCTGGGGTCGCTGTCCAGGTTGGTAAAGTACAAAAGTGGGAATAGGCCGCACCCAATGTTGAGCCGTAGGTGCTGCGTCGCTATTAGCTGGGCCACGTCTCCGTCAAACTCCGCCGCACTAGTCTGCGTCATCCTCTCCCCCTCAGTTCGTCCATATCTCAAAGTCAACGGCCACGTGGAACCACTTGGTCTCTGGGTCTATCAGGTCCACACGGCCCGCGAGCGTCACGTCACACGCCACGCCCATGGTGCCTACGAAGCCATCCAGCGCCGTGACAATGGCGTCGGCTAAGTCCGTGGCCGCGTCGTAGGACACCGCCCAGGCGTTGATCTGCCAGCGTGAAATCTTGAACGCCGTGCTAGCAAACTGCTGCTCGGTGCGCAGCGTCACCTCTTGGTAAGTAATAGCTGGGAGCGTCGGGTTGTAGGGCAGTTGCATAGGGTAGGTGCGCGTGGATGCTAGCGCCGTAATGCCCGCCGTGGTGCTCAGCTTGGTATAGAGCCCTTCGGCCAGTGTGGTCATCGCAGCGCCCTCGCTATGCCGTCGCTCAGGTTCTCGGCTACCGCCTGCGTTATCTCGGGTATGTGCTGGTCCACCGCCGGACGCATATAGGGCTGCGCGCCCATGCGTGATGTGCCGTACTCCACATAGGGCGCGTACTCCGCTGCCACAGCCACGATAGCGCTATTCTCAGGCCCGCGCACGCTCTGGATGCTGCCACGCAGGAACCCCGTATCCACGGGCACGCCCACCTTGGCGTAGCCCTCCACAATGTAGGCCCCGGCCAGGAGCGCATCCTGTACCACTTGGCCACGTACCGCGTTGCTCAGCCTGTCCAGCAGCCTGCCGAACTCCGCTACGCCCTTGATCTCGATTTGGAGGGTAAATCCTTCTGCCATTAGTCCACGTCCATGAGGTTAGCTGTCAGGCAGGTGCCGTGTAGCTCGGTCGCCACGTCGGCCACGGCATAGACCAGCGCCGTGGTCAGGGTCTCCCCGAGTCGCTTGGTCACTTTCACCCGGTCGTTCGGCGTGATAGCCGTGCCTCGTGGCAAGCGCACCAGGGCGCGCATGACAGTGATGCTGCCATCCAGGCGATTGATCTCTCTGCGCTCCCGGCCATCGGAGGGCACAAAGCGGCAAGCAATGGCCGTGCCATCGGTGAACGACTCGATAGGCTGCCCATAGGTGTCTACTGTCGTGCTCTGGGTTTGTACCACGCACGTATCCCATAGCGCTTCTGTCTGTTCGGCGCGCATCTGGTATAGGTCGTTGTCCGATAACAGGGCCATGGCTGCTCCCGTCATTGTGGGGCGGAGTTTCCCCCGCCCCGGTCAGTCATTAGCTTAGAACGTACTGCACAAACACGTCGATGTGCGTAGCCGTAATCATGTCCGAGCCGTTCTTCTCGATTTCCAGCCCATTGCCCGCGGTGAGCGCCACGCCCGTGTAGGTGTGAACGCTGTTGGCTGTCCACGCGCCGCAAATGGTGTTCTCGGTCAGCCCGGCCACGACTTGGCGAGAAACGACGTTACCCGTGACCAGCTCTTTCACATCCACGCTAGTCACGTCCGCCGCTGAGCCGCCGATGGCTCGCATCTTAACATCCAGCACGGTCACGGTGCGCCCCGCTGCGCTGGCGAGGATGGTATGCCCGGCGTTGACTTCGTCGGTCGTGACCCGATCCACGAAGCCAAGCACTGGCGTTGCGCCGCTCACGGTGACTGGGATGGTCGCTGCGCCGACGGTCACGCTGGCCGCGTTGGTCGCGCCGAGCGACATAGCGCCCGCCGTGCCAGTTGCAGCGGCGCCCGCGTCGATGGTCACGGCGCCCGCCGTGCCCGTGGCGCCCGCCGATGCCCCGGAGGTGATAGTTACAGCGCCGCCCACGCCGGTGCCCGTGGCGACTCCGCCAACGAGCGAGGCCGCGCCGCCATTGCCGTTCGTGGAAGCCGCTGCCCCGCCCGCAATGCTCGTCGCGCCACCGTTACCCGTGGCACCGCCACCCGAAGCGCCGCCAGCGAGCGAAGCCGCGCCGCCCGCGCCAGTACCAGTGGCCGAACCCGCGCCGGCGGTGAGACTCACAGCGCCGCCCGCCCCATTGGTATGCGCGCGCCCGCCCACGATAGGCACCGCCCCACCATCGCCCGCGGAGGCAGCCGCAAGCCCGGCGATAGCCAGGGAGGTATCCGAGCCGGTGATCTGTGGTGCGGTGATGTTGCCCGCGAGAGCCAAGGTTTGCCCGCTGCGCCCCACCGTCACGGTCCCGGCGTTCGTGCCGCCAATGGTGATGGTGCCCGCCGTGCCGCCCCCGGCTGCGCCCGCGTCGATGGCAATAGACCCCGCCGTCCCTGCCGCCCCCGCACCGGAGGTAATAGTGACCGCGCCGCCTGTGCCCGTGGCCCCCGCGCTCGCGCCAGCCGCGATGGTTGCCGCGCCGCCCGTCCCTGTGCCCGTGGCATCGCCACCCGTCACGGCAGCCCCGCCGCCGTTGCCGTTCGTTGAGGCAGCGTCGCCACCGACGATGGAAGCCCCACCGCCGTTGCCCGTAGCGCCCCCACCGGAAGCCCCACCGACAGCGGCGAAAGCGCCGCCCGTGCCCGTGCCTGTTGCCGAGCCTGCGCCTGCGGTGACGGTGATGCCGCCGCCTGTGCCGTTGGTATGCGCGCGCCCGCCCGTGAGGTTCACGGCCCCGCCGTTGCCCGCGACGCTCGCGGCCAGGCCGGCCACGTCCAGGCTCGCATCATTGGCCGCGATGGCGCCCAGCGTAGCGGTGCCCGTCGCGGTAAAGTTGCGTAAACTTGCCAGGTCCTTGTTGGCATCCACCACGAGGCCTTTAGAAGCCTCGACAGCACCGGCTGTGGCAATGTCCGCAGCGGCGTTGATCTCAGCGGCGGTCGCAGTGACCTCCGTACCCTCGATCAACAACGCGCTCTTGACATCCACTCCCCGGCGAAGTGTGAGCCGTCTCATATGTGTACCTCTCTAATCTGTGTCGATATAGATGATCTTGTGTGCCACTTCGTACTCGCTGCTTGAGGCCGCCTCGCTGTAGCCGTCCTCGCGGTCGATGGCCACCGAGGTCATGCCGCCCAGCGTGGCGTCGCGCAGCTCTCGCGCCCGTTCGGCGTACATCTGCGCGCGTTGCGCGTTCTGGACGGTCAGCCCATCGGCGGTAAATGACGGCTTGGTGGCGTACTTGCGAGCCAGCCAGAGACAAGCCTCGACAGCCGCGGCGTTCACGACGGAGCCCGTGCGAGTCAGGAAATAGTCTATCTCGTCATTTTCTAACTCGTAGTTGTTGAGGTCCGTGTCAGGTATCAGGAACCTGACTTTCCCGCGTGCGGTGTCCAATGAATATGTGAACGCCACGGCTACTACTCCTTACTAGCTAATGGTCGGATCGCCCCAGCCGCCCGCGGTGTTCTCCGCGATGACGGCGCCCACGCGATCCTGCACGCCCACGCCGAACTCTTGGAACACGATGGCCTCTTCCAGCGGGAACTCGCGGATATGGTCGCCCTTGAGCAGCACGGCCCCATAGCCGTAGTCCGTGCCCTGGCGAACGATCAGCGGGTTACGCGAGTCCATCGGCCCGTAGCTCTTGTACACCGTCCAGTACGTGGTCGGGATGCGCCCGCTGGTGCGAACGCGAACCGATCCATAGTCCGTTTCGATGACGCCGATGTAGCCGTCATCCACGTTGGCCGTATCCGCGGTCATACCGTAGCGGATGAGCGGGTCAGCGCGCGGAATCCAGCCGGTGACGTTCGTGGTGTTGACCCAGCTCGACACGTCCGCATAGGCGATAATCATGTCAAACGGGGCGTCATAGCCATGCTCGTACAGGTCGGCCACGGCGGTCTCCAGGTTGGCCTGGGTGATGCCGTTCAGCGCGTCGATATGGTCGTGCGTATACAGGAACGTGCCACCCCGGCTGGGTACGGCGATGGGGATGTAGTTAGCATCCGCTGTGCCGCCATCAGCCAAGGGCATCGAACGCCCGGACGAACCCACGGCGGTATAGGTACTCTTGAACAAACGGGTGAGAATCTGCTTCTCCCAGTTGTCCTGAATGTCCTTGACCACCTCAGCCACGTCGGTCTCCAGTTGAATCCGGCGCGCCTTGCGCAAAAAGTCCCACGTCCATCCCAGGCCGCGATCGTAGGCCACCAGGGGCAGCATGTGCCCAGTGGTCGCGCCGCGCTTCTGGTCAGGGCGTGCGTACTCGGTATGGACCTGCATCCCCGTGGTAGCGCCCACGCGGTATTCCACAGCCAGCTCACTGGTAACAGAGATAAGCGAGGAGATGAGCGGGCTCGCGGTCAGGGCCGCGTTGACCAACGCCAGGCCGCGGCCTACGTCGGCCACGAAGGCGTCATAGGTCGAGCCGTCGGCCAATTGGTACTTGGAGAGCGTGGTCGCGTCCCAGTAGGAGGGCAACGCGAACTGCTTCAGATCATTGAATCCAGTAGCCATGTTAGTGTGCCTCCCTTATGCCGACACGATCAGCATAGGATTGACGAGCAGTTGGGTGGTGTTGAGCCCGATGCCCACGCGGCAAACCTTCGTGCCCACGGCATCGGCTAGCACTCCCGCGTCGTCATCGACATAGACGGCGGTGTTCGCGGCCAGGTTGGTGGCAAAGCCCTCGACAACGCCGAACAGTACCACGTCGATCTCTTCGCCTGAAGAGAAGGACACGGCGCCGTCACTGTTGCTGACAGCCAGGCCAATGCAGGCCGCGCTGGTGAGCGCGGAACCATCGGTCAAGGAGACGGTGTTATTTGCAGAAACATACACCGGCTGCCCAGGCGTGATGGTCGCGCCCGCGGTGAATCGACGGATAATGCAATGCCCGACAGGTCGGACACTTGCAGCGGTGATCGTGAGATCAGCCATTGGTAAACCTCCTAAGAAATGCGAAACCTGCGTTTGATGTCATCGTCGCGGTTGGCCGTCGCACTGGGCGCGCTCCCGCGTCCGGCGTCGGCGTTGATGGATGGCGGCGGAGCCGTCGGCTTGACCAGTTGCGGCCATTTGCCCAGCAGCGCCTTGAGGTGCTTCTCCGGGTTCTCCGGTTGGCCCGTCTCCGGGTCGTACTGAATATCATCCAGCTTGACCAGGCTGGCCGCCAGCTCCCCGTCCAAGTTCAGCCGTTGCGCTGCTTGAGCGACGGCCCACTTGACGCGTTCGCTCTTGAGCGTGGCTTGCAACTGCTCGATCTGCTTGGTGGCCTCCTCGTAACGCTTGGTCACTTTCTCCAAGTCACCGAGCTTGGCCTGCTCTTGCTCCTTTTGCACATCCTCCAGCGCCTTGAGTCGCGTGCGATAGGTCGCCGCTTCTTTCCGTAGCTGTTGCACATAGGCGCGGTCGAATGTTTCGCCGTCGCCCTCTACCGGCTGTGCTGCTGCCGTCGTTGGCGATTCTGTCGCCTCCGTTGTGACCTCCGGGGTCGTTGGTTCCGTCATGATTCCGGTACTCCTATGTATTTAGCCCTCTAGGCTGTAGCGGCCTGTTTGTTGGCCTGCCTACTCACAAATGATTGTCGTTGCGCCGTCGTCCAAGTGCGCCTGAGTTCCAATTCCTTGAACGTGGCCACCCTTGGCGAGTCGCCCCATGTGTCCGAGTGCGCCGTCTTGCGAAGGTCGGATAGCCCGAACTTGTGGCCCTTCCAGCCGTTGAATAGCTGCTCACCCATCATGTTCTGCTGCTGCTCTTCGGGCAGGCTCTTGAACCAGTCCTG
>JBAZMT010000015.1:0-17043 GCA_041649615.1 Parcubacteria group bacterium
GAACAACATCTCCAAGCCCCAGGCCCCCAGCGTCAACACCGCGGCCACGCCCAGCGCCGTCCAGCGCTTGGCCTCGTAGTCCATATCGGCCAAGCCCGGCAGCCACTTGCGGCGCTCCGCCACGTCGAGGATACCCCACGCGCAGACCCCCGCGCCCGCCGTCATGAGCCACGCCAAAACATCGTACAGATTCACCCAGTTCATCGCATCCTCCTATGCCGTATCATCGTTTCGCACGGCGAACGACCCCGGCTCCATACCGATAGCCGTGCCCGTCGCCGTGAACTTGTAGTACACGGTGCCGCCCGTCCCTGTTGGCACGGTGTAGTCCTTGTGGTAGTTGCCAACGCTATCCTTGGTTATCTCGCCCGCCGCATAGGTATAGCTCACCGCCGTACCATCGCCCGGCTTGACGGTCAGCGTCAAAGTGGTCGGGTCTGTGGCCACACCGGAGCTGTTGACCAGAGCGCAATCGAGCCTCACCAGGTCCCCCACATCGTAGCTTTTCAATCGTCACCTCCTATGCGTCGCAAGCGTCGGTATCAGTCACGGTCAGCGTAAACGCCAGCGCGTCCGTTGTCGTCAGCGTGAAGGCTAGCACGTCGGTCACTGTGAGACAGGCGCGATAGTCGACCAGCGCACCCCCGCCGAATAGTAGCAGTAGCATCGCGCCTCCTAGTAGTAGTACACCACCAGCTTGGGCCGTTTAGTCGCGTCCGTGGCGTAATCCGACGACCGCGCCTCCATATAGCGCGTACCGGCTGTCGGTATGAGGACCATGCCACAGTTCGCAGCAAACATGCTCTGCATCTCGCTCACGTTTAGCGCTATGTCGTGCTGCGTATTGACCACCTCGCCGTCTGCAAAGTCCGTGCTGCCCAAGGCCGTCGCACTGTAATCCGTACCAGACACAGAGCATCCGGCGTCCGCGCCGCCGTCTCCGCCTGCATCTCCTGCCCAGCGGGTGGCGGTGGCTACTGCATAGTTCCAGGTGGCCCCGGCCTCGGTCCATGCCGAATTGGCGGCCAGGATGCGATATGCTGTTATCGTGCCTGTGTCAGCCCGTTGCGTCGACGTCCACAGCGAGAGTGTCGCGCTAAAGATCGTCGAGCCGGCTGGTATCCCGCTCAGGTCGAACTTTATCAGGCCGTTTTGCCACTTGGCGTTGTTGCGGATCTGGATCGCCGCGTTTGTGCCATAGTTGGTATTTGCCGAAGTGTCCCCGGCGATAAATGTGTCAACCCCCGCCGCCGCATCGGGCTGTAGCGTTTCTACCGACAGCGCGGGCACGTTGTTGATGACAGTTTTGGCTTCGCTCTTCAGTCGCACACCGGACAGGTTCTCTATCGTTCCCACCGCGCTGTCATAGCTGAACACAACGGCGGCGCCATTGGCCACGGTCTCAGCCAGCACATAGCGCACGGTGAACCCGTCGCTCTGCCTTGTTGCAGAGGTAATCGTGGCCGCCGCCGCGTTGATCGTAATGGTCACGCCGGTTGAGAATGTGGCGTCGGTGGCGATATACTCGTTGAATGCCACGACAACCGTGTTAAAATCAATATCCCCCACCTCTGCCCAGCAGATCCCCGGTGGCGTCGAGCTGCGCCGCGGGATCGTCACTGGCCCAGATTGCAGGTTGTGCAGGTCGTCCATCGTGATAACCTGCACGGCGTTCGCTTTCAGGTATGCCAGCAGGGCGATAAAGTCCTCTATGGTCCAGCCGGGGTTAATGATGGGCGTTGCTATGTGATGCCCGTACAGGATCAGCACCTCACCATTGAGCACCGCAGAGTCAACGGACGCCTCGGTGTCTGCTAATGTAGTCTCCAGGTTCAACTGCGACGCAGGCAAATGGTAAGGCTCTGTCAGTCGACCAGTAATGGTAAACGTCGAGTCAATCGTGCGCCCGAGCCGTTGCCCAGTGGCCGCCATAGCCAGGAACGTGTCGGCGTTGTGGGAGCCGCTAGGATAGGCGACATAGTACGCGCCGCGGGTAAACCCGAGGGCCAGGAGCTCGTCTGTTCCGGCCTGAATCTGCGCCTCCTGTTCCCCTAGGGTCAGCGTGTCCAGTTGCACGTGTGTGCCCGTGTGGCTCAATATCTCATAGCCAGCGCGATACATCTCTGTCACCTGATCCATCGTGAAGACGCTGGGCGCATTGTAAAAGTAGATCCCGAATGGCAACTGTTGCCCGCGCGCCAGATGGTAGGCCGTGTCGTACTGCGACGCGTATCCATCATCCAAACCGATGATAACCGCGGGCGTCTTGTGCCCGTTGCGCTCCAGATACTGGGGCAGAACGGTCCCCGTCTCCCGCCGGTGCATTCCCCGTCTCGTGTTGATTCGGGCCATTCGGCTAGCTCCTGATGAATGCCAATTGCAGCACCAACCCCGACGCGCTATAGGTCGGTGTGCCCGTGCCCACGATGGCCGCCACATAGAGCGACGTGGCTGCCGCCTTCATCATTAGCCCCAGGTTAGTCAGCGTAGCCACCCGCGCCGCGCCCATATCCACGTAATCCCCCGCCGCGATCTCCACCGTACCCAGGATGGTCGCGCACTCGGTATCGTCCGGGTCTGGCACAGCGTTGAGCGTCCCGAAATCGGTTGCCGCGTTGGCAAAGACCAGCGTCATGCTCACGCCCTGGTCATCCTTGTCGAGCAGTGTCAGCGACTGCAGAATGCAGATCCCGGCGGCCACCCTCACGGCGCCCGCTATCTCTGTGCTGTCGAACAGCAGGTCACCAGATCCATAGATGTTCGTGTCACAAGTCGGCGTCACCGTCACCACGATGTCAGAGGCGCCTACTAGGCCAATCACGTTTTCGCTCGCGCCGATGGTAGCCGTCACTGTGCCCGAGACCGGCAATGCTGTGCCGCTGCCATCCACTTTGAGCCCACCGCCGGCCCCAAGCGCCGCAGGCAGCCCGCCACCCTGGAGCGCGCTAGTCGCCGCCCCGCTTGGCAATGCGCTGGACAGCACATCCACCTGCATCTCGGTTCCAGCCACGGCCCCGGCGATAGTCGTGATCCCCGCGTTTGTGACGGCCACAGTCCCCGACACGGGCACCGCGCTCTGGTCGCTCGCCACGACCACGGGCACGCTCGCGGCCATAGCCTGCTGCCCGGCCACGACTGGAACGCTAACCCCATCGCCGCCGGCGTCCAGCTTGACGATCTGCATGTGAACGCCGCTAACGTCATCGGTGCGAACGGATTTCCCCGTCCCCGGCGTGATGTCTATGTTGTCTACCATGCCCTATCCTCCGCTCAAATTCGTACTCACCCGGATCACCCGTTGGTCCGGTATGATTTCCAATTCCGTCCACCCGGTAGGCAGCGATGCCATGTCCTTGCGCTCCGCGTACTGCATGTCCGAGCACAGCGCCGGGATGCTGATACAATGCACCACGTCCCGATGCACCAGGCCGCGTCTAAACCCTGGCCGCCAAACGCTGCGCGCCATGTACTGTGCCCGGTGCGTGTGCCCGGACACTACCACGTCAACACCGTCCACCTGCGAGGCTAGGCGGTCCACCCTATTCGCCGTGGCCCCCGGCGTGCCGCCGCCGCCGCTCCCGTGGCTCAGGAAAAAGTGAAACGTCGTTGAGCCGCCTTGCTTGGCATCGCTGGACTGCCCGAAACGCCATGACAAGAAGCCGCGGTGATCCAAGCGATGCTCCTGGCCCTGGACGCTCAAGCCATCCAGGATCATCGAATAAACGTCGTGCTCGCTGTGCTGCAATATCTTTTCCTCGTGATTGCCCGAGCACAGCGCCAGACATTTTTCGCGCGTCGGCCCCATGATGTCCAAGAATCGCGTCACCTCGGCCTTGGCGATGTCCGACAACTCTGCCGCCCCGAACATCCACACCGGCAGCTCTTCCGGGTCGAAGCGTGGGTCACGCATGTTGATGAACTCACAGTAATCGCCCAGGCCAATCCAATAACAGTTCGGCTCCTTATTAAGCGTTTCGGCCATTTGCTTTAATAAGCGCTCGTCGCAATGCTTGTTGCCCAAGTGCGTGTCGCCGACCAAAATCAACGTGAACGACTCGGACCTGCTGCTATACCTTGTAAAATGTGTAACATGTCTCACGGGTCATCGACAGCTTTCCAGCTCAGCGACCCGCGATTTCAGCTTGCTAACCTCTGCCTCAAGCAGCGGGATGCGCGCGTTCTCCTGGCGCAAACGGCTATTATCCCCGCGTAACTCCACAATTTCCTTGCGCAACTCTTCCACGTACTGCATCATGTCGTCGCGCAACGCCTGCCGCGCCTGGGCCTCGTTGCCCTCGTGCTCAGCCTCAGCCTTTTTGTACCCTGCCCTGGCCGCCGTCCATGCGCCTATGATAGAGACCAGCGCCGTCACTAGGATGCCGATAAGCCCTTCCGTCAATGTGATCTGCAACGTTCGGTCCTATTCTGCCAGGAAAGTGTAGACATTCGTTCAACTTCGTGCTATGATGTTCGTGTGGCCCTTCATGGCGCGGGAGTCCTGGCCGATTGCCGCGCTGTGGAGGGCCACTAACTTGCGGCCTCACTTATGGCGAATAACGGTAAATGCTCCGCGCACCAGTAGGCCACGCGCGCCCGCGCCAATTCCACGTACTCCGCCTCTGCCTCGATGCCTAGCACGTCCTCCCAGCCCGCGAGATGCGCCCCGATGCACTCGGACGCAACGCCGGCGAAGGGTATCAGGATGCGCCGCGGCGCGTACTCGACAGGCGGCAGTAGCAGCGTGGCCAGGTAGCGCGCCAGGGCGATGGGCTTGACAGTCGGATGGCTGCAATGTACTGGCTTACGCTCCGCATCTGGCGTATTGCCCATGTGTTGGCGTGACCATTCATCTTGTGCATAGGTGCCGATGTGATGCGTTGGCATCCCCTCCAGCCCCCTGTCTCTCTCCGCCCGGCTTGCCTTGGCGCAATAGTAGAACGGCTCTGCCTGCTCCAGCGCATAGTCGCATTGCTGGAAGAAACGGGCGGCGGTGCCGGTGTCCGAGTATAGCGGACGGCTTGACTTGTCGGCGTAGTACCCGAATACTGTCCTATCACCCGAACCGCTTACGGCGTGACTCTCTGCGGCTTTGGCTGTTTCGGCGTTGGCACAATAGGCGCGTCGTTCCCCGCTCTGCTCGCCCAACGCCTTGACCGGGCAGCCATCGGCGCATTGCCACTCGTCTACCTGCTCGTATAGCTCCGACGCGCGAGGATCATCCCCCGGCGCTAGCGGCCCGCTGTAAACGGTGACGGCAGACTTGGCGCGCTTGTCGTTGCTTGGATGCGTGCCCCTCACCCGCTTGACCCCGACGCGCCTGCATTCGGGCGTGTGCTGGAGGATGAGGTTGCTCGGCCAGCGGCCAGCGGTGCCATTCCATTCTGTAGCGCCCCGCTTATCGCCATGCATAAAGAACTCGCAGCCCCCGGACTTGTCCGCCCTAGCATTAGAAGTGTCGCCATTCGTCCCAATCCGCGCGCCGTCTATCCACAGCGCCCCGGCCCCGTACTCGGTGATGCTGTCCACCGGCCTGCCCGCGTAGGGCTTTTGGAAGACGCAGATGGGCTCTAGCGCGGGCTTGAGCGCCTGGAGGCCGTAACGATGGCCGGACCAGGTTGCGGCTAGGTCGGTCGCGGGTGCGGTGACCATGCCCATCGTTTGCTGTTCGGCAATGCCGCCCCCGTAGGTATCAAGTGAGCGGTTCTCGGGATACGCCCTCTTATCGCCAAACCGGATGTTTGGCCCTATCACTTCCCGCTCCGCCCCCGCTGCCCTGTCCACTTGCGTGTCGATGCGCGTGGCCTTGGGGAAGCCGCTACCGTACACCCAGCCTATCATGCTATGCAGCACGAACCCCGCATCCTCTATTGCGCACGCCATGCGGTGATACGTGCGCGCGCCTGAGAACGCCATGCAGAACGCCCCCGGTAGCAGGTGCGGATAGATGGCCGTTGCCCACTGATAGCAGAAATCATAGAACAGTTTGGCATGGTCTTGTGGCGTCTCGTCAAAACGCGGGCTACCACATCGGCACCCATCGCTGCCCCGCTTGTGCTTGTGGCATGTGAGACATACGGGATTACGCTTGCTGCCATGAACAGGCAAGGGCAAGTCGTGCCCAGGAATACCCAACTTTGCCATGCCCGTTTTCCAAGGCGCATCCCAAGCCTTACCCATGAACTCAAGGCCATAGGGCGGGTCCATAAGGGCAGCGTGGAACTTTGGCCCGTCGTACCCCTTTGCCCAGCGCAGCACGTCGGCCTGTACTATGTCGATCATCCTAGCCGCTCCGCCAATTCCCGTGCTTGCTTTTCCGTTATGCCGAACGAGCGCCAGTCCTTGGTTGGTGCGGCGGTGAATAGCATCGCCCCGGCAAGGTAATCGTCCTGCTCCAGTTCCCCCGCAAACCAGACCAGCTCGTTACAGTAGTCGGCCCAGTCCATGCCCGGCACCTTGGTCCAGCCCTTGCGCCCGCGGCCCACGATACCCAGATCTATGCCGCACTCGCCTAGCAGAATCGGCGGGAGTCGTAGCCCCGCTTGGACAATTTCCCCTGCCAGTTGGCGGTATCTGAGGATAAGCCTATCCGCGTCGGTCCATAGGTGTGGAGCGCTGTAGCAGTGTAGGCCCAGGTAATCGCCAACACTCAGCATCCGCACGAACTCGACAATGGTCCCGTCCGCCGGGTTGCGCTCACTGAAATTGCCCACTACGCAGCGCAAGCCCTCGGCGTGGCACAGGCGACACCACTCGGCGGTGAATTCGTCCAGGCTCTCGCGCTGGCCCGTGGTGTGAATCACCGCCGGCTCGTTGCACGATTCCCAGGCATGGATGTGTGGCGCGCGCTTGTACCACGGTAAGCAACGCGCAAAGTAGTCTTGTGCGCCCAAGCGCCCCCGCACGTAAAACGCCCCCTCGTCGCCGTCGCTCATGTAGACGCGGCCAATGGTGCGCTTGTCGGGGAATATGTTATCCTCGGGTGGGTCCAGAAGTTTTACATAGTCGGCAGAGAAGTGAACGCGGCGCATCCAGTTGGCCCGCAACTGCCAATGCAATCCTAACTTTGACACGCGGCCACCTCCAAGGGCATGGCGATCTGCTGCTGCGCCTCGTTCACCCGTCTTTGCGCTATGGCAAAGTATCCCGCGTCCTGCTCAATCCCGATCCCGTTGCGGCCCGTGTTAATGCAAGCCACGAGAGTCGTACCAGACCCGCAAACGTTATCTAGCACCGTCTCGCCTTCGTTGGTGTAGGTGCGGATTAGGTACTCGCAGAGCGCCACGGGCTTTTGCGTGGGATGCACTCTGCTGTTTCGCATGGCCGCGCCGCTGAACTCCATAATGGACACCGGATGATATTCGTTGCTCCACACGAGCGGGCTTTCGGCGTTGTTGAACGTACCATGCTTGTCTTTGATTCCGCCCTTCCAGCGCCCGCGCCCTGTCACGTTTTGCGGATTGTAAGTGTGGCCGTTCCTGCTGAATACACAGACATCCTCGTGAATCTTCAAGGGCTGGACATTTGCGAGTATCCCGTTACCCGCCAGCTTCTTATCCCACACCCAGCAATACCTAAACCATTCTGGGTTGCTCATCACCAGCGCGCTCGTGAACGGCTGCGAGCCGAATAGCACGATAGCGCCGCGTGGCTTGATGATGCGCTTGTACTGCGCCCATAGCGGCTCAAAAGGTATCACGGTATCCCACTTGCAGGCCGTCGTGCCATAGGGCAAGTCGGCCAGAATCATGTCAGCGCAATGGTCCGGCAAGGTCGGCATGATGGCTAGGCAATCGCCGCAGAATAGCGTTACCGTCACTTCTCCGCCTCTATCATCCCTCTCAGCGCAATCACAGCCTCGCTGGCCGCGCGTCGCTGAGTCTCCGCCGCGTTGATGTGCTCCGTGGCCTCGCTCATCTCCGCGTAGCAGCGTTCCAGCGCGTCGGTAGCCACGGCGATCTGTGCCAGCATGGCATCCCAATCCGGTTCCACTACAGGCGGCTCAGGCTCACCGCCGCCGTCCACTGGTACGGCAAGGACGCGATGCACCGCGGCGCCATCGCCCGTCAAGGTGAACCGCCGATCTTCCACCGTCACGTCCAGCGTATCCCATAGCCCGCTGCCTGTGCCCGCTAGCATGGTGGCCCCGCCGTCCAGCGAGAGCCAGTGGCCCGGCTCATCAAGCCAGCGGATAGCCACGTCGTACGGCCCCTCGGCAGCTAGGCTAATCTCGAAGGTGGCCGACGTGATGCGCCGGCATTGCCGCGACTCGGGGGCATCGCTTGGGCCGATGTCCTCGAAACGCGGCGCGTCGGCGTCGTCCAGCATGTGGAGAAAATAGTCCCAGTTCCCAGGATGGCCGCTACACCCATAGGGCAGGTACGTCCCATCCGGCTGTTTCTGTGTCCATTTCTGCACCGGGTATTCCATGTCTCGCAACACGCACCACGCATCGGGCGCATCCGCCGCCGTCTTGCCCGTGTGGCTCTCGATGAATTGCACCTGTTCCGGCGTGAAGGCGTCCAGCAGGCCGCTATGGATGTCCACCGCCACGGGATGGTAGGCCAAGCTGGCGTAGATGCTCCACCAATATTTCTTCTTATCCTGGTAGCCATAGGCCGATTCTACCCATGTAGGCACGCCCATATCATTGGCCCATTGCATGGCGTCCCAGCTCCCGACAAAGTTGTCGAAGCCCTGGTGGCTATCCAAGTCGTGGACAAAGCCGCCGTTGTGCTTGATGCCCTGGCCGTTGGCCGCTGCGTGCTCTGCCAGCGCCCTGCGCCCCTGGCCGATGGATACGACGGTAAACACCGGCGTCTTGGTGAACGCCTCCTTGTGCCAGTCCGAATAGGCCATGCAGAGCTGCCCAAAGCGATAGCCCTGGTTGCCGTCGCCAAACGGCGCCTTGCTCGGCTGGTTCTCTATGTCTAGCCCTGGCCCGGCAAAGATCGCATCAAACACACCGTCATAGCGCGCGCCAAAGGCCAGCACGAACTCCTTGAGGTAGTTCCACCATCGCCCTTGGTCGTTGTAGTACGGTAGCGCCGCGGTCTTGGTCACGTCGTTAACGGTAGCCGTTACGATCTTGCCCACGGGCCGCCCGTGCATCGTTGGCCGATTCATGCCATCGTAGACCCAGGCGGGCGTGCAATCCGCGAACGACTCCCAGCCGTCGAGCTCCGATAGGTGCGTGGCGATAGCGAAGGCTTTGGGCTTGTCGCCTTGCTTGTCTAGCCATGCGTCGATGATGTCCCAACGGTACTCGCCAGGGCCGGTGTGGAGGCGCTCCCAACGGTCGAAGCCATAGGCCCCGTAACCGTCTTGGGCGCCGCTCCACTCGAAAAACTTGTAGATGCTCACCGTCTCCTCCTAAGCCGCCGCGATGACGGGCGGCGTCAAAAACCCCGTCCATTCCAGCGCCACGAACATGATACACTGGCCTGTCGTGGCAAAGATACCTGACCAGTCGATGGTTACGTTGACCGTCACCACGTAGGCGCTGGTATCCGTGGCTGTGATCGTTGCCGTTGTAATGTCGCGGCTTGCCGGGGCAACGGCCGCCGATGTGCCCGTGTGTAGGGTGTCTAGTGCTGTGGTAGATCCCGCCGTCGCCTCTACGACGTGCGCAATGCTGGCCTGGATTCCCACCGCTGCCATGTTGGTCTCTGTGCTCGTGGCCGCCGCCGATGCCATGGCAAAGATGTGCGCTACCCAGGCACCGCCGTCGTTGTTGCCCGTCTCGTTGACGGTCGTGATGGTCAGCACCGGAGTGCTGGTGTTGTCACTGATCCCCGCCTTAGAGACGGTCTTTAGCAGCGTGTAGGTGCCCACCGCGCCGCCCGAACCGCTCATGATGGATAGCGCGCGCAGTTGGTTCAGCTCGCGCTCGATGCGATCCAGGCGTTTAGCCAATGTCGGGATGATGCCCGGAAAGTGCTCTAGCTGTGTCATACGTCCACCAGCTCCACAGTGATAGCCTCGGCCTCCGGCGCTGATACGGTGATGGTCACAGACTGGATCTTCTTGGTCCCGCTATAGCTCCCGAAGCGCGTCGTCACCAGGTCGCCGAAAAAGTAGTGCTGCCCATAGTACGAGCCCGGTATCTGCAAGACCGTGCAGGTGAACTCGTCTCGTGGCCTGTTCTGCCACAACTCCGCCGCGCCCGCCGTGGTCAGCCCGGCTGTGCCCGTGCCCTCTTGCGTGCCATTGACGAATGCCTCACAGCGGTTCCATGTCGAGTCGTTGATGAGCCCCGCCGTCTCGCTCCACACCGTGACCCGCGTGGCGCCCTCACCATCGCCGCCTGCGAGCACGGCGTTGATCTCGTCGTGGCGTGTGCGGCGCAGGTCCGCGCTGGCCATGTTGCCGAACTCCGGCGCAAAGGTCACGGTCGCGCTGCGGTCTGTGCCGCGCTGCCCGGCGTACCAGTCGAACTCGAACGTCGCCGCGCCCGAACCGATTACGTCAAAGTCTCCGCCGCCCACCGCGGCGATCTCCTGGCATACCTCTAGCAAGTTGCGCCATGAGCGTTCCATGGTGACGCTGTTGCCCCCGGCCCCATCGGCCTCTAGCGTAAAGCCAGTGAATGGCCGCGTGCTGCCCGGCCCGGCCTGCTCATCCACGAATGCCTTGATGACGGTCTCGGCTGCGCCCGTTTTCGAGCCGGTGATGTTGACGCTCGGAACGATGATGCGCCGTTTCAGCAGGTGGGTATAGGCCACGCCGGTAGACTCGAACATATACGCGCCCTCAGCGGTGAGGTATGGGCGCCATCCCCGGTGGAAGTATTCGGCTTCTTTGTACCATGCCAAGCCCTGGCCCTCATCGCGGCGCCAGAACTCTAGTTGTGAGTCAAGGACGAAGAGCGCGACCTTGGCATCGCCCGCGCGCATACGCAAGGCATACGTGCCAACGCCGTTGACGATCTTCGAGAGCGTGAACTGCTCATAGTCGTCGATAATGGCGTCTAGTGCCCCGTCAAGCCCTTTGAGCCGTATCTGCCAAATGGCGCTCATCTATACGGCCTCCGCCAGCGGCATAGCTAGCTGCTGCTGGACCTCATTAGACTTGGCGGACGCACGGCGAAACGCTAGATACTCATCCATCATGCGCTGGAGTATGGCTTCTAGTTCGTCGGGCTTGTATACTGCTGTTTTGTGCTCATAGCTTACTTGCGACCACGGGATAGACGATATGCCACCAGTTATGCTATCATCGCTCATGACGCTGCCACCTCCAGAATGGGCAAGGCTAATTGCGCCTGTGCGTCGGCTATCCTTCTCTGTGCGATAGCGTAGTATCCCGCGTCCAGCTCCACGCCCACGAATGAGCGCCCCGTGTTGATTGCCGCCACGCCGGTTGTCCCGCTACCCATCACAAAATCTAGCACCGTGTCGCCCTCGTTGGTGTAGGTGCGTATCAGGTACTCGTACAGCGCCACGGGCTTTTGGGCGGGATGAACTAGGCCCGTAGCTCTTGGCACGCTGTCAAAGCGCTGGACACTTGTAGGGCTGACATATTCCTGCCAGATTTGGTCACGAAGCACCATACCTGTTCGCGCTATCGTTTGCCCTTGTTTGTGTTTTAGGATTCTGCCCTTACGCGCATTATCTATAGCTTGCTTAGAACGGCTGAGCTGTTTCTGAGGATTGTAAATGCACGAGTTCTGACTGAACACCAAGATGCTTTCATGTGTTTTATTCGGCTGGGTCCGAAGGAGTATGGGATTGCATACTGTATTTTTCTCCCACACCCATTCGTACTTGAACCATGTTGGGTTGCTCATCACCAACGCGCTAGTAAACGGCTGGCTTGCCGTGGTCACGAACGCCCCGCGCGGCTTGAGTAACCGCTTGACTTGCGCCCACATCGGCCCGAACGGGATAACCGTGTCCCACTTGCAAGCGGTTGTGCCATAGGGTAGGTCGGTTATGATGGCATCGAACGGCCCGTCAAGTGTGGGCAGCAAGTCCAGCGCGTCGCCGCAGTACAGGTCAATCGTCATGATGAAATGCGGCCCAAGTATTGAATCTCCCACCCCATCATCTGGCAATCCGCGTTGATGGTGTCCGAACCGTGCCCGCCCTGGCGCTCGAAGGTGATAGCTACGTGATCCCCCGCGGCGATGGCCCCGAACGCCGTCTGTATGCTGGTCCACTTGGTGATATGCCCGCCCGTCACGGCTTGTGTCGTGGCCGCGGTCGTCACCGCCGCCTGGGGCACTTCGCCCGTGGCCGCGTACTGGAGCGTCTGCGAGGCGTAGCCGTTGACGGCCCCCGCTCCGCCGTTGAACAGGACCGGAATCACGATGCCCGTCGAGACATAATCCGATGGCACCATGAACGACCCGTAGCACTCTACCGTCTTGCCGTTGACCATCAGCTCGCCGAACTCCTCCGAGTCGGTGCGGTCTAGCTCCGCGTTGTCGGTCACGTTCCAGCCACCGATGCAAGGTACCCACAGCGTCCGCGTGCCCGTGGCGATCATGGCCGCTTCAATCTCGATATTCGGGTGCAGGAATACCCGGTCATCGGTCACGGTGATAACATCGCCTGTGGTGATGGTGCCCTCGGCCAGCGGGATGTCCCATGTCGTGTTTGCCACTTGCGTCATAGCCGGGATAGCCGCTGTGCCGTCGGCTGATTCGATCTTAGTCACGCGCACCGTCTGCGCCGCCCAGGATGCCCGGAGCACGATGCGGTAGCCCGTTGTGCCCACGACGGGATGCGCCAGGTCCACCGTGGCTGCCGCCGAGTTATAGTACGGGAAACCGTACACCAGCGCCCCGCCCGTGTTGACCGACATGGTACGGCCCGTGCTGTTGGTCACGGCCAGCGCGTTGAGGTAGTTTTTCAGCACGCCCTCATCCGCCGCGGTGCCGACAAACATCATGCGGTATATCTGGTTTAGGTTGGCTTGCGTGTAACCCGAGTCGGTGCCATCCCCCGTGCCGTCTGTAGTCCACAACCACGAACTTTCGCTCACCTGATTGCCTCCTAAATCCCGATATACCTGTTGTAGTAGGTCACTGTGCAACTCGTGGCGTTGGTCGCGTTGATGCCCGTCAGGGTGAATTGGTTGGCGCCGTCCTGAAAGTAGGGGTGCGGCGCAATGACAAAGCTGGCTAGGTCCGAGTCGGCGGTCAAGTCGCCTATCTTGTTAGTGCCCGAATTATCCTTGACGGTCTTATAGCCGTACCGGCAATCTATCTCGTAGTAGGCGCCCGCGGCGATGGTAGTGCCCGTAAAGTCCAGCTTGACCGTGGCGGTCCCGCCCTCGATGGAATACGCCGTCAATACGGGATTCTCGATCGGCCCCGTGATCTTGATGATCGGGTAGCTGAACCATGTGCCGGGGTACAGGAATTGAGTGGTCTCGTCCACGACGGTTCCGCCCAGGCCAAAGGGTATTTCCATGTCCACCATCAGCCCCTCGCCGCCGGCGGTCACGTCCATCGTCACGACCTCGGGGTTGGGGTCGTACCATACCGGGTCATGCGCTATCAGTTGCAGCACCGAGCGATCGAACCCGTCGTGCTCGCCCGCGCGCGGCATGGTCAGCGAGTCCAGATAGTGGACGTTCATCCGCACGGTCGAAGCCGTCAGGAAGAACGTGGGCAACGTCACGTCCAGATACAGCTCGTGGTCTATGTCGTTGAGCATGTCGGTCAGGGCGTTGCGATAGAGCCAGTCCGTGTTCCAGTTGTCATCTCGCACCATGGCCAGCGAGAGCGTAATCACCCGTGGCGCGAGCCTCGCGTTGACCTGTGTGGCGCCGTGCTGATATGGTCCCTCTTGCGTTACGCGCTGCACCGGCGCCAAGCCTAGCCCATCATGGGCCAGCAGGTGGATAGACGACGTGCCAAAGACCAGGCTATCGCCGCGAAAGTTCCGAAGCGTCAGGATTTCTCCGGTCATGCTGTCCCCGCCATCTGTAGCGCCGTCACGGTGGCGCGCAAGCTGTTAGGCGACTGCGCCGCGCCGGTCTGCGTGATGTTGTAGGTGTTCGTGTTGTTGGTCGTCACCGTTGGAGCCGCGGTCGGCGTGCCCACGTTCATCGCCGCGCGCATCCCCGCCATGATGCCATTGCCGATGGCCTTGCCCGCGGTGTAGGCGGCCTGGTAAAGCGCGCTCTGCCTGTCACTGAAAGCGGCGATGATGTCCTTGAGGCCCTGCTTGACCGCTTCCACAGCGTCGCCCATGCTATCGGCCACGGCCTCGGCAAAGTCATCCAGCACCCCATGCGCGGTGTTGGCGTCGCTCTCCCCGCCGATTAGGGCGATGGTAGAGAGCCCGGCCTTCACGGCGTCATAGATGGATGATGCCACGGCCTGGAACTCCGCCGCGCTGGTGGTCGCCGTATCGCCAAGGTCGATGGCCAGCGATTCCACCTTGCCCACGATGAACTTAACGGCCTCCTCAAAGACGCCCCACTCTTTTTCCACGTTGGTATTCTTGGGCAGCTTTTCAAGCGCCAAGATGTTGTCGATGCCCGGTTTGATGACGCCGATGGCCGTTTGTACGTTGGCCGAAAAAGCGGCCATCTTGGCTAGTTTCGCGGTGTCCAACGTGCCGTCCTCTAGCGCCAATACCCAGCGGTCGGCGATGGCCAGGATACCCATGAGGATGGTGTCCAGGTCTTGGGCAAAGTTGAGGATCTTTGTCGGCAGACCCGAGACGGCCTTGTAATCTGCTACGGAGGCGATGGCGTCAATGACGGGCTTGATGAACCCGACGCCCTTTTGTACCGCGTCCGAGAACTTGCCCGCCTCTTCGAACTTGGCATAGACCTCTTCAGGGGTCAGGTAGTACGGCGTGCCCTCACGGAAGGCGTTCATAACGCCTTCGACCAGGATCATCAGGGAGACCATCAGGTCGGCTACGTTCGCGCCAAAGTCACGTGCCCTGGTAGCTATATCTGCCGAAGCGACAAAGCCGCCCAGTCCAGCAATGGCGTCCATCACAGGCTTAATAAAGCCCACGCCTTTTTGCACAGCATCCGAGAACTTGGCAACGTCCTCGAACTTTTTGTACACCTCTTCCGCCGTCAGGTAGTAGGGCGTGCCCGTGCGAAAAGCGTTCATCACCCATTCGACCATGGACACCAGCGCCACGGACAATTCGGCCACGTTGCGCCCAAAGGCAGTAAGCCGCGCGGGCAGGTCCACTACCAGCTCGAACTCGCTGATTTGGGCGATGGATTCCACCGCCGTCTTTACGACGGTCAGAATCCTGCCCGCGCTCTCTGCGAACTTTTCCGCGGCAGGATAGCCGCTCTGGTCCAAGTTCGTGGCGATGGCCGCCAGGTTGTTGCACACCACAAGAACGCCGGTGATGATCCACGACCACTTGTAGGCGGCCTTGTCAATCTCATCCAGCACCGCGCCCGCTAGCGCTGTTATCGCGCTCACGGCAGGCTCGATTAGCACGATGATCTTGTTGATGGCCTCAGCCGCCGTTGCCGCTGCGGGATAGCCGGATATGTCCAGCGTGGCCGCAATGGCTGCCAGGTTGTTGCAGATGACCAGCACCGCCGTAATCACCCAGCTCCACTTGTAAGCGGCGGTCTGCATGTCCTCGACAGTGGCCTCGGCCAGCGCCGTCATAGCTGTAGCGGCGGGCTCCACGATGCGCACAATGTCGAGTATCTGGTCTACGATCTTGCGCGCCGGGCCGAATAGTGTCTTGATGGCCTCTTCGGTCGGTCCCCACTTGGCAGCCTCGGCTACAATCTGGTTTAGTATCTCGTGGACAAAGGCCACGAATCCGCTGATCTTCTCCATGCCGACCTTGGCCAAGTCCAGCTCGCCCAGAGAGAGCAGCGCTTCGGCGGAATCAGAGATAAAAGCCACTACTTCGCCAAGCTCTTTGGCAATGTTCTTGGCCAGGTTGATAGCATCGGCGTTCTCGCCAAACTCGCCCCCCGGCAAGTCGTATAGGCCAATGAGCGCCTTGACGACCATGTTCAGCGTATCAGAGATGGCCGCGCCCCAGCGCGCCAAGTTGGACGTGTCGGGGTTGGCCGTCATAGCGTTTATCGCATCGACCATGCCGCGCACGAACTCGACAATGCGGTCCGTGGCGTTGAGAATGGCCTCTAGCGCGTCATCGCTCCCGGCCTCAATGCCAATGGTCAAACCAGCCATGACCTCATTGCCAATTTCGATCATCACCCTGGAGGGCGAGGCGATGCCCAGCAGTTTCTTGGCTATCTCGGGTATCTTGTTGACCGTATCTTCGATGGACGTAACCAGCTCGTCCACTTTGGCCTCGATGCCCGAAACGATGCCTTCGACGATGTTGTGCCCAATCTCTAGCACCTTATCGCGGATGCGCTGCTTGATGGTCTCGGTCAAAGCTAGTTGCGCCAAGAACACATTCCAGAACGCTTCCCATAGCACGGCGCTAGACAGGACCGACCAACTCGCCTTCAGGACGGCGACAAAGGCGTTGCCAAAAGCCTTAGATACCGGAGAGTTTTCCTTGCCCTGCTCATTCTGCAATTGCACCGCGATGGCCGTAACGGTTGTGGCGAACTGATTGAGCACCGGAGTCAGGTTGTTTTCTAGCCATACTCCGCCATTGACTATCCAGTCCGAGATAGCTTGGCCGATATTCTCGATCTTCTCGGCGGCCATGACTTGCGTAATGCGGTCACGCGTCCCGGCGGATATGCCCGTCATATCCATCCCGGTGATGGTCTCTTGCACCTTGATCTTGGCGTCCTCGAACCACTGCCCTATCTTTTCGCCTATGGCTGTGGCGGCGTCGCTGACCTTGCTCACCGCATCGACCAACGCCGTCTTGACCTTATCCCAAACGGCCTTCCAGTCGATGCTGCTAACCTTGTTTCCCACCTCAGTAGCCGCCGCGGTAAACCATGCCTTGGTCTTCTCCCAAGCCTTACTCGCAAAGTCGCCCACGGTCCCGGCCACGTCGATAAGCGCCGTCCGCACTCTGTCCCAGACGGCCTTCCAGTCGATCTCCCCTACTTTGTCTTTGACGCTGGTGGCCGTTTCCTCGAACCATGCCTTGACCTTGGGCC
>JBAZMT010000016.1:0-16347 GCA_041649615.1 Parcubacteria group bacterium
GTTCTGGATCGCCTCACCGATCGACATCTCGCCGCTCGCCACAGCCTGCTGCACCGGCTCGGGCGTCGCGCCCAACTTGAGCCAGCTATTGATGGTCTGGACCGTGACGCCGAACTCAATGGCGATGTCCGACAGCGACATGCCGAGAGCCTCGAGACGCCGGGCCTTTGAGACCTTGACCTCGATGCTGTCGCTCTGCTTGATCTCGTTTGCCGCCACCATCATCCCGGCGAGGTTCTGCTCGTTCTCGCGGGTCGAGACGAGACAGCGGATCGTGATGGTAGCGAGACCGTGCTCAGACCGGCGGCGATTGATCTCTCGCGCCGCCTTCACGCGTTGCCGCCCGTCCCACACGATGGGACGGTTGCCGTCCTTGTAGACCTTGACCGGCTCGATCACGCCGTGCTTCGAAATCGAAGCGACGAGCCGTTCATCGATCGGAAGTTCGATGCGCTCATCCCATTGCGGATGCTCCGCGCCATCCGGTGTGTCGAGCCCGACGATGATCAGTTCATCGGGGTCCATGTAAAATGTTGATGCCCCGCGCTTCGCGTCGAGAGCCGACTTCACGCGCGTCACTGCTGCTTTCCCCTTTTTCATCCGGTACCCCTTTTGTGTGTGTCGGGCTTTGCCCGATGTGTGACTCGTCACGCTAGCATTTTTGGTCTCAGGATCAAATCATTTTTCATCGCGATGTTCATTTTCTGATCCCATTACGTTGCGTAAGAAAAGAGCGTAGGATATGATAGGCGTCATCATGGCGACAGAGGATCAAGACAGCTACGAAAGCGTCAAACGTTGCATAGATTCCGGTGAGTGCGAGGAGGCGAAGCGGCTCGCGTCTACATACCTCGGAATCGACCCCGGCATGTCGCAGGCGATACTCGACTGCGCCGAGACGAGGGACTCGGAGGCATGTGCCAAGGCGTCTGCGCAGCTAGCCGCGACAGCGGCATGTACGTACATGACCGGAGGCGCTGGCGCATATCTCTGCAATAAATACGCGCCACAGATCGTAGATGCGATCTGGCCGGTCCTCGGCCCACCTCTTGTCACCATGTTCGATATCGGATTCGGCTTCATCGGCGCGACGTACGAGTTTTTTAAGGGAGCAGTTGAGTCATTCGGCAAAATGATCGGCATCGTCTCATCACCAGGCGTCGACTGGGACGACGTGGTTTGGCGGCTCAAGGCTGCGGGTAGAAAAGCGATAGGCTCTAGCAGCGTCAGCGCTATTGAAGCCATCTCGTCTGCCGACGTGTCGACGCGCCTCGAGCTTGGGCTAAGCATTGACGCGGGGAGTCTAGGCACGCCAAAACTACCAAACCTGGACGGCATCAAAGCGTTGCCGGAAATCAAGGCTGCTATCACCAAGAACCTAGCTCCGTCACAAATGTCACTCATCAGGTCGCTCAAGACCAAACCGGCATTCGCTGGTGAGGTCAGAGTCGCTTGGCCGAAGTTTAAGCTTGATGCCTCGATGCAGTCGGTGTCGCAATGGGTGAAGGGAGTGAAGCCAAGAGTCGTGTCGAACACGTATTGGCCGACCAAGGACGAGTTGATGCTCCAACTCTGGGGTGTCGACTTGTCGAAATGGAACCAAAGCGCTGTCGCCGCTATGGCTAAGGGTGGGACAAGAGCCAATGCTGGCGACATCGACTTTGCCGACTTCAAGGTAGTTGACTCAAACGGCGCGTGGCCGACAAGCGGCAAAACTGTCATGGATCTGCAAGCAGCGTTTGGCCTCGCGGTGTCGGAGCGAGTCAAGGCGCTGCAAGCCGCGTGTTCCGAGTCGGTTGGCGACACGATCGGTGTCGCGATTGCCGAGAAGCAGGGAATTGAGCAGGCTGGTTCCGAATCGGGTAGCGGGCTTCTCTGGCTTCTCGGCCTTGCCGGTGCGGGAACGCTGCTGTACCTGTATCGGGACAAGGTTTTCAAGTGAGCTACAGCGACCTCAGCAAATTCTCGATGCTGCTCGGGCTTGTCCTCGGTGTATCGGCTCTCGCCGTTGCGGTTATGGAGCCGTCCAAGAGACCTGGCGATCCCCCTGTCGAGCCACCCACAGAGCCGCCAGTGGAGCCCGAGAGGCTTCCCTTGCTCCGGGACGGGGATAGGGTCGTGCTTGCCGGTGACAGCCTCGCCGTGGGCCTGACAGGCCCGCTCGGATACCTGCTCAGGGAGGATGGCTACGAGTTCCGCAGCGTCGCGGTGGGCGGCACCAACATCACGCAATGGTCTAGACCGAAAACAACCGCTTTCAAGAAAATCGTAGGCACCGACATCATCCTCGAGTCCCGGCCCACGCTGGTCCTTCTCAGCCTGGGGACCAACGATGGCGCGATGACCGAGAAGATGCTCGAGGCCGAGGAGGCCGCGCTTCGCGAACTGATTCAGGTCATCCTGGACAGCGGCGCGAGACTCGTCTGGATCCTTCCACTCACCTCGATCCAGGTACCGAACCTGGACAGGGCCAGATACATGATTGCAGAGAACATGGGCGGGAGACGAGACGGATATGTCTACGCGTGTCAAGTCGATGTTCCCCTTTCACCCGACAAGATCCATCCAACCGGCTCTGGATACAAGCTCTGGTCCGCAGACCTCTATCGCTACCTAATCACTCCGAGGTAGTCGGCTCATACCGCGTGCCCCGCCCCTGGCACTCCCAGCACTGGACTGCAGTGCCGAGCCAGTTCGACTCGTGCTCAGAAAGCCACACGGTACCGCTGCCGAGACATACCTGGCAGACGCATAGGCCGGGGAGTACCGTGACGGTTTGCAGGTCGGCATCGCGCTGCAAACGCGGCAGGCATTCTAGCGTCTCGACTTCTTTAACCTTGCATTCACACATGACCAGTCTCCTAGCTCATTGGCTTTCCCGGCTCCCACGCTATCTGTGATACGCAGTCGATGCTGACGTGACCCACCGCGCCACACTCGATACAGACAAGCTCGATCGTGAGAGGCGCTGGTGCGACATTGGCGTGAACCGTGTACCTCACATCGTGCCAACCGCTTGACGAGACTCTGCATCTCGCATTGCCGTAGCTGGACTCAAAGCTTGGTGCTTTCAGCGTCCCGGTCCAGCCGCATCTATCGCATACCACGTTTGGACACGGCGAGTGACGCCAGACAAGATCGGGCTTCCCCGCCTGGGCGCGAAAGCAGGTCCCGTCGCCGCAGTTGCACCGGATCCCGCCGCCTCTCGGACGTCTCGGCATGGGGGCATTTGCGCCGCAGCGGGGACAGACCAGGTCATCGACCAGCGGGTCCCCGGTACGCTTCCAGTACTTTACGCGACGCCGAGACATGCCAGTTCCCTCTCCACCATGATGCGGGATAGCTCTTTGCGAATCGCCAGTTTGGCTCGGTACGCAGGCATTTTGCCATTGAGCCGGCGCTCGGGATACAGAACGTCGAGAAGCGATACGCGATATACCACGCAGACGCAGGCGCAAGCCTCGATGGCTCCAGGCACCCTTCGGAGCAACTGAGCCTTTTTGTCCTCAAAGTACCTGGAGTGTTGACAGCAGCGACAAGTCACAGACCAACCTCGCCCCTGCCGCTGCGTGACCAAAGGGTCCCGCGTAGCGCCGCAGCGGCGGCACTGAAACCCTTTCGGCCACACAGCGACAACGATGCTGCTCACGTCAGGATCTCCGCAAGGGTCTTGGGCTGCACCTCGAACCTGAGCCGCTGCGCGCTCTTGACCCTTATCCGCTTGTGGGTCAGAAGGTTGTCAGCGTACCAGCCGCCGAGTGGGCATTCCGAGACGATGAGAAGATCCACCATCCGGTTCGAGACCTGGGCTCGGTAGACGCCTCCGATTCTGACCTCTTTTTTGAGCATTTCGGTTCCCCTTTCCACTCATCGTTTCTTCGCGGCGGAAACCCCGTTCTTCAGGGCGGGGAGGAGCCGCGTCCTCCATGTATTGTAGGTTAGGAATCGACAATCTGTTAGCTTCGCGCCTTGTGTCAATCGTTTACCGCTAGCAGGTGAGTGTAGACTGATCTTACCTGCCATCGTGCCACCGACATAGGCCAGTCCCCACTTCGGATGAGTCACAAGTGAACCACGCTTGAGCCCACAACTCCGAGTGCCGCCATAGCTCTTACGAACGCCACCCTTTGCGGGCTGGAGCATGTGAAGCTGCCTGCGATGCAACCGAATCGGCGTGATGCAGACCATGCGCCTATTCTCTGGAACAGCATGCCCACCGACGATTGAGTTTGCGAGAGCCCAGCTATCTACACAGTGCGCCTCAAATACCTCAGACAGTTTCGACTTGGACTTCTTGAGTCCAACTGCGCTTCGCATCTCGGCCGTCTCCCAGCCCTGCTTCAGATGCACTCGGCCAAAGTTCTCTAGCCGATCGTAAAACCATACCTTGCCGATTTCGAGAGGTGAGAAAGATACGTTCCAGCGACGCTTCCCTTTCTTTGTCGTAGCCTTAATGTCCTCAACCACGACATCGGTGATCGGAAAGACCTTTGCAAGCTGCTCCACGATTCGCAGCTTCCATTGCCATTGCGACTTGGTACTAGGCGGTAAGTTGCCCCTGGCCCGGTTCTTCCTATTGGCTCGGCAAGGTGTCTTTCTAGAGCGTCGCGCCCTACGCATATTGCGTCGCGTTTCAACTGCATCCTTGACATACTGAACCGCGTCGGACTGAATGTTCAGGAATGTGTGCGCCTCTGACTTGACCGTGAAGCCCTCTTTCTTGCTACCGGGATCGATTCCAACAGCTATATCTTGCCTCTCGTTTCCAGAAGGTTTTCGATTCAACCGAACGCAGAAGATGCCTCGATTGAAGAACGGAGTTGCCTCGCCACTCTTGATCCAACGTCGCGCCCGGCTCGCGGTCGTCGGCATCAATGGTTTCCTGTCACAATCCACAACCGGGACCTTCACGTTGTAAGCCGCCCTCTCGGGCGTATATGCACCTCTTCGACACTGACCGACCGAGGGGTTGGGGGCTAGAGGGGCACCTCCAACATCGTTCGGGCTGCCACGCCCAGTCGATTCAGTTGACGGTGCAAGACCGTCCTGTCTAGTCAACCGTTTGGTCTCGTTAGTCGGAGTTGGCATCTCTTTCTTTCAAGCCTCCACCTTCAGGTGGAGGTAGTTGACAGCTACTTTGGTTCGCTGTCGACCATCGCTGCCTTGACCGTGTTGCCACAGATCGGAGCGCCAGCGGCGAGGCGAAGCACGAGTTCGATAATGAACCTTTTCTTGACCGAGTCGATGTGTCGCTGTCTCGCCTGCAACTGAGAAATCGTGTCTTGAAGCACGACAAAGAAGCTTAGCAGACTCGCGTGCAGCGAGTGCGGGCAGGGTCCCGATGCCATGCGCTCGGCCCGCGTCTGCGGCTTAGCGGGGTTTGCATCGTGGATCCTCTCGTTGATCTCTTTCTGAAGCGCCTCGAACCTGGCGACTCGCTCGGCGCTCTGCGCCTTGGCCTCGGCGCTCTGCTTTCCCATCGCGTCGCGAACGCTTTGTGGAAACTTGGCGTCGCGGAGCTTGGCTCTTTCCAATTCCTTGGCGAGCCGCTCCTCTTCCGCGTCGAGTCGCTCCAAGATCTTCTTGCCCCGCTCGACAATATCCTCACTCCGCTCCCTGGACTCGACCTTATCTGCCTCTTTCTCAGGCAGTTTTTGCGTCGTCGCGTAGAACGGTGTTCCCGGCTCGTCGAGGTCCGGGTCGGTCTCGGGAAGACTCTTGATGAGGTCGGCCAGGTGCCTGAGATCCCTCGGCGGGTGACCCACCTCGACGACGGTCGGCTCATAGGGCTTACCGTCCGGTCCCAGCCCGCGACGTTTCGCGTCATCGACGAAGCCCAGCGCCTGCGCCACGGGCCTACCGTCTGGATCCACGATCTCGAGTGTGCCGGGAATACCCGCCTTGCGCAGCTTGATGAACTCTTCCTGCATCTGCTCTTCCGTGCCCGCCGCGACGGGAATGTCGCTGCGGCCCAGATGCTGAATCACCTTCCACTTACGCTCCTCAAGCTTGACTGCCTCTTCCATTTCGTCAACCCTTTCTATGCGATAGTCGCAATGTCGTCCCGGACCTGGTTTTGGTACTCTTCGCTTTGCATCCACTTGACAGCAGAGGCGTACAGCGCCTCGGCGAGTTCCGGGTCACGTCCGAGTCGCTCTACGAGCAGGTTCGCCACCTCGATCTCATCCAAACCCTCGATGCCGCTATCCTTCAAGATGTGGTCGCAGAGATAGTCGACGACTATCTCCTCTGCCGGGTTAAAGCCCTGAGCCGGTCCACAACTGGGACAGCACGAGTCTCCGCACATGCATGGCATAATCAATACTCCCTAATCAGACCCTGAATCACCCAGCCCATCACCTCGGCGCACTGCGGCACCACACTGTTTCCTAGCACGGCTAGTCTACGCTTGTCCAGCCCTTCGAAAACCCCATCAGGACCTCGGAGAATTCCGGGTTGGGGGCAACCGTTGTCGGTGTACGCTTGCCAGGCGTCCGTATCGCCCCTCCGTGGTGGGAAACCACAGCGTCGGTCAGCGTCGTGCCACTGTGACCCTTGAGCATGTAGCCGTGACGACGCGACAACTTTCACGGCGTTGAGGCGCGCCAATGTCGGAAGCGCGTATAGGCAGCCAGAGACTATCATACCCGATCTGTGAAAGTCCTCCGAGGACAATGTCGAGTCCTCCCGTGAAGAGTCCTCCACTGTTTTCCACGACTGCGAATCGAGGTCGTAGCTCACGGATGATTCGCAAGTATTCGAACCAGAGACGACTCTTCTTACCTCGGACAATGCCTTCTTTGCGGCCTGCATTGGAGACATTTTGACACGGAAACCCTCCACAGATAACGTCAACTGGCTCGAGGTTGTCTTTCGACGCTTCCCTGACATCGCATATGCTCCTATCTACGCTGGGCCAATGCTTGGCAAGTATCTGCCTACAAAATGGGTCGACCTCGACTTGCCAAAGGACCGGACCCAAGCCTGCCCGCTCCAAACCAAGTTCTAGCCCGCCGATACCGGAGAAGAGACTGCCTATCGTAAGAGTCATCGGCGAACGCTCCTTGCCATAGCGAGCAAGATGTCGCGAAAAGCGATCGGTGTAGCGCTCCTCTCCGACTTCTTGATCCTGCCCATGGCAGAGCCGCCCAATGTTCTACTCATGGCTCGCTCCACAATGGAATGGTACCCACTCTCTAATCGGATCTTCCCCTCTGCCTTGCCCCAGATCAGATAGGGTAGATCGCAGCCTACGGCATAGAGCCAGGTAGCTTTCCTTGCCCTGTGACCATAGTGTCCCTGCTCTACGCAGCAGGTATAGCCCATGAAGTCCCCGGCCGGAAACCATCCCCCGCTCTTGGGGGGGGCGATTAGATCAAAGGCTCGCCAGGCATGACTCGCCTCGGGATGCTCAAGCACTCCACCCCATTTGCGGACCGATTCGAGCGCTGACTCAAAGCATCCACCATCGTCACCAAGTTTCCTTTTGACTTTAGCACTTGGCCCACCAGACCAGTACCTGCCCCACCTCTCACATGGCGGATGCGCAACGACTGCATGTGGACCAGGGTAGAGACGGGCATCACGCGACTCGTCCCATACCTCTACTCCGGGCATATCGGCGTAGACACCATTGGGTTGGACGAAAAGAGCAGCGATCATTCGTAAATGATGTCCATCGGCACAGATGACTTGACCCACAGCCTATCATGCCAGAGCAGCATATCATCTGGCGTTCGGATGAGCCAAAACTCGAGGACGCCACCATGAGGTTCCTCGCCATCGGAGTCGGGCGCGGCAAACACTACTCCCTGCTCGTATAGCTCAGCCTCCACTCCCTGCCAGTTGCCCTGCCCCACCATGCCGGATATCGCGTCACTGGTGACGTAGTCGTCGATCTCTATCCAGCCATCTGACTCTTTTATGCACAGATCCATGACAATGTCCTTTACCACTCGAGTTGCGCCGGGTCAATCCCCACCTGTTTGCGATGATGAAGGACGATGCGTTTGGCGAGCCGGGCCTCTTGGTCAGTGAATTCGGACCGCCTGGCGAGGCGATGACCGGCTCCGACCCATTGCGCGGAGAATCCCATGCCATCTTTCTGCCTCGCCCCGTCGCAGACCTCGGCGAGTTGGTGAATCGACTCGAGCAGAAGCGCCTTGATGTGGCCTGGGCATGGCTTCACGGCGAGTTGCTCGACATCCGGCATGAGGTATACGGGCTGGCCCAGAGACGGGTCGAGCCTGATCTGCTCTCCAGCCTGACGTTTTCGATCCAGAATAGCGTCGGCAAGATGTAGCTTCTCTACGATAAGCTCGGCCATACGCTGGTCCAGAGTCTCATCGAAGGCGAGATAGTCGATGACGACGGGCTCGGACTGCCCGATACGGTGGCATCTATCCTCGGCCTGGACCACGTTGCCGGGTACCCAGTCGAATTCTACAAATACAATATGACTGGCAGCGGTCAACGTGATTCCCACACCAGACGCTAGGGTTGAGCAGAGACAAATTCTGACACTGGGATCGTTCTGGAAGGCTTGAACACTGTTGTCCCGCTTCTTTTCGCTGTCTCTGCCTAGAATGGTTACCATGTTGTAGTCTTTCAGACCAGCGACGAGCCCGTCTTGGACCTTCTGGTGATGCGTGAAGACTACAATCTTCTTGGTGCCAGAGTCGAGAAGCTCGCTGATATGTGAGATAGCAGGTTCGATCTTGGCCTCGCCAAGCATGGCACGGATCTTGGCCATCTCCTGGAAATCTGCCTTCTCGCCCCTTCTGATCTCGGCAAGCTGATCGGCGAATGCGCCAGTGTCCCCGCTGAGTTGAGACACGGCTGCGTTGGTCATGGCGGCATCGTACCTGTCATATATAGCGGCCTGAGCCTTCACGGCGCGCTTCGCATCGGGTGAATCGGGGTCGAGGGCGAAGACTCGCCGCCGCTTGGGGGGAAGCTCCTTTAGCACCTCGGACTTGAGTCGACGCAGCATCAGCCCACCGCTTCTGAGCTTGGTCTGAAGCTCCTGCTCATTTTTACTGCCTTCGAATATCCATACCGTTGTCATACCCTTCCCCTTGACTGGCACTTCTTCCGTGGGCTTTGCTGTGTATCTGTTGCCGAAGCTGTAGATACTCTTCCAGACATCGGGCCTGAGCGAGGAGATGATGGGCCAAAGCTCAATAGTCTTGTTGGGGACTGGAGTGCCGGTGAGAGCAATCGCTCTCGGTATTGTTCGGAATATGCCTGGCTCCTTCACGCTGCCTATGATGGCTTTGCTCATGGCAGCTTTGGGATTCTTGAGCTTGTGAATCTCATCTACCACGATAAGGTCCCAGTCGAAGGACTTTATCGACTCGAGCATCCCCTTACCGCGTCCCTTGACGAGCTTTTCGTAATTGGTCACCCCGATCACGGGCTGATTCTGTGACGCAACGATGAGATCATGCATATCCTCGCTGCTGTACAGGACCTTTGCCATCGTGGGGACGACAAGGAATCTTGCCGCCTCTCTCACCCAGTTTCGACAGACCGTGGCCTGAACAAGGATTAGGGTTTTCCTTATCCTCGGCTCCGCATTCAGAAGTCCGAGAACTTGTAAAGTTTTCCCAACCCCTGGTTCGTCAGCGATCATGGTGCGATGGTTTTCTTGCAGCCATTCTATTCCGGCTAGCTGACAGGGGTAGTAGCTCAGCCCTGCCGGGATAGGGATGTCTCTTTGGGACTTTTCCGACGGCTCTGCGGCTTCGCTTTTGCGCTCAGTCTCTAGCAGCTTATCGAGGGCGGCAAGAGCCTGGGGAGTCGCGTAGCTGCGGAGCCGATTCGCCTTCGTGAAATCGGTTGTGAACCAGGCTTTGCGAGGCACCCCGATGTTGCAGGGGAAGCAATGCCCGGTCTCACAGCGATCCGGCCCGTGCCAGTAGAACCCGGCCTCCTTGACCGCTTTTCGCTCCGATACCTGCTCGTAGGCCAGAGGCGCGTACCAAGCCTTGTCGCCCGGCACGATCATCATGGTGACTGCCGTGGCAGGCGGCGCGGCGGGCTGAACGACTTGAAGGCATGCGGCGTGGAAGGCGCGAAAATTGTCGGTGTCCCAGACAATGCGGTCGCCCGGCGTGATCATTTTACCGCATTTGAAGCACTTGCCGCGCTTCTTCGACGTCATCGTGATGACTGGGTTATCTTCGATAGGCTTGCGTGACATAGCTACCCCTAGTCCTCTTCCTCTTCCTCGTATCCTTCTCTCACCGCGCAGTATACGCCTGCTCATCCGCTATGTCACCACTACATAGCGGATTTCCACCACGGAGGCAGCCGCTCATTGAGCATGCGCTCATGCATCGCCACCACGACCTGTTCCGACACGCCGTGAATATTCCTCGCCGCAGCAGCGATGGGGTCGCAGTGAATGGTGACGTACTCGGCCTCGTAGCCATAAGCCGAGGCTCCGAGCATGTAGGGGGACATCTCGACGGCTGTCGAGTTGGTGTTGTCGACTATGACGAGGTCCGTCTTGTCCCGTAACGCCTCGATGAAGCTCTTGAAACACTCGGCATGGGCCTGGGACAGCAGTGTCGGATCAAAGGCATATGTACCATTGCCGATTCTTACGAAGTAGGCGTCAGCCGAGACGATTTTGCACCTGTAGCCGCCATATGCCACGTAGCTCTTGACCGTGATGTTTCCGGTCATCAATGCCTCAAGTACGCCGATCACGGTGTTTTCACCGCATACAGGGCAGTCGTAGCCCTCCGCGTCGGGTTCCGTCGTCTCCCGCGTGAAGCTCTGGCACTGCACGCACCAGCCCTCGTAGTTGTTTTCCGCCATGGCGTATCGCTCGAACGAGATTTTCATCGCTTTACCACCTTCGCTTCGACGAAGAGGTCGTCCTCGTCCTGCTGCGCCTCCAGTACTACAACTGAGCCATTGTCCAGAACAAGTGACGTCACTGAGATCTTCCATGTACCGCTCCAGCGGTTGAAGTATCGCCGCTGCTTCACCTCTACTATTTTCCTGCCTACAATGTCTTTGGCTCTCATTTCTTACCTCGTAGATCCGGTGAGATGGTCGAGGCTCGACCATCTCGCTCGACCCGCGAGTCAGCCGAGAGCCTCCACGATGTCGGCCCAGATACGCTCGATCGTCGAGACGTGTCCCTTCGACCCGTCGCCGCCCTCGCGATGCGCGACCTCGTGGACCAAGACGCGCAGCGTCTCTCTGCGACTGCCGAGGATCCGCTTGGCAAGCGAGATCTCTGCTCCCATACCATGGTTCGCATGGTGCAGCCCAAGCAGGTTCTCGTCGCGGAAGTCGACGATCTCGACCGTTTCCAAGGACATGTCGGTGACATCGGCCACAGTGTCGACTGCCCTCTTGAGGCTGGTCTGCTCCAGGTCCGATAGCTCGTGCCACGAATAGGTGCGAGTCACCTCGGTGGCATATCTCGCCTTGATCTCATCGATGGTGCCGTATCTGCGGCGCAGGATATGCCCCAGCGCATCACCGACGACGATGCCACGCTTGCCGAGATGACCCACGTCCTCGCTCTCCGCAAGTGAGTCGACCGGGAACGCGTTGCTGCCGTGTCGCCGTTCGAACTCCGCAGTGACGGCAGAGACAACGCTATCTGGCATGTACTTAGCGGTGTATTCACCGATACCCTTGCAGTCGGGCGGATTCTCGTCGAGCATGATCTGGAACGAATCGACCAGATCCGGTCTGCGCCCGAGCGCACTCAGCCAGATCTGCGACATCTGGTATTGCAGCGACCATTTGTCGATCATGCGCCGGTCCCTATCGACTTCCACGTTGTCAAAGTCGTAACCGTAGGCCAAGTCATGGTCGTTTTGGACATGAATGCCTTTGCAGTACAGCATTCCCTTGCTCTCCGGGTCGAGCAACAGCGAGCCGAAGCTCGTCTTGACCCGTGTCGGCTTCCTGCGCCCGTCGCCGAGGAATAGGAAGAGCCAAGCCTCGGCATTGATTCCGTGTACCTCGACCTGGACCCGCTGCTCGGCCTTGCGGCCCGTCGCGATCTGGAAGCAGAGCACCTTGGCGTCAAATTTGTCGCTTCGCATGATCGACGGGACCCAGACCTCGTCGCCGCTGCGAATCTTGATCTTGAGCCCTTCGCGGACCAGGGCGAGGACGCCCAGTTTGAGCCCCTCGCCGAACTTGCCTCGCATATCGCTGCGGTCCGTCTTCGTCGTGTGCCCCAGCAGGAGCGCTTCGTGCGGCAGCACGACTCCCTCGTTCTCGATCACCAACACATTGCCGTCTCTGTGCCGGATCGTCATGGTCGCGCCATGCTCGGTCTGCGCATCGATGGCGTTCTGAACGAGTTCGCGAACTCCCTCCCAGATCTTCCATTCGGGCAGGTAGTCGGCCTTGATCGTTAGTTCTAGCTTCATTTCTATGTTCCCCTTTCGATTCGTATCAGCGAGGGCGCGACAATGGTAGCGGATGTCCGCTCTTGACGATGCCGACCGCGTGCGTGAATCGCCTATGGTAGGTGTCCTCTGTCAGTTTCGTGACAAGACTCATGGAAGCCTTGCGCTTCGTCACGACCGTGACTTCGGTATTGTTTGCGTCGATGGGACGGATCCATGCGCCCATATATGTCCCCCACGAGATCAGATTCCACCCGCTGCTGGTCAGCATGTAGCCTTGGTCTCTGTGCTCTTCGAACTCGTCCGCGCCTTCCCAGTGGAAGACCATTTTGGAGATGTCCCAGGCCTGCTCCGGGGTCACCGGGTATACCCTCGTGACGCCCTCGGAACCATTCTCCCTGACTCGGACAACGTCGCCCATAGACGCGCATCCGGCCATGGCGAGAATCGACAGCAGTGTAATTGTACGCCTCATCTCTACCTCCTAGTTCATCCCGATATAGTCGAGTGTTACCCGGTTCTTTTTCGTATCGAAGCTGCACCGGAATCGATGCTCAATAGTTGCGCCGAAAGCGTTTTTGCTCTCAACGGTTGACGAGTAGAACTGCCTGCACAGCTTCGGATCCTCGTCTCTGGCGACCGACATCAGGTATGAGAATTCGGCACTCGAGGGCTGAAACAGGCGCTTGCGCACCAGGTCTCGGCACGTATCTTCCCATTCCGATGTCGCGAACCTGTCGCCGCAGCGCTTGCGATTCTCTGCAAGTTCTGCCTTCTTTGCCGCTCGCTGGGCCGACGCAGAGGCTGCCGCCGCCTGGTCAGCCTCTTTCTGCTCCTTGCTCTTCTGCGGACAGCAACAGGATGTGAGCAGTAGTACCAATGCGATGAATCTCATAGCGCCCTCACATTCTCGTAGTTCTTCTCCTCTTCCGAATCTCCCTGGCAGACCGGGCACCACTCTTCGGGATGCGAGAGGTGAGACTCGGCAATGGCGCGGGTCTGGTGCATCACGATGCCGCCATGAGTCTCGCAGACCGTGGCCCAGGCCCCGTCGTCCGTGTCGAGGTTGGCGGGACCCGCCTCGTATAGACCCACCAGCGTACCAGTGCTGCGGCAGACTCGGAGCGCCTTGCATCCGGCCCTGCGCCTCGCCTCTGCTCT
This sequence comes from Parcubacteria group bacterium, assembly GCA_041649615.1. GTDB lineage: Bacteria > Patescibacteriota > Minisyncoccia > UBA6257 > Colwellbacteraceae > JALOAR01. The sequence continues at coordinate 13,551 of JBAZMT010000016.1, forward strand.
TAGCTGTGCTCTTGTGTATCTCATCTGCTTGCCTCGGCAATTGCCTCTTCCCAGGAATGCCCCGTACCCCTGACGCCCCTGCACCAGGTCTCGGTCCCCACACTGTACACTCTCTCACCTGGCGATTGGCAGTCTTTCCTGAAGCAGCGGCATCTTTTGACACCTTTTCTGTCGCAGAAAAAGCCACCCTTACCAACCTCGGCCCACACCTTGGAGCTTGGCCACAGTGCTCGAAGCGCCTGGAGAGCCTTGCGCTTTGTCACTTGTCCCCCGTGTAGTGACGATGAATCGCGTATACCTGATTCGCCATTTTGTGGCCCATCGTGGTCCCGATCGCCTTAGCGAGCCGATGCGGCATACGGGTGTAGAGCGAGTCGATCGCGGGCCAATTCTCGTCGGCCCGCTCAACGGTGTAGGCGAATTTGGCGAGCCGCTTGACCATGGCGGCTTCGAACGCCTCCATCATCACCTTTTCCGCATCCACTGCCTCAAGGATCTCGATCTCCTTGTCCGACTCCTCGATCTTCGCGATAGTCGCGGCGTGGATGAGCGCTCGCGTCGTGTCGTGGACCAAGTCGCAGTCGGCACTGTCCTCGACGAGCGCAGCGACGTGGTCCAGCAGCAGATTCCAGACGATCTCTGCCGTCGCGACTTGCGGTTTCCGAAGCATTTCGCTGATCATGCCGTCCTCCTCAAGAGCCCGATCTCGCAATTCGCGAGGATGTAGTCGTGCCCCAGCCCAGCCTTGGCGAGCGGCTCGATGCGGCGGGAGCCTGGTGGTAGCACGAGACGGAATACGAGCGCCTCGTCGCCGGGTCGCATCACGATCGTGCGGCGGTCGTAGGGCACCTCGATGCCGGTTAGCTCCGAGAGCGCCTCGGCGGTCTCGCGGTAGCCGATCGAGGACTGCCATTCGCCATCCTCGAGCCACTGAATTGCCTCGACGAGGCTTATGAGCCGGTATGTGTAGTCGCCGGGGTGGGTGACGACGGCGCTGGACAAGATGTGTTTCATCGATCACCTCGCATATATATCGCTGCTGTGCCGTATATCCCGGCAAATAGCAGCAGTTTCGTTGCCCACATGAGCGGTCCTTCGAGCAGTAGTTCCGATGTTCTAGCCGCTACGTGGACGGCTAGGATCAGGGTTAGGAGCCTATGGAGACTCATCCTCGGCTCGCCTCCCTCGCGCAGAGCCACGCAGCCCTGGCGCAGGCGACGGCGAGCCGCCAGACCGCTCCCAGACTGCGGGGGCGGGATAGCGGTGCCAGACCGACCATGACCTCTCCGACCTCCCCGGCGCGGCCAGCACGCGCTCCAGCCACCGGGCGACGAGCCAGGACCGCAGAGTCCAGTCGCGGCTCACTCGCAGGCCCCGCAGTAGGCGCTGGGAGAGCCAGTGACCGCGCGGATTGGAAAAGGCGACGGGCACGGTGACGTTGCGTTCTGGATGTTCGAGCAGATCCGCTTCCTTGGTCACCGGCACCATGAACGTCATCTGCCCGGCGGCAGCGCCGTCCCGTCCCTGCAACGCCTTGGAGATCTCTTCCCAGGAACCCTGCTTCCCGTGCCGAACGACCCCCCACAATCGATCCCAGAATTCATCGGGTGCGCGTCGCTCCGAAATGTCGCGCCTCGCTTCAATGTCGTCCAGCAAGACCATGGCGCACGCTTCGAGTAGCATCTTGCACGCGTGGTCCAAGTCGTTGCCCTGCGTTACCACGTCGAGCTCGAGGCAGTGCGCCACCCACTGACTCGGGACGTCACACGCCCGTTCAATCAGGAACCAGAAGTTGTACTTCCGAAAGCTTCCCGACTTCATGTCAACACCATTGCTTTCATCCTACCATTCGATGCATAGCATGCACTCGATTTGTCCTGTTTCGCGTGTGGTCACGAAATGGACGTTCGTTGCCTTGTTCGGCGGGGAGACGCTCACGGTTCTGTTCTCTTGCGTGGAAAAGTCCGGCAAAGTTCCACCGTCCAAGCCCTCGCGCTCGGGCTTCCGGGGAAGCATGGGCAAACGCGGTGGGGGCGATCGAGGTTCTGTGCTCTGGCGCGACACGGCAGGTCAGTGACGTCCTCGAGCCACTGAATCGCCTCGACGAGGCTGATCAGTCGGTACGTGTAGTCGCCGGGATGGGTGACGACGGCGCTGGATAGGATGTGTTTCATCGACTCGCCTCCCTCGCGCAGAGCCACGCAGCCCTGGCGCAGGCAACGGCGAGCCGCCAGACCGCTCCCAGGCTGCGGGGTAGGGCCAGCGGTGCCAGGCCAGACCTGGCTTCCAGCATCGTAGCCTCGGAGACTCGGCTCGTGATTCGCTTGGTGATGCTCATTTCTCCTCCAATGCCTCTCGCAGCGAGGCGAGTCCTAGTTCGGATACCTGATACCTGGGACAGTCGTCCCAACTCTCCATGATGCGGTCGAGGAGCCCTAGCTTCCAGAGCTTGCTCAGATAACTACCTCCGCAGAGGTTGAGTCGCTTCTTGGGCGTATCTCGCCACATCCGGGTCGCGAACATCGACGCGGTGATCGGTCGATTCGACGCGCCGTAGACGATGTTGAGTGCCTGCGCCTGCTTGGGTGTGAGTCTCATTCCTCCTCCTCGTTCTCTCGCTCCCACTCCGCTTGCTCCACCACGTCGATGGCCCACTGCCGCGACCTGAGGTCAGCGGGGGATTCCTCGATGGCCAGAACCACCGAGGTGACAGCGCACCCTAGCGTGTCGAGCCAATCGATCGGGCTCGGACAATAGCTGGTCTCCTGCTCGACGAGCAAGAGCGGATCAGCGTTGG
>JBAZMT010000017.1:0-16046 GCA_041649615.1 Parcubacteria group bacterium
GAGCGCGACGTCAAGACGTTCGTCATCTCTCGGCTGCGAGCGTGGCAACGAGGCGGCGTCGTTCTCCAGTCCGCGCTGGATGAAGCCATCGAAGACGGTTCGTTGAACGTCGAAGTCAACGCAAACGACCCGTCGCAGGTGGATATTCTTGTTCCACTCAAGATCATTCCACCCTTGGCCAAGTTCGGCGTCGTGGTCAACCGCGAGCCCGTCACTGTCACCTAAGGAGTTTGAACGATGTCCGCAGAACCCCAGAAGAAGTTCCCTCGTGGTTGGATCGCGATGGGCAATGGTGACCTCATCCAGGTTACCAACGTCAAGATCGACCACACGAACAACGCGAAACAAGTCCACACCATCCGACGCAAGGGTGCGGGCATCACACTCGGCGTCGAAGAGACAACGGTGTCGTTCGATGCCGTTGTCGACGAAGATGGTTGCGAACGCGATTACTTGAAGATGCTCAAACAAGGGCAGATCAAGCAATTGCGCGTCAAGGTGCCAGGAGAGACACTCACCATCTCCGGCACGGTGAGCTCTCTTTCCAAAGAGCTGCCACTCGATTCTGAGATCAAGTACAGCATCACCTTCATCGGGCGAACTGAAGATTGATGCTGAGCAAGTAGGTCGGGGGCATCGTGCCCCCGACTTGCTGAATAGGAAGCAAGGAGACAACGATGTCACTCAACGAACGAACTGAAACGGCAGCACTTGTCAAAGCGATCTTGGAGAAGAAGTGGGAAGAGTTCGAGGCGATGGAATACGCCGAGTACTTACTGTTCCCAGACGAGTTGCTGAAGCGCAAAAAGGACGGCTCTTTCGAAAAGACGCCTGTCATGCTTCGAGTACCTCGAGAGCACGAAACTCGTAAGGCTAGATTGAGTGCTCGCGAATGGGCTTCTCAAGAAGGACTCGATCCCGCGCTGGACCCAGACTGTTTCGACAACATGGACACGATGTGCACTCTGTCCATTGCGATTCGAAACACGACTGAACCGTACGAGGCATTCGAACCGGACCCGAAACGTCTAGAACGTATCTACGACAGACCTTGCCTGGATGCTATCTGGGCGAAGCTCGGGGCGTACCGAAGCGTTCTTGATCCGAGGCCGAACAGTCTCAACGCAGACGAAACTCTAGCGGTGATTGGAGTGCTTGCAAGGACACGCAACATTGCCCCTTTAGCCGCATTGGGTGGGGAATCGCAGAACAACTTGATCGTTACTATGGCTGTAGAGTACGTGACCTCACGAACCAGCAAGTCTTGATCGGTACCGTTCGCGCTCTAGATAGCGGAACGCTTTCGGTTAGTCGGCTTCTGAGTCTAGTGAAAGGTCAAGATCTGAGTGTACTGATTGACCCTTGGGACCTAGAAAAGGAAGCTGACAATGGCAGTCCGTGAAGCGGCCATCAGAGTGAACATGAAGTCGGAGGGGTTCCTCTCCGGCATCAGGAAGATGGAGTCTGTTGCCTCTTCTTCCGGCAAGAAGATGGGAGCCGCATTAGGCGGCCCCATGAAGGCCGGACTGAGGAGTGCCAAGGACGCATTCAAGTCACTCGAAGACAGCCTCAAGGAGAACATCAAAACGGCGGCGACGCTAGGGGGAGCGTTCGCCGTTGGCAAGTTTTTGACCGACGCCGTGCAGATGCAAGGTGTCTATCGGAACATCGCGCACGACGTTCAAAAAGTCGATTCCAGCGTGAAGGATTGGCGTGACGTTCAAAAGATGATCGAGCCAATTGCCGACAAGACTGGTCAGACAGTCGGCGACATGGCCAAGGTCTTCGACGAGACGTTCTCGGCGACTGGTGATCTAGAGTACACGAAGGGGGTCATCGAGGCAATTGGCTACGCGGCAACGGTTACCGGCAAGGACGCGTCCAAGTACGGAACGCTGATGCAGATGGCGAACGAGAAGTTCGGTGTCGGCGTCGAAGAGGCCGGTGACCTGATTGCTAGGCTCGACAAGCAACTGAGCGTCGGCGGTGCGAGCATTGATGACATCAGCGGCAAGTTCGGCATCATGGCAACTGAGGCCGAGGACGCCGGCTTCAAGGGCGCCAACGGTATGGTCCGCCTTCTCGGTCTCATGGGTGCCGTCGACAACGAGCTCGGTGAGAAGTCTGCTCCGGCGTTGAAGGGCATCTTCGAGAAGCTCAAGGCCAATACCGCCCAGAGCGCGGCCCTGCAAAAGAAGGGTGGGTTCAAGTTCACAGCGAACATGGACGCGCTGGACAAGATCCGTGAAACGCTCAAGACGGCGCAAGGGCGCAAGGCTGCTGAGCTGACCTTCACTGGTGATGCTAGACGCGTTTACGATTCGTTGATCAAGCCGTTCGACGAAGGCGTTGACGAAGCAAAGAAAAAGGGTGCCAAGGGCAAAGAGCTGACCGCAGCCGGGATGAAGAAGTTCGACGACGCGATGAAGGCAATGGGAGCCGAGGGGGCAACCTACGCGGACCTTCAAGCCGAGGCGAACAAGCGCATGGCTGAGGACCCCGCACTCATCATGAAGAAGGCGATCAACCGAATGGCGGTTGCCTTTGGTAATGAAGAAATGATGGGTGCAATCGAGCGCCTCGCGAAGGTCTTGCCAGACGTCACCAATTGGTTCGTCAAGATCATCAACTGGGCGATGAAGAACCCCATGCTCGCAGCCGGTGGATTCGTCGGCGCCAAGGTGGGTCTGTCCTTCGGTACCGGGATGCTCACTGACGCGGGCAAGCGCCTAGGGAACACCGCGGTAGACACCCTTCTGGCGAAGGCCAAAGCCGAGGGGCCATGGAAGTCCGCAGGGGCCGCGCTCGGCATCGCAGCGGCTTCCTACATCGCCTACGAAGGCGGGAAGATGCTCATCGACGAGCTCTACAAGGCCAAAGCCGCAAGCCAGGGTGAAGCGGCGGCCGCAAGTGCCAGCGCTGGAGCAGCGGCCGCCGGAACCAATGAGCAGGCCAAGGTCAGCGAGCTCGAGGCCATTCGAGAAAAGATCGATGCAGCGTTCAAGGAGCGGTCGACGTTCAAGGGTGCGGCATCCGATGTCACTGACAAGATGTTTGGTTCGTTGGCTGAGATTGGCGCCAAGATCGGCTTGAACGAAGCGCCTCGTAAGGTCGAAGACCCAATCGACCAGATGATTGCGGCCGAGAAGGAGCTGAGCGAAAGCTTGATTCGGCAACGTGAAGCCAAGCTTCGCGAAGCCATTGCGACCGACAAGGCTGCAACTGGAATGAATAGCCTTGTCGTCGGAGTCGAAAAGCTCGACAAGGTTCTTCAGAAAGTTGGCGGTGGAGGTGGCGGAGGCGGCAACGGCAAGGGCCCACCGTCTGGTCTCTACACCGGACCAGGGTATGCTCAATAGAGGTGAATCATGACAACCTTCGAACAGTATCCCGTCGCTAGCTGGAAAGTCGGTAGCTTGCCGGAGCTGAGGTTCCCAGTCGTCAAGATTGGTGAGTCGGGTGGCAACCGCATTGTCAAGCGCGAACGGCCATACCGTGACGGAGCAAAGCTTGATGATACCGGTTCGAACGCCAAGCAATGGAGCATCACTGTCAAGTTTGACAACGGTATCGAAGAGGAAGGTCTAGACACGGCGAAGCCTCTCTACCCTGACGTGCTCAACGATCTGATTGCTAGTTTTGACATTCACGAAACTGGCGATCTAGTTGTGCCGACGAGAGGTCGAGTTCGAGTTCGAGCCGAATCGTATCAACGCGATGAGACCGAAAGTGATCGCGACGAAGCGATTGTGACGTTCGTCTTTACAGAGGACAACGAAGACAACGTTGGGGCCAATCAGTTCGAGCCGATGGGTATTCATGCGAGTGCGAACAGGCTCACTGAGCAAACCGTGTTCAGCGCTACGAGCGAAGGAGTTTGGGGCACATCACTTGCAGACTTGAACGAGTTTGCAAGTGAGCTCGAAGGGCTCGCAAACTATCCTGGTGACACCATCGCCAACATTGACAGCCAAGTCAGCATTGTCATCGGTGCAGCGAATCGCGTAGGGCGGGCCTTCACTCGAGAGAGTGAGGAGAACCGCAACATGCTCAACGATCCTCAGATGAGTCTCACGCAACGCAAGCTTGAAGAGACCAAGGACATGGCGGCAAGAGCACGTGCTGAAGCGTATAAGGGAAGACCACGCCTCGTTCCCTTTTACGTCGTTGGTGACACCGACTTGTTCACCATCGCTGCTCATCTAAAAGTTGCAGCCGAAGACCTGATTGAGATCAACCGCTCTATTGACCCGTTCCACGTAACGAAGGGTCTAACGATCAATGTGATGGAGAGCGCCTGATGCCTCGTGGTCCTAGCTCAACGAACAAGAGTCGAGGCAATTCGGCGCGCTACTTGGACACCGTTCGAGTTGAAAGCGAAGACGGCGCTAGCTTTGACATCTTCAATAGTCTCAGCATTGCGAACGACTTCATGGCACCGAGCGAAGCAGCTTTTGAAGTTGGTGACGACGGCACTTGGGGTGAGCTCGAAGACCTCACTGGTATGGGCAAGAAGTTCAAGGTCTTCGTAAACGATCGACTTCGTTTGACCGGTCGTGTCGAGTTGAACAACATCCCGATTGATGCTTCAAGTGGAGCTGTCACTCGGTTCTCTGTTCGAACGCTCATGGCTGATGCGATGTACGCTTGCGCCAATCCCAACGTGAACGTGAAATCTACTTCGATCAAAGACTTCATTCTCTACTTGTGGGCTCCTCTTGGCGTCAAAGAGAGTGACTTCGTTTTCCTTGCTGATGTGAGTCGCAACCTGATGACAGGCGTGTCCAGCGACGGCACTAAGCCGAAGGTCGTGCTGGAAGACCTCAATGAGGAGCAGGCTAAGGTCAATCCGCCAGAGACTATCTTCCAGGCTTCTGATCGGCATCTTCAACGGCACGGGTTCATGATCTGGGACGCACCTGATGGCAAGATTGTTGTCGGGGCTCCAGACGACAAGCAAACCATTCTCTATCAGTTCCGGATGTTCGGCGAGAACAGTCGGCGCAACATGAACAACGTGCTGAGCATGCAACGGACCAAGGATTGGTCTGGCGTTCCTGGCTTGCTCTACGTTGCAGGGACAGGCGGGAACAAGGAATGGACGAAGAGCAAAGTACGCGGGTTCGTAACGCAGAATGAGCTCGATCAAGCGGGGTTCTATCGACCAGTTCTCATCGTCAACGAGGGGTTGAAGAACGATCAACTTGCTCAGCGTCAAGCCGCTCGTGAGATGACCAATCGGTCCAAGCGAATGGATACTTGGACCATCACTACTGACGGCTTGAGCTACTTCGACGGCAACGACAGATTCCAATATGGGATCGACACTACGGCAGAAGTCATCAGCTCAGTTGCAGGTGGACCGAACGGTGCTTACTTGGTCACTCGAGTTCAACTCAGTCGCAATCCGCGTGAAGGGGATACGTCTGAATTGACGCTTCTCAAGCGTGGTCTTTGGAGGTTGTGATGGGAGCATTCGATTTCGTTTCTCAGTTTGCTCGAGTGCTCGATTCGAGCATGAACCCAAAGACGTTCGCAATTCAGGTCGATCTTGGAGGTATCGGTAGTCTTGACGTTACCGAAACGGAAGACAAGAAAGGCGAAGTCAGTCCTCAGAGTGAAATCTACGGAGCGCTCGGATTCGTTGGACGACCACGCAACAAGCAAACGATTGGAGGGAAGGAATACTTCTGCGAAACCCTTTGCATGCGAACCTCTGATGGTTTGGTCCCAATCAGTTGGCGCGACCTACGCTTGAACTCGTTCTTCCCCAATGGTGTTCCAGAAGGGCGCATCGGGATGGTCGGCTATGGTGGAGGATTTCATACGATCGATCTCACCGAAGCGAACAACGGTGACCAGAAGACGAGCATCCATTTCATCTACGCTCCGTACTCGTTCAGCAACGGTACGCCGAGCAAGGCGATGGCCATCTGCCTAGATACGACACCGGGTGCTGAGAACATCTCGATGAGCATTGGCGGTGGAACTACCGGTTACCAATTCACCATGAACGAAACCGATGGTGTGCAAGTTCGTACTCCGAACACCGGGACATGCTTCAACATCAGGGAGAAGGAGATCTTGCTAACCGCTGAGAAGATTATGCTCAAGGGCAACGTCTACGTCGGGTCGCAAGCTGAAGCCGGTATCCCGTTGCTCGCTGGAACTGCAAGTCCACCCTGCCCGAGTCTATTCGTCTCTCCAGTGTAGGAGCCCATCATGGCAATGATTGTCGGTGCCATCTCTATCGATCCCGTCTCTGGAACCACCATCGCTGCAACTGGAGCCGCGGGAGCCGCGTTCAATTCGCTCATCGCCAAGGCTGACTTCGGTACCCTTTCAACAACGAACCCTCCGGCGTATGCCAAGGCGAAGCAACAGATTGCAGACGTCGCCGAAGCCATTGCAACCGCGACAGCCTACTTGCTCTCTGACGGCCAATTGCAAGGCACTGTCGCCTCTGGGATTGCTGTCTCAACCGCGGGAACTGCCACGGCTCAAACCGGTGCGACGACAGCGCCAGGAACGGTCACTGGCAAGGTCATCTGATGGCGACCCTATGCGCGTTCCCAAAGCTTCCAGGCTTGCCGGTATTGGTGATCTTTCTACCGGCCTTGCCAGCTTTGCCAACGCTCCCACGGTTGCCATTCATCAACCTGCCAGGGTTGCCCCACCTGCCCGAGTTCCCGTTCTTGGTGATTCCATTGCCGGCATTCCCTGCCTTGCCGGTATTGCCCCTTCTACCCTTCTTCGCGATGCTTGTCGGGTTGCCCCACCTGCCCGCTCTGCCAGTGCTGGTGATCCCTCTTCCGGCATTGCCGGCTCTCCCTGTGCTGCCCGTATTGCCGACGCTACCATGCCCTCTAGACCTCGCGGCGTAGGTAGGCCCTCCGCGCTGGACCCCTCGCTAGCGCGTCGTTTAGCACCCTTGGCAAGCCTTTCGTCTTGATGCTCTCGAATGACGTTGCTCGTGGTGATAGAGTCACCCCTATGGCGTTCCCCTACATTCCATCGGCAGGCGTCACACCGCTTGGAACCACCGAATTGTCGGAATACCGGCCTCTTCCACCTCCGCCGGTGATTCGGGCCGATAAACTGGACTACCAGAACCAGGCGTTCACAAGCGTGTTTTCCGACCGAGACCCTACCGATGCAGCGGTAATCGAAGCTCTGTGGAGAGTCCGAGGTAGTGGTGCGGCCGTTCGAAACACCGGTGCTCAGTTCTTGAACGTGCGCAAGCTCGACGACAAGGCCAAGATCTTGCTCGAGAACGAAGCTCGGTTGGCCCTCTCGCGGTTGGTTCGACGAGGTGACATCACCATCACCAAGATCAAAGTTGAAACGGGCAACGATTGGGCTGAGGTGTCGGTGTTCTACGTGAACAACCGGACGCCGTTGGCGAAGAAGGATAGAATCGCGAAGAAGCGCTTGCCAGAGGAGATCTCGTAATGGCTCTTTCAGAAGATCGAAAGTTTGCAACGTTCCGTCGCGGCAAGGTTCGCGATGACATCATTCTGGCCCGCTTTCGAAACACGCTTCGAGGCAAGATCAACCCAGACTCGGGCCAACCGTTCACCGAAGACGAAATTGCAGTCATCACTCAGGAGGACAGCCGCTTCTACATCGAAGCCGATGGGATCGACCTCTACGGACAAGCCGTGCAATCACGTGCTCTGTGGTTCGTAGACCAGATTCATCCAGCGCGGGCAGCTAGCGGGTTCTTGAACAACTTCCATGGAGCCCTTTGGCTGCCCGATGGCTATCTGCCTGCAACGGGTGGTTCGGGTCCTGTGCTCGCATCGGGTAGCGCTGGGACCATCTACGTCGGGAGCACCACTATCGGTGACCCGACAGCAAGCATCGCACGTGACCCCGCGGGCAAGCGCTATCAGGTGCTCGTCACAACGCTTGCCAATAGCAGTGGACTCGCGACGCTACAGATGCAAGGTATCGACACGGGTGACTCAACCAACCCGACCGCGGGTAAGTTGCTCACTTGGATCAATCCTCCATTGGGCACGGCCCCAGAAGCGCAAGTCATCGCTGACTTCTCTGGCGGGTTCAATCAGGAAACCGAAGCCGAGTTTGCTCAACGCATCGTGCGTCGAATTCGGAACAAGCCCGGCGCTGGAAACAACGCTCAGTTTCGCATCTGGGCAGGGCAGTCGAGCAACGCTGTTCAGGATGCTTTCGTCTATTCGACAGCTCTTCATTCTGGAAGCACCATTGTCGCCATCGCTCAAAAGCGTGGGAACACTATCGGTCCCAATGCTCGTGTCGCCAGTATTGGGACTCTGACAACTGCAACGGCTTTCCTGACACCACCGACAAGCCCTGTCGTTCCACATGGTGTTCATACGTTGGTCGTTCCAATGAATCCGCAGTCGACGAACTTAGCAATGACGCTATCAATGCCTCGTGGTTCTGTTGGTGGGTGGGCAGATGTCGATCCATGGCCTCGGTATAGCGCCACTTTCAACAATGGAGTTCAAGTCGGATCGATCATTAGCCAAACGGTGTTCTCTGTCTTTACAGATCAGGGTCTCACAGGTTTGACAACGTATGGAGACTTCGTAGTTGGAGACAACGTTCCAGAGATGATGCTATGGAACTCGTTGACGTCTTCGTTTGAAACTCTCAACGTAGATCGTATCAACTACGTCGGCTTGAACGAGTATCAACTCGTCTTGAATTCGGCCCCTGCTAAGACGGTCGTTCCAGGTGATGTCGTCAGTCCGAAGAACAATCGAGAAGAGATCATCACGGAAGTGTTGCAGGACTACTTCGACGAACTTGGCCCTAGCGAGCTCGTCTTGTCAACAGATGTTCGATTCGTCAGGGCCGCCAGATTCCCGCGTCCAGACCAAGAATACTCACCTCGTGCAGGGCAGAGCATCATCTCTAGACTTGATGATCAATTGGGCGGTGCATTGTCGGACGCTGAATTGAACTACATTTCGCAAAACACTCCGTCAATTCCATTCGAGCATCAGATCATCGTTGGTCCAAACTACTTGACTCTCGGACGAGTTGGCCTTTACGCCTTCGGAAGTTGAAAGGAACAGCATCATGTCAGGGTTTCCAAACCGTATCGCACGAAGCAGCCTTGGTCCTACACTCGAAGACAAGTGGCCAGTCGTAGATCCAAAACACGACATCGGCGCTTCATCGCTCAACTTGCTCTTTCATCAAGTCGGCGGGATGAACCTCATCTCAGCTCGAGGTCTCTTGTTCGTTGACGTGAATTCAGGAACTGGTGTTGTCACGACTCTGTATCAGGGCATCGCTTGGGACCCTGATGGGTTACTACCCAAGATCACTTGGACGCGTTCAGCCGCTGGCATCTATTCGTGGTCGTTACCTCAATCTTCATATGCGGATGAAGCAGGCAATATGATCACCGTTGAAGTGCTCGGGGGGTTTCCGATGCCTCAAGAGCTAGTCAGTGGCAACGTTGCAGTAGGACAACATGTCACAACTGGAGTTCGTTCTGGGACGGTGCATATCCTAGTTCCAGCTCTTTCGAACACTCACTACGACTCAGACTTCATCTTCTTGTTCTGGTGAACTCATGCCTTTAGCAAGTGGCAACTCACTTCCATTTCAAGTTGGTGGTAGCCCGACACGTTTCGAGTCGACCTATACCGCCATGCAACGCATCGTTGGTCGAAACGGATATTCTACCAACGACGATGAGATTGAAGCATTGTGGAGACAAGCCAAGGCTGACGCCTTGGCCGCTATTGGTACCTTCGACGAACGTGCAGCGATGCAAGCGTCACCAGAAACGGCGACTGACTACATCCCTGTCTACGAAGAGATCTTGGGTATCACCACTGACACTGAACGTTCTGATCAGCAACGACGCAACGTAATCGTTCCTGACTACACTGGCATTCCTGAAGCATGGACAACCGGACTAGACGAAGCGCTTGCAAGGATTGACCCTTCTGCCTCTGTCTTGTTCCGTCCATGGAACAACTCAGGAACGTGTCAAATTGGACGTTGGTACGAACCGTTCGACGGCTCAGACACCTACGATGCCAGCGGGACGCGCAATGCCACGTCGTGGCCCAACATCAGCGACATGCATAGCGTGATCGTCAAGTATGACATCGGACAAGGTTCTGCCCCGAATCTTGAACAGCTACGCAAGACAGTTCAAATTCAAGATCATCTAAACGAGGTCTGCCCTTCATGGGTTGACTTCCACATCGTCTACTCAACAGGCTTCGTTCTAGATCTGAGCCTGTTGGATGCAACCGGCTTCGGGAGCTAGCAATGGGACTCATCATCAACCCAAACGAAAGTCATCAGCCGCGACACCTTGCAACGAGCACTGTCGCGATGAGCATCTACAACGTCCTTGCCGTCGCTGGACGTGAATTGACGTTGAAGGATATCTACCAAGCGGTTTGCACCGGGCACAACCAAGAGCTTCCTCCAGAGCAAATCGTAGAAGCTATGCACGGACTCTGCAAGCGTCGATTCCTGTGCATTCATCATGCAGATGACAGAAACCCAACAGAGCGGTTTTCGAATGCAGATAGACTTCGTAGGGTAGTTCGAGCTCGTGATCGTTCTGGTGACGGGTGGGACAATTGGCGCGTCGTGAATCAAGACGGTAGCGTGCAACGATTGGAGGAGATCAATGTTTAGTAGAGTCAATCCACTTGGTTGGGCGCTATTTGAAGAGCTGACTAGCGCCCAGATGAATCTTCTCGACTTGAATGCGAGTCGAGCAATCGATGGCACGTTCGGAGGAACCTACAACCTGAGCGGTCCAATCACCATCAACGGCACGCTGAATGTGACCAACTTGGGTTTCACCGGTGGAACGGTGACGAACCTAACGGTGACGACAACGCTTGAAGCGAATGTCATCAACTGCAACGAGATCAACATCGAATATGAGTTGAATTGCGACGGCGTTGCACAGATGAATGGCAATGTCTTCTTCAATGCTGATGTCTACAACGCTGACGGAGGAACGTTCTTCTTCAACACCGGTATCCTTCTCGTTCAAGGTACTGGCATCGCACGGTTCGATTCTGATGTTGACTTCACGAACAATTGCTCCGTCGTCGTGCAAGCAACGTGCGATTGGACATTCAACAACTGGCCAATCTTTCAAGGCGGCTTTCGAGCATACGGCTCGGTCATGTTCAATTCAAAGCCGTCGTTCGTTGAAGGGTTGTCGCTCCCTTCTGGCAAGCTCGTCGAATACTCGACTCCTCAGTCTTGGATCATTCGATTCCCGTTCGTCTTAGGCGGGCAAACAACAGCGATATCGTCTTCGTACGAAATCGATTCGGCTTCTGGTTTTTGCAAACAGATCGCGAATGCATCGTGGCCGATTCAACTATGGTCATTCCCTCAAGGCTTGTGGGGAAAGACACCTGTCGAGATCATCGCGGCAGAGTTCTACGCTCGTGCGAATGGTCTAAGCGGAACTCCTGCTGGAGCGACTCAATTCCGAATCTTCAAGGTCAACGAGTACTTCGTTCCTACTGGAACAGCGGCTACCGCGAACGATCCCAATCCGAACAGCTCGACTGAGCATTATGCTTCCTGGAGCGGTACAATGACACTCGATCCAGCTAGCGAAATCTTCGGGCTTGTGTTCCATGGCTACAACGGCGGGGACACTCTTGGCGGTTCGAAGTTCTACGAGATCAAGTCAGTTCGAATGACTCTTCGAACGAATGCAAAGGGTGTCTACTGATGCCTGATTTCTTCGTCCAAGCAACTGGCTCGCCAGCGTTGGTCAACGCTCCTTGGATAGATCCAGCGTCTGTGACGAGGCCAAGTCGTGTCACCAATCAGAACGATAGAACGTATAGAAGGATCAATGCGACAGTTGGTACGACTCTCACTCTAAGAGCAATCCCGTACGGCTATCTGAATCCTCAAGCCGATTCGCTTGTCGGGTTGTTCACGATGTGGCCCCTCGAAGTTCCGACTGGGAATGGCATGCCGGTTCAGTCGATTCCAACTGCCGGCATGAGCGCTGTTCAAACGTTCGTCTTGAATCGAGTCGGACATTACACTTTCATCGTTCGTCACGAAGACACCATCACTTCGCCTTTATCCGTTGCAGGCGGGTTCGTGGTTCTCCACTTCGAAAGCATTGCAGCGCCATGACTACTTCAGCACGTATCGATGAACTCTGTCCGAATGATGTCGGTGCTGAGAAGATCGCTTTGATGCTCGACGTACTCGACGTGAAACCGTTGGCTCATGTGCCGTTCGCGGTGAATGTAGACTACTCGGGGGCAGGGGCAATTGGAATCGCAATGCCCCTCGAGCTAGTGTTTCAAGGACCAGTCGCTGGACAACGATATCGTCGAGTGTTCAGCCGTTCGTTGCCGTCAAGCTTGCTACTGACTCCAAAGAGCGGTGGACGGCATCTGGTTCTATTGCGAGAACTGTATCATAACCGATGGCAAGGACAGCTCTTCGTCGATGTCGAAGGTGAAGACACGCAACAATCGGAGGATCGATAACTCATGTCAACTACGAATTTCGCCCGCTTCACCATCAATGGCACGGCTTCTGAAGATGCCAATGGCAAGCGTGGATATGATGCAACGGCAGGTGAAACCCTTGCTATCACGCTTGAAGCAAACCCGTCGCTCAGCGTTCTCACGATCACATACGATGTCTACGATTCGACCAAAGCGTCTTCACCATTGAACAGCCTTTACGCTTCGACGTTGACGTTCGTCGAGAATGGATTGAAGTCGATCGTATCTACTCTTCCAAACTCAGTAGCTCACATCATCGTTCCTCCAGCGACGGATATCAGTTCGTACACGATTCGAGCTACTGCCATGACAGCGGCAGGTGCTCACGTCTTTGAACGACTTGTTTGCGTTCGAAAGAACAGCCTTCGCATGACGGTTCCTGCTGAGTCGGCGCAATACGCTCAACGAGGTTGGAGCGATGCCATCAACGAATTGACGAAAGCCGTCGCTGATGGCGGCTTGATCGTTTTGGCGGTGTCAGAAACGAACGTTGGTACCGTCTCTGCTTTCCCAGCATCTCAGCGTAGAATCCTTCATTCAGACGGATCTACAGACGGTGGTCTTTGGGGCGTTCTTGAAAAGACAGACGTCGATTCGGCGTTGGCAACTGCAAGCGTTGACACTACGAAACTTGAAACCGGACCTGAAGGGGCGTTTCTAAGAGTCGTTAGTGGGTCGCCAGCTTGGAGCGAAGGAGAAGCGGGTCCGACAGGTGCAACTGGTTCAATCTGGTTCCCTGACGCAGAGACAGCGGTTGGAATGCGAGTAGGCGATTTCGCCTTGCATCACTTCGGCGTCGGTGGTGATTGGATCTATCAGTACGACGGAGTATCTGCAGAACCGTTCGCTGGATGGAACCAAGTTCAGAACATCAGTGGAGGTACTGGACCAACTGGTCCAGGGTATAAGGCAACGTCTACGACGTTGTTCACTCCCGAAGGGTATGGCGGAACCGTATCGATCGCAACGCAGACAGGTTTGGCATATACAGCCGGCGATTACATTCGTGTCAATTCTAGATCTCTTTCGAATTGTTGGTCAGAAGGAGTAGTCACTTCGTACTCTGGAGGATCTCTATCTTGGACAGATTCGCTTTCGGGTATTGGATCGTACGAAACTGACGATTGGGACATTTCGTTGGCTGGTCCAAGAGGGGCAACAGGTCCTTCGGGTCAGAATCATGCTGTGATGGGACCGTGGGGCGCTTCGACATACGATGTCGGAGCAACTGGTGGGAACTGGCAATACATGTCTCCCAACCCTATGGGTGAACCGGTAGCATCGAGCATCGAACTCGAACCGACTGCTCCAATTCCTTATCGAGTCTATGTACCTCGGGCAGGCATCATCACTGGAATGTATGCCTCGCTAGAAATGTCGTTGCTAGCTGCCATCGTTTTCACCGTCTACATCAATTCGACGGCTGCGTTTACCCTAACGATCGGTGATGGTGATTACGCTGGACTCGTGACTGGTCTTTCCATTCCGATCTCTGCTGGCAACATTCTTCTCATTCGAAACTATTGTCCAAATCCAGGTCTAGAACTTGGTCTTTGGGCAAAAGCGATTCTCAACGTCACTTGGACATGATCTAGATTCGAACCTCAAAGAAAGAACGACATGGTAAAGCAACTGATCACCGAAGCAGTCAATGCACTGCTTCCAATCGTCGTAACGGTATTGAGCCTCGGTGTCGCTTGGCTAGGCAAGACTCTCAACGCTTGGATTGGTGCCAAGGTGAAGAACGAGCGTCTCCAGCTCGTGCTTCGTCGATTGAGCGAAGTCGTTTGCACCGTCGTTCTCGAGTTGCAGCAGACCGAGGTCTCTGCACTCAAGACAGCGATAGGAGATGCAAGTCAAGGGGGTCGGAAGATCACGAAAGACGAAGGGCAAGCTTTGCTCGATGCTGCCTTGGTCAAGGTTCGAACGTACCTTGGCATTGACGGTCTCAAGCTCTTGACATACGTTCTGGGCCTGACCAGCGAGAAGGACTTGAACGAATTCTTGGTGAGCCGTATTGAAGCAACCGTCCACACGGCAAAGAATCAAGGCTCGATGGTGTTCGCTGAGCCCGTCAAACTGCAAACGACAACCTAGGAACAGACATGAACAAGATACCTCTCTTTCGACGTTTTCTGATGGTGATGGCGATGCTCGCTGCCGTGCCGACCGTTTCGAGTTGTGCATGGTGGGCAGAGAACAAGGGCGACGTGAAGTCTGTGGTCCAGACCGTGGACGAAGTGGCTCAGGCTCTTTGCGGTGTCTTCTACGGCGACAAGATGAACATCAGCGTTCAGGACGCGGTGAAGACGTTCTGCGATGCTCGAGATAAGTACGAGCCGTGGATCGATCAGGTGCTCGCTGGAGCCAAGGCTGGTGGAGATGCCAAGCTAGCTCCCAAGGCCAGCGCGGCTCCTACCCCATCGGCCCTCGGTGATCCTTGGGCCAAGCCTGTCCAAGTACCGACGCCGGTTCAAGAGACGACCGCGGTTCTTGCCCCGGCCCCTGCCGCTGCTCCAGTTCAGCAGGCCCCAACCCCTGCTCCAGTCGTGGAACCCCCTGCCAAAGGCAAGCCAGGGGTGAAGGGCGTGGCGAAGTAGCCATGCTCAACCGGCTATTGAGTAGCCTGAGGCCTGGTCCCAAGCGGCCGGGCCTTGGGCTGCTCGGACCGGACGTCAGGGCTCCCCAAGAACAGGGGAAGGGTGATTGGGGCTTCGATAAACTCGGGCTCGCCTCGGCGTCAATATCGCGTGCTGACTTGACCAGTCTTGTCGTCAGCATCCTGAACCAGCAATCGACACAATCGTGCGTCAGCAATGCTTGGGAACAGGCCTTGCGCATGGAGCGCAAGCGTCTCGGCTACCCTGTGATCTTGGGTTCGAGGCTTTTCGGCTACTCGAACTCGCGCGCTGAGCACTTCGAAGAGAAGATCGATTCTGGAACGTACCTTCGAACCTATGCATGGGCATTGAAGAAGGTCGGCAGTTGCCCAGAAACGACATGGCCGTTCGACCCTAGCAAGGTGAACGTTCACCCGCCTGCTCGTGCATACCGCGAAGCATGGGCTCTTCGAGGGATTCGCGGTTACTACAAGATCTATGAGACAGGCTACGCTCGCACCGAAGCCGTACGAGCCGCGCTGGCCGCTGGCAAAGCCGTTGTCTTTGGCGCTGCGATTGACGAAGCGTTCCTGAACTCTTCAGGTCCTTCGCTCATCAAGAAGCCAACGAGCATCTTCGGATATCACGCGATGTGCTTCTGCGCGTACGAACCGGACGAGCAGAACGGTGACTATAAGTACAAGACCGTGAACTCGTGGACAGATCAATGGCGCAATGGTGGCTTCGTACACTTGACGGAGGAATACGTGCAATGGTCGGAACTAAGAGACTTGTGGGTTGTTTCGCTTGTTTGATCATCTGCTCGTGCACGATACAGAAGAAGGAACCAGTCGTTGGTCCAGCGCCAGACGGGCCGGCTCCTGAGCTCTGCGGTACCGTCTGTCAACGGTGGAAG
>JBAZMT010000018.1:0-15896 GCA_041649615.1 Parcubacteria group bacterium
GGGTACCGAGGGGTTTACTGGACAGGGAAGTGCTGGCAAGCCTCTTGTTTCATCAATGGCAAGCAAAAATATCTGGGGGCTTTTCTATCCCCGGAGCAAGGCGCCCTAGCATGGAACCAGGCTATCGTCGATGCAGATCTTGCGGAATATACAACGCTGAATGATGTGCCCGGACAGTGGCGATTTACCATTATCCTGGGGGCGGAGGAACGCACTATGCTGGCCGAGTTGGCCCAAGAGGATATGCGCCCCAGCTACGGCGACATGATCCGTGTGTTGATTCGTCGGGAGTATCTGCGACGCAAGGCCGCCAAGTACGAGGCCCAGCACGAGCAGGTATCCGCCTAATGGACGTGCTGCTAGCAGGCATAGCAGCGATGGTGATTATCCCGCTTTGGGACAGATGGACGAGAGGAGACGGCGATGGAACACGAATCGGACATGGACATCTACACGGCAACCAGCAGGCTCTACTCCAGGCTGATTCTGCTTGGATGGAGCGAGTCAGGGGCGGCAGCGTTCTGCGATGGCATCATGCACCTGAATCGCACG
The DNA here is from genome assembly GCA_041649615.1 of Parcubacteria group bacterium. Lineage (GTDB taxonomy): Bacteria > Patescibacteriota > Minisyncoccia > UBA6257 > Colwellbacteraceae > JALOAR01. The sequence goes on from JBAZMT010000018.1 coordinate 553, forward strand.
CAAACGGCGCGCGAGGTGGCTATCGCCTGGGCTTGCTTTGAGAACGATTGCCTGGACATCATCAGCACCCCGGCGCCCAAGCCGGAGTGGGATGCGGTGTTGTTCAATGCTAACGCGGTGGTGCTAGCATGAAGAACAATCGGCCCTGCTACTGCCGAGATTGCAAACGCACGATGCCCGCGGGCCACGGCGAGCTGCACACGAGCCCGGCCAAGCCGTGGGTGAATCGCGGCGGGTATACCGTATACCAGCCCGGCGAGTGGTACGTGACATGCAAGACGGAGACGGTAACGGTTGAGGCCCCGGCGGTAGGACGCTAGGGCCTCGTGGGAAATGGAGCGTATCGACTGACTGGTACACTCCCAGTATAGCAGATGAGGGGAGAAATAGCAATGGCTACATCATTTCGTAAAGCGACCAAGCAGCAAAGCAGGCTTCGCCTCACAATCGACGGACCTGCGGGTTCTGGCAAGACCTACACGGCGCTGCGCCTGGCCCATCTGATTGCGAACGGGGGCACTATCGCGGTAATCGACACGGAACGCGGTAGCGCGTCCAAGTACGTGGGCGAGGCGCCCGACGGCATCCCCTGGGCCTTTGACGTGGTAGAGCTATCTACGTACAGCCCCGAGGAATATACCGGCCTGGTGCAAGAGGCAGGACGGCAGGGCTACGCGGTGCTCATCATCGACAGTATGAGCCACGCATGGGAAGGGGTAGGCGGCGCCCTGGATATCAAAGACCGAGTGGGCGGGAACAGTTGGGCCGCATGGCGCCAAGTGACGCCAATCCATAACCGCATGATCGACGCTATCCTGCAATCGCCTGCGCACGTCATCACCACGATGCGCAGCCGCATGGAGACGGTGCAAGAAAAGGACGAGCGCGGGAACACGGTGGTGCGCAGGATCGGCATGGCTCCGGTGCAACGGGCGGGCATGGAATACGAGTTCGACGTGGTGATAGACATCGACTGGGCACATATCGCCACCGTGGGCAAGACGCGATGCTCTGCTATCGTAGACATGAAGATCGAGAAGCCGGGCCGCGAGCTAGCCGCCCCACTGTTGCGGTGGCTATCGGACGGAGCCCCCGTACCAGAGAAGCCCGCGCAAGAGGAGCGCAAGCCGGAGCCCGCGGCCAAAGTCGAGCAGGGCGCCGCACCCAAGGCCACGGTAACGGTGGTAACGCCTGGTAACGGCTATGAGACCAGGACGCGCCAGCCGTGGGTAGAAGATCCACGCGCTATCAGGGCGTTCATGGAAGCGGCCATGGCTAGCACCTCGCTGAGTTCGGCGGAGATTCTGCAAGCGTGCAAGGTGGAGGATATGTCCGAGTTCATCGGCACTAAGGCCGAGGCCAAAGAGGACATCGCCGCATGGATCGCCCTGAACGTGGCCGATAGCAACGAGCCGGAGCCAGAGCAGTTGACGATGTAGCGCACACGGCCCCGCGCCCGCGGCGGGGCTCACTTTCAAGGAGATGAGCGACGATGACAGGTAAGATGGCCGGCAAAGGTGAAGGCGGCTGCTTGACTGGGCCAGCGGGGATCGTGGTGTTCATTCTGATTGTGCTCACCTGGGCACTTGAGTTCGCCTGGAGGATGTGACATGGATAGCGTAAAGTTCTCGGCCTATTCGATAATCGGCTGCGCCGTGGCTATCGACACGGGCGCCACAGTGGAGCTGCTGAATTATGCACACCTGCAAGAGCGGCTAGACAGGGCGACGCGCGAGCGCGATTGTATGCGCTTTGTCTACTGCGATGCGATGGCCTACATGCGCGAGCACTTGACGCTTGAGCAGGCCAACGCCAAGTACGCGGTGGACACCAACACCGCCTGGGCGCAGATGGGCGTGAAGGGCGGTGCGATGTGACACACACTCCGGGGCCATGGAGACAAAATGCCCACTACTGGGTACGCCAACAGTCTGGTCTCGCTATATGCGAGTTGTTCGGTACCATCGAACAATCACGTGCAAACGGGGCACTTATCGCCGCCGCGCCGGACATGCTGGCCGCGCTCAAGGCGGCGCTGGCTTACGTCCGCGACCAGTGGGTAGAGGATCGTCCGGGAGTCATGGAAACGCTAGAAGCTGCTATCGCCCTGGCCGAAGGACGACAACCATGACGCACACCCTATCCGACGAAGAGACGGCCATCCTGGCGCGCGGCGGGCTGACGCTGGCCGACCTGCTGGACTATCACTGTCGGCTACCCGAGTGGGCGGATAGCGGCGTGTTCGGGGATGAGTTCTGCAAGGGCGGCGAATGCGGCTGCTCCTATCTGGACATCGGCTGCCATTCGTCGGCGCTAACATCGCCGGGCCTAGTGGCTGAGTTTGCCGAGTGGGTGAAACAGCGCGAGTGGGACATGGCGCACCCGCAAGTTATCGAGGTGGGGGCATGAGCGCTATACCCGACTGGTGCTTATTCAGAGACGAGGACGATCTAGTGCTGCTAGGCAAGTATTCATGTCGCTACTGCTACCGCGTGGGGCATGAGCCATCCAGCATCGCCCATACGACAGACTGCCGGGTAAGCAAGGCCATCGCGCAAGCCAAGATCGACGCGCGGCGCAACGGGCCTACTCCGTGGCACAAGCAGCGATGACACCCAGCGCCGGGGAGGACCACCCGCGCTCATCGCGCGGCGGCGCCTTGAGACGTAACGCAAGAGATAACGTTTCGCTCAAAGTCCTTGACATCTAACGTGAGACGTGATACAATGGAATCAAGTCGGGGGACTGAATGCGCGGTAACGTAGGAGTTTTCTTTTTTAATGAAAACGTATACCATTAGACGGCAACGCGCTGCTATTGTTCCTGGGGGATGTGCTAACTCCTCGTTAGTGCATTCAGTCTACCCCGACAACCCAGACAACGATGGCGGCGCGTTGCTGTTTATTGCAACGAAAACGTGCCTGGGAGGGCGTTTAGCCGTAATGCTAGCCAGAGACCCGAAGGCGCAGACTAGCCACCAGGCACACACGCATTATATGCCGACGCAGCGTCGGCCTGAAATTGGGATAGGCAGGAACTGACATGGCTAACAGCAGGCTCATATCGTCGGCAATCTGGCAAGATGATTGGTTCGGACCACTCGACTACTTCGACCAAGTTCTATGGATTGGCCTGTTCTCTAATTGCGCTGACGATCAGGGCCGCTTGCTGGACAACCCCATCGTCATACGGGCGGCTGTGTTCCTCTACAAAGACGTGCCCATAGATGACGTGAGCGCGGCTATTCAGCGGTTCGCAGACGCCGGACGCATCTATCGCTACGAGGCTGATGGCAAACACCTGGCCCAGATCATCAACTGGTGGGAGTATCAGCAACCGCAATGGGCCAGCGCGTCAAAGTGGCCCGCGCCTAGCGGATGGATGGACCACGTAAGGACCAGGCAGAACAACAAATACTTTGAGCAGGACTGGCTAGGTAAGGACCACAACGCCGAGGCTCATGTGGGCTGGGTGCCAGTTCAGGTGAACGATCAGGTGAACGATCAGCTTTCCGGACATGTTCCTATACCTATATCTGTTCCTATTCCTGTTCCTGAAAATACTACGCAAGCGCAGGCGCAAGCGCCTGATGCGCCCGAACAAAAGGCCGACAAGCCCAAGGCCGACAAGCCCAAGAAGGAGCTGGGGCCTATCGGGCATGCGATTGCCGAGGTGTGCCTAATGAAGCCCGACTTGCTCACCCAGAACCAGTTCGGGCAGATATTCACGGCGGCACGGGTGCTAGGGAAGGCTGAGTATACACCGGAGGACATACGTGCCCTATTCGGGGAGGATGGCAAGTGGTACTGGGGCTATCCGGGTATTGATTCGCAAGGCATGAAGATCCCGCCGCGCATCGACCAGATACGGAGCGAGATTGAGCGCGTCAAGGCCAGGACACGACCCAATGGCAACGGCCACGGCCCGCCGCGCGCATCCCCGCAAGCCAATGACGCCTGGGCCAACGCGGACGTAGCCGCCATTATCGAGTCGAACGCCATAAAGGAGCGCCATGTATAGCAACAACACGCAGAAAGCCACGCCGAACCCTGTGGCCGCTATGGCCCTGGCCTGGAGCGTCGAGCATATCCGCACCTGCGGCTGTGGCGGCTATGGCTACGTCCGGGTGGACTTTCCCGTATCCAGCAAGCTCTTTGGCGCCGCTATCCCGTGCGTGTGCCGACGAGACAACATTGCCAAGGCCAACGCCGAGCGGCTGCGCGCTGCCAGTGGCCTGGGCGCCGTCGAGCTGGACAGATGGACGTTTCAGTCGTTCGATCCCATGGCGAGCCGGGCCAATGGCGCTAGCAGGACGGACACCTACAAGGCCATGCGCGTCATCTTTGACGAGTGCCAAGCCTACGCCGACGACCCGCGCGGCTGGCTCATCCTGCAAGGCGGCGTGGGCACGGGCAAGACGCACCTAGCCTACGCCATCGCCGGCCAGGTGCTAGCGCAAGGACATAGCGTCTACGCCCACACCACGCCGGACCTGCTGGACGAGTTACGCAAGGGCTACAACGACGATAGCTACGATGCCAGGATGGACGACCTGTGCAACGTGGGCCTGCTGGTGCTGGATGACCTGGGCACGGAGCGCTCCACAGAATGGGCGGCGCAAGCGCTGTTTCAAGTCATCAACCATCGCTACGCCAAGCGCCTGCCGCTAGTGGTGACGACTAACCTAAAGCTAGAGGATGCGCGCCAGATGGACGCCCGCATGGCGTCAAGGCTGCTAGAGGGTGCCAACCAACAAGACGGCTGGACGCGGCTGCTGACGATGCCATGCGCAGACTTTAGGAGGAAAGCCGCATGACCACCTACAGCAAGCGCATCACCCACGGGGAGGACGCCGCGATCATCAAGCGGCTTGGCATAGGCGAGGGGCATAGGCCGAACAAGTACCACAACTGCCCGACGGTGGTTGACGGCATTCGTTTCGACAGCAAGGCGGAAGCGGAGCGCTACGGCGAATTGCGAATGCTAGAGCAGGCCGGGCAGATCAAGGGCCTGCGCGTGCATCCGCGGTTCTGCATCGTGGACAAGGACCAGAACGGCGCGGCCATGGCCTACGAGGCCGATTTTGAGTATGTCGAGCTGCCCGATATGGCGCGCGTCATTTTGGACATCAAGGGCGGCAAAGCGACGCAGACCCCGCTTTGGCGGCTGAAATGGCGTCTCGCGCAGGCGCGGTACCCGCACTATACATTCAGAGTGGAGGAGCGATAATGTGGACCATCGAATGTTACGGCTCCGGCTGTGTCGTCATCAGTCGCAACGACGCCCGCCACGGCGAGACGCGGCATGTGCGCTGGTGGAACAACTGCCCGGTGACAACGCGCTGGATCTCGCTGGATAGCATGAATCGCATCGTGGACCTGGCGCAGCGCAAGGCGGAGAACATCGACTTAGAGCGCGACGGCTGGACGGCCAGCGGGCAGGATGGGGTGCTATGAAATCTCTCGGCTGCGCGTTGACTATCCTAGCCGCCGCGGCGCTGCTTGTCGCGTGGTGCTATGGAAGCAATGGGGGGTGGCTGTGAGTAGCGGCGAACTTGGCATATCAGACAGCCACGTTGCCAAGCGCGTCAAGCGGCTAGAGCAGCGGCGCCACGAGGAATTGCCTCTGTTTGCCACAGTCCCCGCGGTGCTAGACCAGTTTGCGCCACCGCCGACAGCGGAGCGAGTACGGGCTGAGCTTGAGGGGATGCAGAACGAGGTGCTCAATAGGTTAGCGCGCAGCCGTGCGTGGGCGCAAGCCAAAGCGACGCAATACCGCGCCAGGGTAGGCGAATATATCACGGAGGATCAGCTACAGCACATGGACGCCTACATCGAACGCGCCTATCCACGGGGCGAGTGTTACGCGGCGGACTATTGGCGCACATTGGCGACACGGCTGGGGGTGCTGCTATGACCGACTATTCCTACTCCGGCGTCATCATCGCCAAGCGTTGGGCGGCCATCGAAGAGGAGTACGGCGAGCCCATACGCGACATCATCCTGGGGATGCGTGGCGACGGGTACCTGTGGAAGACCATCGCAGGAGCGTTGGGCACCACTGAGCGCAACCTGATTACGTGGCGCGGGCTGCTGGGTCTGCCGCTGAATGTGCGAGACCACAAGGTAGACGTTGAGTTGATGGGGCCGCGCAAGCGCGACGTGGTGGCACAGGCCAAGGGCTACAAAGACCTCGAAGACGCCATACGCGAGCTGCGCGCCAAGCAATGGACCTACGAGATGATCGGCGCGCACCTGGGGCTGTGCAAGCACACCATCTACAAGGCTGTGCCCGAAGAGTTACGCGGTGTGCAGATGTTCCCGCCGGAGCGCATGGCCAAGCTACGCGAGCACGCCAAGCGCGTCTTTGCCGGGAAACGGGGCAGCCAGCGGCACCCCTGGCGCGACGATGAAAGGGCGAGGGTGAGAGCGTGAACCTTGCCGCCATCGCCGCCGGCATCAAACTCGACGCCGAAATCATGCGCGCCTACCGGGAGCACGGCAGCATCCGCGGCGCCGCCAGGGCCCTGGGTACCACCATCCACCAGGTACAGCGCGTCGTGGATCCCGAGGCCACAGCCGAGCACATCGCCAAGACGGCGGAGCGCCAACGCAACAGGCTGCCCGCCGAATGGGCCGACGCGCAATGCACCATCTGCCACACGCGCACGGGGCGCATGTACTGCGCGGCGCGCTGTGACGGCGATGGCTGCGGCGATGCGGCCACGCCCGATCGCCTGGCCGACTATCAGCGGTACGACGCGGCGCGGCGGCGCAACAACGCCAAGGCGACGCGGGAGCAACGGAGAATTGAGCCGAAACGGAGCGAGGAAGCGATGAATTCAGAGAGGAGAGCAATAGGATGAAACGCGACAACCTTATCCGCGACCTACTAGCCGCTATCGAGGACTTTGACCGTGAAGCCTCAAGGTCCGTCATGGTCATGCACCGTGGCAAGTATAACTTTATCCTTGACGCGGCCAGGGAGCTGCGGGCGGCCATGAAGGACGAAGCGGCGCCGCAGTACGCGATATACTATCCGGGGCCCAGCGTATGCCCGCAATGTGGCGCAACGATGCCTTATCACAACATCGGATGTACTGTGCTGAGGGACATAACTATCACTACGTAGCCCATCGCCCAGGAGGGCGCAAGCGGGCAGCAACCCGCGCCCGGCGGCGGTGAAAGCGTAGGGGCCGCGTCAGTGGAGTACTCGGCCAGAGCAACGCACAGCGCCGCCGGGCAAAATGAAGGGAGAGACACATGGCAACGTATCTGGATGATGATAATGGCGCCGACTGGAATTTGTATATCAGCCGCGGATTCCAGTGGCCAGAAGTGGGCCAGCGCTGCGTTGTGCGCAATGGCAGTACCGTATCTAGGGCGTTTCGCACCAGGGACGGGCTTTTCTATGAGTGCGACGACCAATGGCGAGATAACGGCTTCACGCTAAAGAGGGTGACCAAGTGGCGATTGCCACGGGAGGGGGAATAACCAATGGAACAGCTATCCGACACGAAGCGAACGCTGGAAGGCAAGTGGCAGGGCTACCAGGGCATGGACCTAGCCGCGGCGCTCGTTCACTACATGGCCAAGCACCACAAGGCGCCGAGATACTGGGCCACGGTGCCGAACCTGCTGCTACTGGGGCCGATAGAGGAACGGACGGCGGAGGTGACGCCATGACATGGTGGCAATGGTTGGCCGCGGCGCTCGGCGTTTGCGCGGTCTTGGTCGTGTGGCTAGTCTGCGCCACGTTGCAGACGTTCATCACCAAGCCGGATGAGCGGCGGCTACAAGTGCCGCCGAAGGAGGGGAGATGAAAGCGCTAGTATCCTGGCTCAAAGCCCTGTGCGGCTGCGCCACAGCGCTGGCCCTGCTGGTGGTGTTCGTCGTGATTGACAAGTTCGTCCATTTTCAGACGGAAGGAGATCCATGGTACGAGTAAGGTTGATCTTGGCGGTTGCGTTCCTCTTGGCGTTCGTCGGTGTGGCCCAGGCCGACAACGCCTACATGCCCGTGGCCCAAGGAACGGGCGGGCGCTTTTCCGGCTTCGGTTCTATCCCGCCGCTCAAAACGGAAATCGAGCAGGTCTACGTTCAGCAGACGCTAAACGCTCATTACGTGCTGGGCTGGAATCGTGGGCCACAGTGGGATAGCTATGTCGATTGGACCATGGGCAGAGAATACACATTCAGACCATGGGACTGGGATTCGGGCGTATGGCGCGATGATTGGGCCTTGACGCCAGGGCAGAGGTTTGCACATTGGTGGGTGGGCTACTGTGTTAGCAACTGCGACAATTACGTGTGCGACCTAGGTGAGGGGCCATGTGATAACATCGAGGCGCAGTTGGCTGCGGGCTTTGACTTGGCGCTGTCGAGCGTGACGGCAAGATGAGTGACGCTGGCCGGGTGTTGCTGATCCTGGCCTGCATGGTGCTGTGCCAGCTTTGCATGTGTGCGTTCTACTGGCTGGCATTCGTGCGGATGGCACACTAGATTCTGGGGCATAGGAGTAACGCATGGCAGCAACATCGCAGTACATAGCAATGGGCGGCAGCGGCGCTGGACCGCTCATCACCAAGCGCGCTATGCGCCTAGCCAAGACGTGGCTCAGGCTCAAGGCCAAGCCCGCGCGCATCAAGGAACTGGCGCTAGACATGGAATGCCACTGGCGCACGGTGTACTGCGATGTTGTTGATCTTCAACTGGAGCCGCTAGAGCCCGGCTTTGTGTTGATGATGGTGGGCTCTGGCATGTGGGCTGTGAAGGATATACGCCAAGGCCCGTAAGAATTGCAAGGTTTGAACAAACCCGCGTGCTAAGCTGTGCTCTGAAGGGCACAGCTTTTTTGTTGCCCTCGGTGCTGGCCGTTCTGCGGGCTACGCAGCAGCCAGGGGGCGCGATAAAGGGAGCGGGGGCGCAAAGCGCGGCGGATGGCGGGAAAATGGCGGATTTTCACTGGACACCCAAGCGCCAGAAGGCCGCGATGATTCTAGCACAGGGATACACCCAGGCAGAGGCAGCGGCGCAAGTAGGCGCGGGACAACGCACAATTGAGCGATGGGCTGCTGACCTGGAGTTCTCCGTTGAGGTGGATCGCCTATCTCTCATGGTAGGCATCGCCAGTCGGGCGGAGCGGCTACGCATTGCCATGCAGGTAGTACGCCAGAAGGTGCGTGACGGCGAAATCAAGACGGACCGCGACGCGCTGGACTGGCTCAAGTTCGCACAGTCGGAGACGGATGGAGCAAAGCTGGACCTTGCCGCCCTCCTTGGCGCTATGGAAGGCGCAGAAACGGGCGGCACAGAAAACCGCAAACCAGCAGGCAGGGCGCACGGCGGAACTCGCTGATTTCTCAGCGTGGCTCCCACAGGTGACGCCCCTTTTTCATTGGGATTGGCCCTATCTGCGCTACATCCAGCAGCACCTTGACAAGATAACAAGCGGTGAAATCAACCGCCTCATGCTGTTCATCCCGCCTCGTCACGGCAAGAGCGAGATGGTCACGGTGCGCTATCCCGTGTGGCGTCTGGAGCAGAACCCGGCGCTGCGGGTCATCATCGGCGGCTACAACCAGATCCTCAGCAACAAATTCAGCCGCAAGGCGCGGCGCATCGCAGAGAGCCGTTTCGCACTGGCGCCGGATCGCCAAGCGGTAGAGGACTGGGAGACAACGCAAGGCGGCGGCTTGCGCGCTATCGGCGTGGGCGCGGGCATCACTGGGCAGGGTGGGAACCTCATTGTCATCGACGACCCGGTAAAGAGCAGGGAAGAGGCAGAGAGCGACGCTTACCGTGAGCGGGTATGGGACTGGTACAGAGATGACCTGTACACGCGACTAGAGCCGGGTGGGCAGATCATCCTCATCCAGACGCGCTGGCACGAAGACGACCTGGCCGGGCGCATCCTGAATAGCGACAACGCCAAGGACTGGACAGTCGTATCGCTCCCGGCGCTGGCAGAGGAGAACGACCCGCTTGGGCGCGAGGTGGGCGAGGCGCTATGCCCGGATCGCTACGACGTGAAAGCGCTGGCCGACATACAGAGCGTGCTCAAAAGCTCATTCTATGCCCTGTACCAGCAGAGGCCACAGCCGCCCAGCGGCACGACGTTTCAGACGGCATGGTTTGCCCGCCGCAACCCGATTGAGCGCCAAAATGCAACGCTGGTCATTCAGGCGTGGGACACCGCATTCAAAGAGGGCCAAGACAACGACCGCAGCGCTTGCGTTACGCTGGCAGCACACAGCACGGGCATCTACGTGCTGGACGCATGGCGCGATACGGTAGCCTACCCCGACCTCATACGGCGGATGCAACAAAAGGCCGCGCAATGGCGGCCCGACGTGATTCTGGTAGAGGACAAGGGCTCAGGCACATCGGCGGTGCAAACGCTCATAGCGCAGACGAGCTTGCCCATTATCGCAGAGTCAACGCACGGGCGCACCAAGATAGAGCGGGCCAACCAAGTGACAGCATTCTGTGAGGCCGGGCGCGTGGTGTTCCCACAAACGCCTTGGGCCGACGATTTACTAGACGAGCTTATTCGCTTCCCAACGGGAGCGCACGACGACCAAGTAGACGCTTTTGTCTATGCCCTGCACCGCATAGCACAGGGCATGTATGCAGCTTCTAGCCTGGAGTATTAACCAATGACACAAGGACGAGCGGTAGTTATCGAGGCGGCGGCGCAGTTACCAACGGCGCTGGGTTCGGGTGGCGGGATGAAAGTGGACGACGCATGGCGCTCTGCGCTGACCTCCAGCGAGACGGCCAACGACTCGGACATCACGTTCACCGTCACGGCTAGCCAAGAGTGGCAGCTACAGTCGATTTGGGTGGAGCTAGTCACGACCGCCGACGTGGGCAACCGGCAGATCAGCGTGGTCATTACCGACGCGGCGGACGACGTGCTGGCGCGCATCGACGCGGGCACGACGCAAGCGGCATCGTTGACACGCAACTACCTCTTTGCCGTGGGCGTCTCGGACCTGCTGGGCTTTCGCAACACCCTGTACCTGATGACGCCATTAGTGCCGTGGGTGTTGCCTGCGGGGTACAAAATCCGGGTCTACGACTCGGCGGCGGTGCAGGCGGCGGCGGACGATATGGTGATTCAGATGATGTACGCTTACCGGGCGGTGTAGCATGGGCCGAATCATGATCGGCGGGCAGCGGTGGTGGCCCAACGTGGCGGCGCTATCGGGCGGCCTATATGACGATTTCAGCGGCGCGGCTCCGGCAAATTGGTGGACGACGCTCTTGGGCACGATGGCTACCAACGCGGGGGCGCTGAGGGCTAACGCGATTGCGAGCGACACATACAACATGGTACTTAACCCCGAATTTACTACCGACACTATTGGGTGGGGCGGTGGTTCTGGCAGCACTATCGCTCGCGTTGATTCAGCGGTTGATCCTGGCGTCGCCAGCACTACAGCGAGCGCGGCAGATGATTGGTGTCTCAAGGTCACTAATACCGCTGGAACAGACGGGAAGGGGATTTACAGTACAACGGGTGGCATTATCGGGGCCACCTATCAATCTATGTGCATAGCCTACGCTCCTAGCGCAAATGTGGTGGTCAATGCGGCGAGGCTACGGGCTGTTGATGGCGGGAGCACTGTGGCCGTAACTGCCGAAGACGCTTGGAGGGCATTGACCATTACGGGCATAACACCCATAGCGACCCCCAACGTAGCTGTCGCTACATGGGGGGCTACCGCTACGGATATTACATACCATGACAAGGTTGCTATGTATCTCCAGTCAACCATCGCCTACGGCAACCTCTACACGCCGAACGCTATGATTACGGCCAGCATGATCTCGCCCGCCGCGCTGGTGACACCACGGGCCGTCCTGCTACGTGTGACGGACGCGCTGAATTATGTGCGGCTGCTGTTGTTGCCGAACACGGCGGGGAATGACACTACCCTGGAGACGGTTACGGCGGGAGTGCGGGCCACAGTGCAGACTGCCGACGTGGACTGGACACCAGGCGGAACGGACAAGGTGCGCGTTCTGGTGCAGGGCAACAACTACACCGTGCAGCACATGAAGGCTGGAGCAGCGATCTGGACCAACGCCTTCACCACGGCGACGGCCAGCTTTAACACCAACACGCTCTTCGGCTTGCAGGTGTTCGTTGCGACCGACAACTCGTGGGATGACATACTGATTCAGCCAGCTTAGGGGGCACGATGCTTTACATAGATCAAACTGAGATTATGAGCGACGCGGGCCGCACAGGCAGCGATTGACGTGGCTATCGACGTTCTGGCCGAGGCGGGAGCCACGGCGGGCCATGCAGAACGGGCGGCGCTGGCCGTATCGGTGCTGCTGAATCCGGCGCGCTATGGCGAGATGATGCTGCGCGGGGTGCTCATTAACCCGAACTGTAACACAGGCACAAGCGACCCACTGGCCGACGACGGGGCGATGAAGTTCGTGCTGTCGAGCTTGTGGAACGCCTACGCGGGATATTCGCCAGTGACGGCCTAGCGTGAACGAGCTAGAGCGCCGCGCGCGTCTACCGGGCGGCAGCATGAGCCTGGGGTGTATGAGGGTGCTGCTGTTGGTGCTGTTAGTGGTGGTGTTGGTGAAAGGCATCTATGCCAGTTGATTACAACCTACAGGCCAGGATTCAATACCTAAAATGGATCGACCAGGAGGACGCCTCCGAGGCCGAGTTCGTGCGCACTTGCCGCGACTACGCCAAGGGCGAGCAGCCGACGTACCTCACCGATAGGCAAAAGGAGTTCGTCGGCCTCAAGGCCAAGGACGCCGATTACCTCTATGCCCATAATATGTGCCAGTTGGTCATCGACGCCGTAACGGAGCGCCTGAGTGTGGAGCAATTCGCGCTGGCCGACGAGGTAGAGCTAGCGGAGGACGCCGATCCATCGGCCTGGGCCATGACGTGGTGGGAAGCAAACCGCATGGACGCCGGGCAGGACGACGTATACGGCGCGTCGCTCAGGGATGGGGCCTCTTACCTCATTGTCCATTGGGACGATAAGGAGAAGAAGCCACAGTGGTCGATCAACACCGCATGGGACGGTAGCGCAGGCGTCAAGTTCCAGGCTGACCCAGACACGGGGCAGGCGATCTTCGCCGTCAAAAAGTGGCAAGTCTACGACCCCTACAACACGGAGAACAACGGCCGCACGCGCATGACGCTGTACTTTCCCGATAGGGTAGAGAAGTACATCTCAACCAAGGACAGCAACGAGGGCATCGGCGGCACGCAATGGGAGACCTACACCGACGCGCCGACAGAGCCCTGGCCTATCCCGTGGCTGGACAGGGACGGCCAACCGCTGGGCCTGGCCGTATTCGAGTTTGCCAACCCCGGCGGCTCGGAGATTAGCCAACTGCTGCCCATTCAGGACATGCTCAACAAGGCCGACATTGACCTGATCGCCGCAACGGATAGCAGCGGTTTTCGCATCGTCTACGCTTCGGGCGTGCCGCCTGTCGTGGGCAGCACGGGTGAGGAGACAGCCATCAAGTTATCGCCCGCGCGGCTGCTGCGCTTCACGGACCCCGCGGCCAAGCTGGGGGCCCTGGAAGCCGCCGACCCGGTAGCCATGATTAGCTCATCCAAATACTGGATTGAGACCGCCGCGGCCATCACCCGCACGCCGCAGTACCTATTTCACCCCATGGGCGCGGACCAGCCCTCGGGTGAGTCGCTCAAGCAGCAAGAGATCGGCCTGGTGTTCAAGTGCGAGCGGCGCCAGGACGTTTGGGGCAACGTCTGGGAGAACATCATCGGCCTATCGGCTAAGCTCTACAACCTCTACGGCGCGGGGGCTATCGAGGACGTGCCCGTGTCTACCCAGTGGCACGCCGCGCAACTGCCCACCGACCCTGTAGCCGACGAAACGGCGATGGGCTTGGCGCTCAAGCAGTACGTGGAAGCGGGTATCCCCCTCGTCACCGCGGCGCGGCGTCTGGGCTGGACAGAGGCCGAGATAGCGCAACTGGAGAAGGACAAAAAGAAGGCCGATGCGGAGCGCACATCCATGGCGACGGCGCTGCTTGACCAAGCGCGCACGCAGTTTGACCAAGGGCAGAACCCAGCGGCACAGGACATGATGGGAGAGGCACCCAATGCCTGACCCGCTCGTCGTGACCATTCTGCGCCAGTACAAGGAGGCTTTGCGCTTGCGCGAGGCCCGGCAGATGGCCGACATGGCGCGGCAGTACGCGCAAATCGAAATGCGTCTGACCGATAGTATGCAACTGCTAGCCAACGACATGGCCGCGCGCAAGGCAGCGGGGCAGACTATCAGCGAGGGCGCGCTGTACCGCATGGACAGGTACAAGGCGCTACACCTCCAAGTTGAGCGCGAGCTAGACAACTACACCAACCAGTACGCGCTGCCCTTCATCGAAGCCGAGCAGCAATATTATGGCGAGATGGGCATACGCGGCGCGTGGGACTCACTCATGGCGCAGACGGGGGCGGGCGGCATCAATCTGGGCTGGAATCGGCTGCCCGTAGAGGCCATCGAAAACATGGTGGGCCTGGCCGGCGATGGATCGCCGCTCAGGGCGCTGCTAGCCAAGGCGTACCCTGACGCGATGGACGGCATTATCAAGCAGCTCATCCAGTCTACCGCCTTGGGCATCAACCCGCGCCAAACGGCTTACAACATGGCGCGCGGCATGGACATGGGGCTGGACAGGGCGCTGACCATCGCACGCACGGAGCAACTGCGGGCGTTCCGCATGGCGAGCACGGCGCAGTACAGGGAGTCGGGCATCGTAAAGGGCTTCAAGCGCTTGGCAACCCACGACACGCGGACGTGTCTTGCATGCCTCATGAGCGACGGGGAGGTGTTCGATAGCGCGCAGGAGCTATCCGATCATCCAAACGGAAGGTGCACAGTAATTCCCATATTGGCCATCGGCCCGCAAGTGCAATGGGAGAATGGCCAGGACTGGTTCAAGAGCCTGCCCGAAGAGCAGCAGCAGAACATGATGGGTGAGCAGCTATTCAACGGCTGGAAGGGCCACAAGTTTGGGCTATCCGACCTACGCAAAACGGCGCACTCGGACACATGGGGCGATTCGCCAAGAGTGGCCACGTTCAAAGAGTTGGAGCTCAGGCGCACCTGGACGACGGTGCAACGAGAATCATTTGTGAATAGGCAGGCCAAAAAACAGGCCGCTATCAGCCCAGGGGGCTAATCAATACAGGAGTTACCGGAATCATGACGGAACCAACGACCCCGGAGGTCACAACGGAGGCGACAGAATCGCCAACGACGGCAGCAGCACAGCCGGTAGAGGGCGACGGCGAAACATTCGACCGCGCCTATGTGCAACA
>JBAZMT010000019.1:0-15833 GCA_041649615.1 Parcubacteria group bacterium
AAGGGCCTAACTCCCCGCGACCTGGGCAAGCGCGTGGTGACGCTAGTGCCGGGAAAGACCTCAGTGCCGCCGCATCAGCGTTACCGCTTCCGAACTGCGATGCAGCACCTGGTGTCGGACAAGCGGATTGTGCGCTTGGATGCGGACGACCCGAAGAAGCTCCGGTATGTCACGGCGATCTTTGTCGCAGAGATCCCGTAGCGATCGTGTTCCGAGCGCGGCGCCTGGCGATCCACTGCTGCCATAGCCGAGCGCTCGAGGTGATGAAGAAGTCGTATCCGAACGGCGCTGTTGTCGTTCGGATTTCTGATGGAACGACGCTCGCGAGAAAGTCGAGCACAGAGACGGAGGACGATTATGGGACGCAAGCCGGGCTCGAAGAACAAGCCGAAGACCAATGGGAAATCCCGATCGGAGACCCCCTCTCCGACGACACCGGAGACGACGAGTGAGCAGGCGGGGACGGTCGAGGAGCAGGGGAAGGCTGAGGTGGAGAAGAGCGAGGACGTGGCTACTGCGGATGCTGAGGTTGTTGTTGGCGCGTCCGTGCACGTCGACGATGCGCCGGCTGTGACCGAGACGCCTGGAGGCATGGAAGAGCACCGCGCCTCCCCCGTCTCGGGGACCGTCGACATCAAGACGATCGACGAGATGAACGGCAAGATTCGATCGCTCTGGCGCGAACGGGCCTGGGAGAAGGAATCAGCCTCGGCGGACGCGAAGGAGCACTCCGACGAGATCAAGCGCATCGAGGGCGAGATCGACAAGCTCTGCAAGCGCGTGGAAGAACTCGACGTCGAAGAGCGCATCAACCACGAGCGCAAGATCGTCGAGTATGTGTCGCGCTCCACAGGCCAGACGATCCGCACCCGTCCGCTTGCAGCTGCGGACCGCCAGGAGAAGCTCGACACTACGGGCGCTATCGCAAATACCCCCGTAGTCGTTCTCGTCAAGCCCACCTTCAGCCAGCTGCAGGACGGCAAGGTCTGGGAACACGACGTGCACGGCTGCGTGCGCATCCTGGCGGTGCTGGACGGCTCCGTAAGAGTGCAGACTGAGGACCTTGACTGCCCCGAGGAAGGCGTCGAGATCGGTGTTGCGGACTGGGATGCGAACGACGCTCATCCGCGCGAAGTGCCCGAGCTGGACTTGGCGCAGTGGTGGGTCCTTGACCAAAAGACGGTCGAGATCACTGCTGCTGATGACGTCGGGGTGTGCGTCCAGCGCTACCCCGTGGCGGGGGGAGATCCTGAGGCGGCAAGGTATAGTCGTCTGTCGTTCTGCGCAGAAGGATCGAAGCTCCTAACGCTGGAAATCGGGGACCGTTACTGGCTCGACGATCACACGGGCCCCGTGGTGACTGTTCAGGGGGCTGAGGTCGACGGGCACTGCCTCTGCGAGCTCAAGGATGGGGAGCAAGAGCAGGTCGAGGTTCGCAGGCTGTATCTCGGAGCGAAGATGATGCCCGAGGTTGAGGTGCCGAAGAAGCGCGCAAAGAAGAACGGCAAAGCTGCGACGGCGGAGGTCTGAGCCATGTCGGATCCTTGGGGACACCAACCGAAGGCGCGCAAGGCAATCGAAGATGCTTACCGCGCCGGCAAGCGCTCGATCGCGTGTGTGATACCGACCGGCGGCGGGAAGACCCACCTGTTCAGCCAGGTCGCTCGAGGTGGTGTCACCAAGGGCTTCCGATGGGGCGTGTTCGTCCACAGAGACGAGCTGATCAAGCAGACCGTTGAGGCGTTCTCCCGGTTGGGAATGAACGCCGGGGTCATTGCTGCAGGATACCCGCGTAGCGAATCACTGCTGCAGGTAGTGAGTACCCAGACCGCGATCGCACGGGGAGATCTGCCGGACTTCGATAGCGTCGTATTTGACGAGTGTCACCATTTTTGCGGGGCTGAGAAGTGGTCTGGCATCCCGGCACACTACCGGGAGCGAAAGGCGCTTGTCTTAGGTTTCACCGCCACGCCCGAGCGCGGAGACGGGGTCGCCTTGGGGAACTCCTTCGATGAGCTGATTGTTGTCTGCCAGCCACAACAGCTCATCGACGCGGGGGTGCTCGTCCCTGCTCGCATTATCCACCCAATGCGCCAGTCCAAAGCGCTGGCGATGCATCCCCTGGAGTTCCACGCCCGACACGGCAAGGGGCGACGCTTCATCATCTTCGCCGCATCGGTCAAGCACGCAAAGGACCTCGCCCACGAATTCACCGCCGCGGGCTACCCGTGCGCGTGCGTGGAAGGATCGATGCGTGCCGAGGATCGCGAGGCTGCGATCACCGCGTTCCGCCGGGGAGAGCTCGCGGGGCTCACGAACTACATGGTCCTTACGGAAGGCTTCAATGTTACTGAGGTGAGCGAGATTGTCACGTGCCGTGAGTTCTCGTCGCCAGGACCGATGATGCAAGCGCTAGGTCGTGGGCTCCGTGCGGCGCCCGGCAAGGTCGATTTGATTGCCGGCGACCTTCGCGGCTGGAGCCTCGATCCGAACATTGGCCTTCCCGCCGACGATCGGGAGTTCTCCCTCGATGGTAGGGCGATCAAGGTCAAGGCAGGCTCCGACCCTGTGCGCCAGTGCCAATCCTGTTTTGCGATGTTTCGTAGTGCAGAGTTCGAAGACGGCATTTGCCCCCAGTGTGGATGGGTAACCCGCGGCCGACCCAATCCGGCAATTAGGCGCCAGGCCATGTCGGAGCGGGCGCAGGGCGAGACGGGCGAGGACCGCGTGAAATACCTATCGAGGTGCGTCAACGCGTGCCTCATCGACGGACACGAGCTCGGCAAAGCCAGGTTCCTGCACGTCGTGAAGTACACGCCCCCCGCGATGCTGCAGCGCAAAGTGCGGGCGGCATACAAGTGGCCCAACAAAGCCACACTTGAGGCCTCGGGGCACGACGCGGCCAAGGACGTGCTGCGCGAGATCGCCATGTACAACATGGTGCATGGGAAGGCCCTGGCCCCGGTCATCAACGGCTTCCCTGGCAAGGGCGCTCAGCGGCCCTGGGTCGACACCAAGGAGCTGGTGGCGGTGATTCGCCGCGCCTTGGTTGAGGGCTCGGCTGAAGGAGTCTGCAGCGGACGGCTGGTGCGTGTCGAGATGGTCGACGCCAAGGCGATGAAGGAGACGGGGACGTGATCGAAGGCCACGACTTCGCAGGGTTCTGCACCGGACAGCGACAGTGGACCGTTGTTCGCGGTGACTGCCTCGATGTGATCCCGATGATCCCGCCCGAGTTCCGCACCATCGTGGCAGCTGATCCGACGTACGGCTACGGGTCATACCCCAGCGACAAGGACGTCACGCTCAAGATGCTCCGAGCGGTCAAGGGCTGGCGCACGCTTGCTCTCAAAGGGTACGCTCCGGACCTCTACCGGTGGCTGCACGCCGCGGGTGTCGAGAGTGTCCAGGAGTGGATCGCGTGGTATCCGACGAACCACGCGTGCAAGGCCAACGGCAACTCGAAGGGCCTGCCAAAGTTTCATGAGGACTGGGCTGTCTGCGGGGAGACGCCGGGCAGTGGGAGGCTCATGCGACCTCGGGCCGACCACAAGGTCTCACAGCGCATCAACGAGCTTCACCGGACGAAGAACAAGGACCACGCGCGGCAGTACGACCCTCGGGGCGACGCGCGCGAGGGTGACGTTTGGACCGACCCCAGCCCCGGGATCGCATTCCAAGCCAGGCTGCGCCTGCACCCCAACGAAATGCCGGTGAGTCTCGCGCTCAAACTCGTCAACCTGATCAGCGAACCGGGAGATTACATTCTCGATCCGTTCGCTGGCTCGTTCAGCCTCGGAGTCGCTGCCATCAGACTCGGGCGCCGCTATATCGGTATCGAGATCTCTGAGGAGTGGGCGGCGCAGGGTGTTGAACGGCTACAAGCTGAAGCAGAGGGCTCAACTCTGCAAGCTCGCAAGGCTGGCCAGATGAGCCTGCTGGGAGCTACGCGATGACCCTCCGCACCCAGCTCCTGTCCGACCTCGACGCCCAACTCGAAGTTGCGCGGGCCGAGCTCGCGCGCCTTCAATCCCTCAAGCGTGGCCAACGCCCTGTCCTTTCCCTCTGCGAGCCCTCCCCGAGGCGCCCCGCTGCTGATCGCACAGCCGAACACACCCTATTGGTCAATTCGGCGTGCGCGCTACTCGGCAACAAGCGTGATCTCAAGATCGCAAAGATGTCCCCCGCCGGCGAGCCCACTGCTTCCGGCAGACCCCAGCATTGTGGTCCTGCAGGCCTTGCGGACATCTGCGGCATCCTGTCACCCACCGGTCGCATCATGATGTTAGAGGCAAAAACAGGTAACGCCCGCCAGTCCCGCGTCCAGATCGCCATGATGCGAATGGTCCGCGGTCTGGGGGGCTTCTATTCGGTCTTCCGCACCCCCGCTGACGCCGAAGCCGCATACGAGCGCTGCAAACTCGGTCTGAACTCATGAGCAAGCAATGAAGATCAAGACCCCAAAGATTGAATTGCTCAACGTCCCCGAACGGAAGTGTTGGAAGCAGCCCAAGGAGCCCCAGGGTGTTCCAAACTACGCGCAAAAGACTGCGTTCATCGACGAGTTCCTCAAGAAGTGCCCGGAGGTATCCAAGTGAGATTCCTGCTGGCCTGTCTCGCTCACAACCTGCGTCGACGCCGGGAGCACTTTCACTGGCTGCTCGGGCTGTATTCAACCGCGCGGAGGTACCGATGAGTCCAGCTCCCAGGACCTACCAGAGAACCCCGTGCTCGCGCGATTGCCCGTCGTGCGGAGAGCCAATCGTGCACCCTCTGGACGCCGCGATCTGCTGCCTGCTCGCCCCTCCGCCTACGGGCTGGTGTGCGTGGTGCGGCTGCGATCTGTCATCCCCACGCGTCTTCTGCACTCCTGCGTGCAAAGCTTCTTGGTTTCAGGACGTGTTTGGACTGCCCAGGGGTGAGCCTACGTCCGAAACGCTACTTGCCTGTCGGCCGACGAGCAGGACTTGTGTTGCGACGGGAGGCAGAGCCTATGTTTGACTTCATTCTGTGCCTGCTTGGAATCCGGCGAGACAGAAACATCCAAGGGGACTGCCCCCATTGTCACGCTGTTGGTTACTACTGGACGAACCCAGCCCGGAAGTTTGGATATTGCTTTGCCTGCCGAAGCAAGGACCGATGGCAATGACCGAGCAGCATCCACACGCGCCCCCAGCGCCCCCAGCGCTCACCCCCCAGCAGCACGCAGCTCTGGCCGGCGCCGTCTGGCTCAACTCTGGGGTGACTCGACCACCCACAGAAAACGACCTCGCTGACGTGGCAGAGCGACTCTGTGTCCCGCCCGACTCGCTCGCGTTGGTCAAAGCGTGTGTCCCTGTCTCGGAGGCCGTGGCGTGGATTGTCGCCGCAAGGAGCAAGCGCCGTGGATGACTGCCGGATCCCCCCGAACGATCTGGAGGCAGAGGCGACGGTAATCGTCACCGGGGCGACGTCCAGAGAACATCTGATGCGAGCTGCTCCCATAGCTCGCCCGGAGCACTTCTATTCGTGGGAGAACGGGGAGATCTGGCGAGCTATTCTAGAGCTCACCTCGCAGGGAAAGCCTACCACCGAGATCACGATCAAGCAGGCAGTACTGCGCGGCCACGGCCGGCGCGAAGTAGACCCTAACTACGTCGCCCAATTGCTCATCAATACCCCGTTCCTGAGCGACATTGAAGAACACGCACAGATCATCGTCAACAAGTGGCAAGTGCGTCAGACGATTGTCGCTGCGCAGAAGATCGCTGCCGAAGGCTTCGGCGTAAACGGGGACAGTCAGGGGTACCTCGAGCGCTCAGCCCTTCTCATCCAAGAGGCGGCGAAGACCGAGCAGCGGTCCGAGATCCTCAACTCCGAAGCCATCTTCGCACCCCTGCAGCCCGTCAAGTGGGTCTGCAAAGAGCTGTGTATCGGGCCTGGCCGGCCTACCCTTTTCGTCGGCTACGGCTACAGCCTAAAGAGCTACTCTCTGCAGTCCCTTGCGGAGTCTGTTGCGACTGGTACGAAGATATGGGGCGAGTTTCGATGCACCAAAGGAAGAGTCCTGCACATTGACTATGAGCAGGGCAAGCAGGCCACGAGAGAGCGCTATCAGCGACTTGCGTTCGGTGCGAATCTGACCTCGTCCGAGTTCGAGGACATGCTCGAACTCACATGTTTCCCAGCGTGGTATCTCACGAGCCAATCAGCAGAAACCGAGCTTGAGAGGCTATGCACCGGTCGGGCTCTATGCATCATTGACAGCTTCACAGCCGCGACGCCTGGAGTCGACCAGATAGATTCTAGAATAAGGACCTATCTGGATATGCTTACGCGTGTGTCTGAGCACACGGGGTGCAGCTTCATCGTTATTCACCACGCGGGCAAAGCTGCTGAAGGAAAGGACAAAAGAGAGGTCGCTCGCGGCAATTCCGCCATCTTCGACGCGTGCGGGACCGTCTTGAACATGAACGGCAAGAAGCCATTCGAGCCGGTACTATGTGAGATTGTAAAGACCAGCGCAAACGCCACCGGCAGGATCGCAAATACGAAGTTCTATCTAGCTCCTAGCGACATCGCCTCAGACGACGGGGCCAATGACAAGGCGGGGATTCGTATCGAGTACGAGCCAGAGGACGCGGTGGATCAGCCTCAAGCACCGAGGCGGGCTTTCGCCAAGCTGAGAGAGAGCGTCGAAAAGGTGCTGGTTTCTTACCCGCATGGTCTGAGCACACGGGAGGTCATCGCCAAGATGCGCGTAGACGGTCACCAAGGAAGGTCGGAGGACATCACGACCGTCCTTCGCAACGGGGTGGTCGATGGCTGGTGCGTCGAGGAGAAGCGTGAAGGCAAGGGCGGGGGCAAGGCCTGGAAGCTGCGAACCGTGAATGACGCATCAGGAGAAGAATCATCAACCGACGATGACGCAGGAGGTCACGCGTGATTTTGTGTCTAACTGCTTCCCGCTATCTAACAGCGCGAATTCTATCTGCGAATTCCCAACTGCTTCCAACTGCTTCCCAAGTCCGGAAGCAGTTGGACACGGTGCGTCAATCGATCTTGTGCAAAGAACCTTTCGTGACGGATGTGCTAAATCCTCGAAGAACTCGCGATCCCAACTGCTTCCCAACTGCTTCCCAACTGCTTCCCGGAAGCACTTGGGAACTGCTTCCCGAACTGCTTCCCGGGGGGGCCCTTGTAAGGGCCCCCCTCCACCGGGATGCAGATTCGGTGTGCGCGAGCTTCCCTGCGAACTGCTTCCCGGGATTGGGACGGGGGCATGGGTCAAAGGAACCCCACCCACGCACCGGCCTGCGGCAACCCAAAGCTGACCGCTCGCTCTCAAACGCCCCAGCTGAGCTGGTAGGTTTTGAAACGTGGCAGCAAAACCAGCCCCCCCAGCGCTCGACAGGGAACGACTCGCGCGAATCATCGTCGATGCGCTCGACATGGGCGACAAGCTCGCCGCAGAGAATGCAGGCGTTTGCGTGCGTTCTGTGGAGCGCTATCGCAGCAAGATGGCCGAAGACCCAGAACTTGCGGCACTTGTCGCTGAAAAGAGGAAATCGGCGAACGCTATTTCCGAGGAAGCGTGGCACAAAACCAGGGTGCGGTTCCTTCGCAGCGCGGTCGCAAAGCTCGAGGAGCTCGTCGCTGACGCGAAGCCCACGCAGATCCGCTTGGTCGCAGGCGCGATCAAGATCGTCGGCGAGCTGCACACCGAAGCAATCACGTTCGCTGCAGCGGGGGACGGCCTAGATGAGCGTGATTCGGGTGCTCAACCGTCTGCAAAGCCTCCGTCGAATGCGCAAGGCGCTGATCGAGGAGAGGCAGCGACCCCGGTGCATTGAAGGGCCGGACCTTCGCGGGCTGTCGCTCCCCGAATTCGTCGTAGCGGTCAATCCACAGTATGACAGGCCAGATCACCTAGCGCCAATTGCCGAAGAGCTCGAACGAGCCGAGCAGGGCGACGCGGAAGCGTGCTTTTCTGGACCGCCACAACACGGCAAATCAGAATTGATCTTCGCCGCCATCGCTCGGTTCATGCTCCGGCACCCCGAGCGACGAAACGCCTATGCGTCATATTCCTCGACCATCGCAGAGCGCAAGAGCAGAATCATCCAAGAGTATGCGGTAAAGGCCGGAGTCAAGCTCAACCCTACATGCCAGTCCGCCGGATACTGGCGTACGATGCAGGGGGGCTCGCTCATCGCCACCGGCGTTGGCGGACCGCTCACGTCGGAGGGCATCGACGGACTACTCATCATCGACGATCCTCACAAGAATCGGCAGGAGGCCGAGTCTCCCGCTCGCCGGCAGGTCGTGCACGAGTGGCTCACTTCGACGGCTTATTCTCGCAGGCATCCAGGATCGTCTGCGTTCGTCAACCACACCAGGTGGCACGAGGACGATGTGATTGGCCGGCTGACGAGCGGGGACGAGCCGGTCAAGTCCGTGAGCTTGCAGGCAGTCAACGACGCGGGGGAGCCATTGTGGCCAGCGAGAAGGCCCCTCGCGTGGCTCGAGAAGATGCGCCGAAGAATCGGCGAGTACGACTGGGAATCGCTCTACCAGAGCAGGCCAAGAAGCAGGGGGGCCAAGGTCTTTCGAGACGCGTTCTTCTACCTCGACAGGCCAACGATGTTTCGCGTCGGCATCGGAGTCGACTGCGCCTACACCGCATCCACGCGAGCGGACAGAAGCGTAGCGATCGTGATGGCGCAGGACCTGTCGGTTGTGCATGGCAAGTTCTACCTGCTAAGCGTCTATTCAGAGCAGGTTGAGGCGCCAGCGTTCGCGCAGGTGCTCAAGGGATTGCAGGTTGCGTGGCCCGGCGCGCCCATACTTTGGTACGGCGCGGGGCCGGAAAAGGGCATAGCCGATCACTTGTGCGATCTCGGTGTGCCGCTTATCTTCGAGTCGGCGACAACTGACAAGCTTGTTCGGGCCCAGCCGTGCGCGGGTGCGTGGAACCGAGGGGAAATTCTGATCCCAGGTTCGGACGAGGATCGAGGGATGCTGACGCCAGCGTGGGTTCCAGACTTCATGCGTGTCGTGCTCGGATTCACCGGAGTCAAGGACACTCGAGACGACGAGATCGACGCGATGGCAGCGGCGTACGATCTGTTGATCGCGGGGGTTGGGAGCACACTGACTGGAGCTCGCGGACAGCGGCAGGCAGCGAACACGGGAGGATTCTGAGATGGGATCAGCGCATAGTTTGGCCCGAGTATTCTGCATTCGCAAGATGCTCGATCGAGATCGAAGGCACTTCAACGAAGCGATGGGAGACCCGTTCGCCCGCCATCGCATCCGCCCTCCCCTGTGGCTTGTGCGCATATTCATCGCAGACGGGCCATATCCGATCGTCGACGTGTTTGCCGACACGCAAGTCCGACGCATCCCGTGCGAATTCGCATGCGCCGTCGGAAGCACAGTTGCGGTCGAGCGCGAAGCCCACGTGCGACGGTGGGCGGAACCGAACCCAGCCCCCCCACAGGTATAAACACACCATGGCTGGCATCGTTGTGCGCTCTACTTCGGACGGGCAAAGCTGGGTTGACGCCAGCACACTTCAAAAACGCATCTTCGGCGGTGGAGAGGTCCCTGACACCGATGCATGGTATCGCCGATATTACGGCCGATCGCTAACACCCGCGACGATCGAACAGGTGTTGCGACAGGCAGAGGCCGGCTATATGCGCGATCTGACCGACCTCGAATCAGAGACGGTCGGCATCGACGGGCACCTGTTCAACGCGGTTGGGAAGCGGTTCCCCGCGCTGGCATCGGTGGACTACGACGTCACGCCCGCGACCGGTCCAGGGCTCGATCCAGCCAAGGCCCAGCAGTGCGCAGAACTGGTGCGCCAGGGGTTCTCGCAGATCCCAAACCTGCGCCAGGCGATCGTTGACCTCACATGGGGCCACTTTCACGGGCGCTCGGCGGTCGAGAAGCAATGGATCTACAAGCCAGGCGTCGATCTGAAATGGTCCGTTGCCGAACTGAACTGGATCCACCCCCGTCGTCTCAGCTTCGGCCCAGAGCGCGAGCTTCGGCTGAACGATTCGATGTTCCAGCGTGGATACTTCGAGGCCTCAGGGTTCGACCTTCGATCGGTTCCTTTCAAGTGGATTCAGTTCACTCCGCGCCTTCGAAACGAGTATCCGGAGCGCGAGGGCATCGGGCCGATCTGCCTTTACTGGGCTTACTTCAAGCGGTTCTCCACCCGTGAGCGGCTGATCCTCATGGAGGTATTCGGCAAGCCATGGCGGATTGTCGAAGTGCAGGACGGCGCCCGAGGCGTTGGCGTCGACCAGCTCGACCGCGCGCAGGACACCGCCGACAAGCTCGGAGCGAACGCATCTGCGCAGATGCCACCCGGCGTGCATCTCAAGGTCGAGCAGCCAGGGCAGGGAGCCGGCGAAGTGCACGCTGACGTGGTCGAGCAGGCCAATGACGAGATGTCCAAAGTCGTCAACGGGCAGACGCGAACGAGCTCCGCGAAGAGTGGCGCAGGGCTCAACTCATCGGCGGATGACGTGGCCGCGTCCGAGCAGGATCAGATTCTGTCGGCGGACGGCTGGCGCCTGTCATCGGTGCTGACCGAGCAGCTCGCGCGAGACTTCGTCGTTCTCAATCGGGGCCCCGAGTGGGCCGTGTACACACCGAGCATCCTGCTCCGCACGCAGCGGCAAGTGCCTCGCAAGGAGCAGATCGACAACACGACCAAGACGCTCGCGATGGGGGTGCCACTCAAGCTCGACGAGGTCTACGAGCGCACCGGGTTTGAGAAGCCTGCGAAGGACGACGCGACGGTGCAGCTCGTCAACGCTGGCGATCGCGACGCATTTGGAAACGCTACATCGATAACGAAGACCGTCATCATCGATCCGACCAAGCCCCCACCCGTGCCACCGAAACCAGCGCCAGGCACCCCGCCTGTTACCCCCCCTGGTGCGCCTCCGGCAGCTCCGCAAGCGCCGAAACCTCCAGAGCCACCCGCGTCCAACGTCACCGCATCCACCGACACGATGCCCGAGCCGACCCCTGCCGAGCTGCTCGCCGCGAAGCTGACCGAGTCCGGTGTCGACAGGTGCGAGCACGGAAGCTCGAACCGATGCCGGCTGTGCGGCGTCGAGCGCGTGCGCGACTTCGAGATTGTCGACGGCGAGACGGTGTGGAAGGTCGCTTGGAAGGCGATCGATCCTACCCCCGCGAGCGCGACGACATCGATGTCGATCACAGGCGGAGAACTTGTCCTCGCGCGGCACCTACGCGAGTCGACTCGATCGATCTCCGCGCATGGCGATTTGGTCTGCAAAGCGCGTCAACCAGACTCGCAGAACGGCACCCCTGAGGTCTTGATCGATCGAGGCGTCAGAGACACCGCGCGAGAGACCTCGCGATGGGGCTCGTCGCTGATCGACGCGACCGAAGGGCTCGACACGGCGGGGGCAATCTTCGAGGCGCTCAACCGGGCCGCGGCTCGCCTGCCCCTCGCCACGTTCGCGCGGGTAGCAGAGCGCAAGATCCTCCACGGGCTGATGCTTGGGGCTCTCGACTCAATGTGGGAACGCGAGAACGAGGAACTGGTGCCGCTTGAGTCGTTCTCCCAGGTGCGTGACATGGTGCTGATGGTTGGCGAGCAGCAGCCGCTTCCGTTCGCCGAGCAGCCGTTCGATTGGGCCGTGAGACTCTTCCGCGCGAAGACGGTGCTCCCACGAGACACGTTCGAGCAGCTGTCAGGGGCAGCCAAGCGCAGGGCGTTCACTGTTGCCAGGCTTGCGCGTCAGGACCTGCTTGCTACCACACACGCCGAGCTCGCCCGGATGATCCATAGCGGAGAGAATGCGATGGTGACGGGCGAGGGCCCCAGCCTGGGAGAGTTCAAGAAGTTCGCAGCGGCGCGTTTGGAGTCGGCGGGGTGGGTACCGGCGAATCCGTCGCATGTCGAGACGATCTATCGCACGAACGTCATGGGCGCGTATTCCGACGGCCGAAAGGCTGAGATGGTTCAGCCTGATGTACTTGCAGCCCGGCCGATATGGCAGGCGCGCGGCGTCGGAGACTCGCGCACCAGGCCGGCCCATAAAGCTGCACACGGTCTGTGCTTCGCTGCAGGCGATGCGTCATGGCCAGGCACACCATGGGGGTACAATTGCCGTTGCAGGATCATCAGCCGATCGCAGCGGTGGCTTGCAGCTTCGGCCAAGGCCTTGAGCGCATGCCCTCCTGGAATCCCCGACGATGGCTTCGACTCATCCGAGGGCAGCCTCCTCAGCGACATGGCAGCCGAATAAACCCACGCCCGCCGTATCTTCCGGCCCATGCGTACCGGAACGATCGCCTCCCTGGAAACCTCCCCGCTCCTACCCACCGAAGACTGTCTGCTCGAGGTGAACAACCCCGCGGCGACTTCGATCAGCTCGTTCAAGGGTGGCGCTCCGAACATGAAAGCGACGCTTGGCTTCATGAACGGGCTGACTACGCTCGTGCATGGCAGCGGGCTATACTTGTGCGGCGGAGTCGACTGGACCCCAACGGCTGGATGCACCATCACGCTGGTGTTCAATCCGATATCGGGCATCTGGTGCGAGATGGGAAGGTCGCTCCCCGGTAACGCTCCGAACCTGCAGGACAGTGTCCAGGCAGCATCGACCGGCGCTTCTGCAGCCTCGCACACCACGGGGCTCACGGTGAACTCGGTCACGCAGAACCGGCTGTTTTCCGCTGCGAAGTCGCTTCCCGCGAAGGGCGTTTCGATGCATGCGCAGGACGCAGGCGGCGCGGTTCTCGCCCTGCTCAACTTCACCAACCAGCTTCCCAGACGGACCATGAATATCGCGCGCAGCGACGCCGGACCCGCGTCGGTGGATTACACCTGTACGTACAAGGATCCCGCTGGCACGCTCGTTCAGGTCACGCTGGCAGTTCCGAAGAATGGCAACGCGACAACGCCCGTTGCAGGGGAGTGGACGAACGTCGTCACGCTCGTTGACCCGGTGAGCACCAGCGACTTTGTGACCGGCGATGGTTTCAGCGTTGGGGAGGCAATCCAGGCGGCGAGTACTCCCGTCCTGAGCTGCAACGGAGTCGTCGAGAACGCTGTGTCCGTGGAACTCCCCAGTGGAACGATCGTCCCGACGACTGCACCGGACGGCGCGAAGGGGTTCGCCGTGGCCTACGCGGTAACCAACGCACACCCGGTTACCGATGCCGGTCATGTTCATGCACTGACCGACCCGGGCCATACCCACGCGCTCGCGTAGCCTCGCTCAAATACCACCAAGTCAAGCCTATCGTCCGGGCAATGAAGCCGAACGCGCGTTTCCTTCAATCCCGCAAATCAGACGGCAAGATCCTTACCGGGCTGATGTTCGGCAATCCCGTCGAGATCACTGAAAAGAAGGTCGAGCTAGGAGTCCCCCTGTGGATCAATATTGCCTACGAAGGTGACTTCAAGGGGCACCCATCGAGCCCGGATGGCGCGCTGTTCGATGAAGCGCTGTTCAGCAAACTGATCGCCAACTTCCGCGCGCACCCTAAATTCAAGGCTGGGCCCGATGGTATCGGTAGCCAGAAGGTCATCCCAACTGACTTTGAGCATGCCTCCGAGATGCCCGCAACGAGCGGCACGATCCCCACTGAGGGAGCTCCGTCGCCTGCGTGGATCTGGGACCTGCGAATGGTGAGGGATCCTAATGGCCGGCTGAACCTAGACGCGCTCACCGAAGTGACATCCCCCAAACTCGCGCAGGACATAAACACGGACGGCTATCGGTTCACGTCGGTGGCAATTTGGGGCGACGCAGTGGACGGCGTCACCGGCAAAAAGATCGGCCCGTATCTGAGTTCATTCGCGTTCACCAACCACAGCTTTTTGCCTGATTTGCGGCCCATCCTTTCCTCCCTCTCCCAATGGGGTCGCGCCGAGTCGCCTGAGGAAGCGCTCGTCGGCATGCGCGACGTGTTCGGGCTGCCCGTCGAGTCAACGATCGAACAGGTCGTATCCGAGCTGAACCTATTCGCCGAAATGCTCGAGGCCGACACGCTCACGCAGGCCGTGCGGGACATGGATCTCGTATCGAGGATCCGATCGCTGCTCGGCCTGCGCGTCCTGTCGACGAGCGAAGAGGTGTTGGAGGCAGCACGTCAAATGCTTTGCCCGGTCGGATACACCGAAGAAGCACTCGGCGGAGAGCCGAACCAAACGCAGGAGCAATCGACGATGTCCCTCAACAGCAAGCTAGCCGCTACGTTCAAGTGCCGCGATACCGACGAATCGATCCTGATGGCCGCGGAAACAACGGCGGCAGCGGCGTCTTCGAGCACCGACGCGCTCAAGCAACTGCAGGACATGTTCGGCGCCAAGGACTTCCAGGGCCTGCTCAAGGCAGCGGCCGAGCAGATCGCCATGGCCGACAAGGTCAAGGGACTGGTCGAAGCACTGCAGGCAGCCAACCAGGGAATGGGCCAAATGGACGAGGCACAAGCCGCGGCTGAGACCGATGCTGTTGTCGCGACCATTACGGCCGACAAGACGATCGCCTCGCGCATTCGCCCTGGGATCTTCTCGCAGCGCTGCGCTTGCCTCGTAGAACAGGACGTGTGCGGCGCGAAGATTCGCCGAGTTGACGACGCGAAGCTTGCGGAGTTCCGCAAGACTTATCCGCTTCCCCCGGCTGATCTCGCCTTGCTCACGCAGCGCATGTTCGCCGCTCCCGGTGGCCAGCAATTGCAAATGAGCGCGGACTCGCAGGGGCGAATCACGCAGGCCGCGCTACCTCCTGGGCAGCGCGACGGAGATGCGGGCGACGACCGCACCGCGAAGATCAAGAACTTCACGGGCCGCAATAACACTGAGCGCGCGATGGCGATGCTCTGTGCGGAGCGGCCAGCGTTCAAGGATATGGATCGACTCGATCAAGTGCAGACCGCTGGCAAGTGGCTGCGCGGCGAGATCGGCTGAGCACGCCGAGGGGTTGAGCGACTGAGCACGAACGACTGACGACACGGAGACTTTGAAAATGGCTGAGACCAAGCGCACCCGAGACTACGTTTCTTGCTACGAGAACGGATACAACGGGTCCGGGACTGACATCGTCGCCGGCTACGTGCTCAAGGACGACGCGACCAACCTGGACGGCGTCGCGCTTGCAACCGCGAGCACCGACACCCTCGTTGGCGTCTCCACCGAGACGATGACCGATGGGATGACCACGTCCTACCAAATGGACGGCGTCGTGAAGGTGTATTCGGGCGGAGTCATTGCAAAAGGCGACTTGCTCACAGTCGACTCGACGTCGCGGGTGGTCAAGGCCTCCGCTCCGTCGACAACCGCGCAGAACTACGTCGGTCGCGCGAAGACTGCCGCCGGCGCTGCTGGTGTGCTCGTCGAAGTGGTGCTCTTCAAAGTCCAGCAGTCCTGGGTCGGTGCTTCAACGGTGGCGACCCGCACGGCCCTCAAGTCCCTTGCTGCGGCGGACCGATACAACGGGCAGCTCGTTCTTGTGCAGGAGGACGGATCTCTGTGGCGCTTCAACTCCACATCGACGCAGGTCGAGGACACCGCCGACGAGCTGGTACAGACCCCGGGTGCCGGGACCGGCCGCTGGGTCCGTGCCGACAAGGCCTTCGTGATGAAGGTGCCTTGCTCCAAGGATTCGACCGACGCTCTTGCGATCGAGACCATCCCCGCCGGAATGACTCTCAAACTGACGGCGCATCCTTGGTGGGAAGTCACCACCGGCTTCACCGGAGGTTCATCCTCGGCAATTGGTATCTCCACATCACTCACGGGCTACGATACCAAGGGCGACCTTCTCGGTGGTGCGTCGGGCGAGCTGACA
>JBAZMT010000020.1:0-14864 GCA_041649615.1 Parcubacteria group bacterium
ACTTTCACCGAGACGGCGATCTTTTAGGGTCTTTTCCACTCCGGAGATGAATTTTTCTGCCTGTTCGTCCAGTAAAGACTTGATTTTCTTTCCGACAGCTTTTCTCAAAATGTCGGCTTCTCCGATCGTAAATCCGGCGGCGTTTTGAGCGACCCTCAAGAGCTGCTCTTGATATACCATTATTCCGTAAGTGTCCTGCAAAATGGGCTCGAGTATCGGGTGAAGATAGGTTATTTTTTCTTTACCGAGTTTGCGCGCGATATAATTCGGAATAAGCTCCATGGGTCCCGGCCTAAAAAGCGCGACCATGGCGACCAGATCGTCAAAACGGTTGGCTTGCATGGCCGTGAGCCAGCGAGTCATGCCGGCGCCTTCAAATTGGAAGACGCCGATGTTTTCTCCGCGGCGGATCAGAGAAAAAGTTGCTTCGTCGTCTAAGGGAATCAAATCTATTTTTATGTCCTCTCCGGTTCTTTCTTTTAAAAGTTTTAAGGTATTTCCGATGATCGTTAGGTTTTTGAGTCCCAAAAAGTCCATTTTCAAGAGGCCGATGTCTTCAATGGCGTGCATTTCAAACTGACTGATAATCGCGTTTTCGTCTTGAGGAGAACGCTGGACGGCGGTGTATTCCGTGAGCGGCTGTTCGGCGATGACTACGGCGGCGGCGTGAACCGAAGCGTGACGAGCGACTCCCTCAAGCTTCATGGCAAAATCAATTATTTTTTTGACGTTTTCCTCCGAGTCATACCGGGCTTTCAATTCGGGGAGCGTTTCCAAGAATTCTTTAAGTTGGGATTCCGATTTATCGGCATTAGGAATAGTCGGCATAAGTTTCGCGATGCCGTCAACGAAAGCATAGGGATACCCTAAAGCGCGTCCAACGTCGCGGACAGCGGCTTTGGCGGCCAAAGTTCCGAAAGTGATGATTTGCGATACATGATCCTCGCCGTACTTTTCTTTTATGTAGGCGACCACTTCTTCTCTCCTGTCATCGGCGAAATCGGTGTCCACGTCGGGCATCTGAATGCGAAAGGGATTCAAGAATCTTTCAAATAGGAGGTCGTATTTTAAGGGGTCTACTTCCGTAATGCCTAAAATGTAGGCGACTATGGAAGAAGCTCCCGAACCGCGGCCGGGACCCACGGCTATGCCATGCAGTTTGGCGAACCGAATGAAGTCTTGAACGATAAGAAAGTAACTGGCATAGCCGGTTTTTTCAATAACGGAGAGTTCGTAATCAAGGCGATTTCTTATCTCGGGGGTTACTTTTTCATAACGTTCGGACGTTCTCTCGTCCACCAGATGTTTCAAATATTCCAAATAATTAAGATGAGAGAATTCTTCGGGAATGGCGTATGAAGGCAAATGAATTTTGCCGAGTTCAAATTCAAAATTGCATTTGTCGGCGATCGCAACCGTGTTTTCCAGGCACTCCGGCATATCGGCAAAGATTTCCGCCATTTCTTCGGGGGACTTAAGGGACAAATCGTAATCTTTCATGCTAAGGCCCATTTTTCCGTCCGGATTAGAGGTCTGAATGGCCAAAAGCACTTCGTGGGCGTCTTTGTCTTCCCGTCTCAAATAATGGGAGTCGTGGGTTGCAACAAGCGGAATCTTTAATTTTTCGGAAATATTTTTTATATGAGGAGCTAATTCTTTGTCGTGTTCTTGTATTTCAAGATAATAATCTTCGCCAAATAGGCTCTTGAAGTATTTGGCGGTTTCCATGGCATCATCGATCCGTCCCATTTTAATGAGATAGGGAATTTCGCCTTTAAAGCAACCGGAAAGACAAATCAATCCTTCGTGATATTGTTCCAGAAGTTCCCGGTCAATTCTCGGTTTGTAATAAAATCCTTCCAAGTGGGATTTGGAAATCAGTTTGGTCAGGTTTTTATAACCGATTTCGTTTTTGGCGAGAACGGTTAAGTGATAGCGAAAATTGTCTACTTTCGGGTTTTTGGAGAGTCGCGATTCGCGGGCAACGTAGAATTCACAGCCGATTATGGGTTTTATTCCGGCTTTTTTGGCTTTTTTAAAGAATTCAACGGCTCCGTAGATATTGCCGTGGTCGGTCAGGGCAATCGCCTCCATACCAAGCTCTTTCGCGTATCCGACCAAATCGTCAATTTTTGAAAGTCCATCAAGCAGGGAATAGTGGGAATGGACATGGAGATGGACGAATTTCACGACTTCATTATAAGTAAGTGGGAAAAAGAGGGCAAAGCTTTATTTCTGGCGGTCTATGAAGGGATTTCCCATATCAAATGTAATGCGAGGAGTTTCGTTGTTTATAACGTCCTCCGACATTGAGTATTTCTCGGCGTAAAGGGTGCCTACCGCGCAAAACTTAGCTTTATTCCAATCAAATCCCAATCTATCTGAAACTTCCCTTACTTTTTTTTCGGACGGACCCTCAATTTCCACAAATGGCTCAAGGAACGGCCATTCGTCAATGGTTATTTCAACATCTTCCAGTTTCCAAAACTCTCGTCTTGATTCCTGAAAAGCTTTTTCTTCACAACCGATCAGCTTGAGCAGCTCAACGGCTGACTTGAAATCATCTATTTTAAGACAGATCTCTTTTTGATCTTCTATTGATCCACCATCAACTATTTTAAGGCTCATCGTGGTTTTATCGCCCTCGTCTCTAACCCTCATCCATGCGCCTTTTATTTCATGGCCGGAGGGCAAGTGAAGAACAACTCTTTTCTGCATGAAGTCAGGCCTTATCAATAGAGCCCCGATTTCAGATAATTTTCTACGGATATTGTCTCTATCTATATTTGCAAACGTAGCTTCATATTCCGTATTCATGATTAAATTTTATTACCAGTTATCAAAGAGGTAAAATTGTCATTGAATTGAAGATAAAAATCGGCATAGACGAGGTAGGGAGAGGATGTCTTGCTGGACCGGTAACGGTTTCGGCGGTGTCCGTGTCCCAAAAATTTAAAAAACCGTCATATCTTCCCGAATTGAGGGATTCAAAGATGATGACTCGATTGCAAAGAGAGGCGTGGCATAAATGGATGAAAGAAGAAGGGAAATCGGCGGGAATTTACATTGCGACTTCAAGCGTTATGCCTAAAACGGTTGACAGAATAAACATCGCCAAGGCCGCAAATCTGGCGGCTTGGCGCGTTCTCAACAAACTGCTTTTTTATAGCGAAGATCTGGAGGCGGAAGTCACTTTGGATGGCAGTTTATTTTTGAAGAGCAGACTCTTTCAGGAAAAAAAGATTTATATGCCTCAGATTTTGACGGTAAGAACAGTTCCTAAAGCGGACAGGAAATTTACGGAAGTTAAGCTTGCTGCCGTATGGGCAAAAGTCTCAAGAGATGCCTATATGCGGCGGGCGGACATAAAGTATCCGGAATTCGGATTTAAAACACATAAAGGTTATGGAACAAGAGCGCACATTAGAGCCATTATGAATGAAGGGGTTATCGTGGGATTTCACAGGGAAACTTTTTTAGGAAAGATAATGTTAAATTGACACATCCTCCTTTTTAATTTATATTTTGGGGAAAGAAACAGAACACATAAATGCCACCTCCAGTAAAACATCATTCAAAATCAAAGGTAGGAAGAAGGAGATCTCATCAGGCCAGAAAAAAGGTGAATGTCGCCGCCTGCAAGAAATGCGGACGTCCGACCTTAAGCCATAGAGTATGTCCCTCGTGCGGAAGTTATGGCGAATAACTCCCAGGTTACGAAGACATAAAGTTCCTTTTTAAAAACCAAATCTGTAAATCAAAAATCAATGTCCGCCAGGCAAGTAGGCCGTTCCATAGTGCTTCAATCCCTTTATGAGTGGGATTTTCATGGGAGAAAGAAAGATCTCTCCGAGTTTTTAGAAAGGGATCTGAAAGAATTCGCCCCGGAACTCGATGAGGCCGACTTTGTGCGAACGCTCGGCGCGGGAGTGGTTTCAAAAATGGCGGAGATAGACGAAATAATAAAAAAAGCGGCACCGGAATGGCCCCTTGAACAGATCGCGATGATAGACCGGAACATTCTGCGAATCGGTCTTTACGAGCTTTTGTTCGCGAACAGGGAAGAGGTTCCCCCGAGAGTCGCCATAAACGAAGCCATTGAACTTGCCAAAGCCTACGGCGGATTGAATTCCGGCAGGTTTGTAAACGGAGTTTTGGGAACCGTTTACCGGGAAATAGGCGAACCGGATAAAGACGAAAAACCGAAAAAAAGCCCGCCGACTCACGGAGAGGACGAATCAGAGTCCTTAGCGGAAACGCAGGAGAAAGAGTCTTCTCCGTATCCCGTCATTGACGAAGGGTTCAAGGTGGAAGATACAAATTTGCCTTTTGACGAAACAAGTCCGTTTGCCGAAGCGAATCCCGAAGAGGCAAAGTTTTCCGCAAACGGAAGCGACAGTAAATGAATACCAACGAATTTCAATCAGAAATAGGAATTTTATTTAAAGACGACAGGGTACTTAAAGAGGCTTTAACTCACCGGTCTTATTTGAATGAAAACAAAGACTGGCCTTATGTTCACAACGAAAGGCTGGAGTTTTTGGGAGACGCGGTGCTTGAGCTTGCGGTAACGAGGGCGTTGTTTCGGGCTTTTCCGAAAGAGGAAGAAGGCAAGCTCACGATGATGAGAGCGGCGCTCGTGAATTCAAGAATGCTCGCAAAGATCGGAAAAAGCATCCGCTTGCAGGAGCATCTGTTGCTTTCCGGGAAAAAAGAAGATAGAGCGGGAAAAATAACGGCAACCGTGCTTGCCGACGCGTTTGAAGCGCTTGTCGGAGCCATATATCTCGATCAAGGATATGACGCGGCGGAAAAATTCATAAAAGACAGAGTCGTTTCCCGAATAGACGAAATAAAGAGAAAAGGCTACAGAGATCCAAAAAGCGTTTTACAGGAAAAAACGCACGATGCGCTGAAAATTACTCCAACGTATAAGTTGCTTTCCGAATCGGGACCGAAACATCAGAAGAGCTTTAAAGCCGGAGTTTACTTTGGAGAAAAATTGATTGCCGAAGGAGAAGGCCCATCAAAACAGGAAGCGGAAGAAGAAGCGGCGCGAAAAGCGCTGACTACCATCGTATAAGATTTACTATGTAAATCTACTACCCTTTAAAATAACGGACTTTATTCTACGGTAAAAATCACTGCGCTTTCGCGATCTGCCGGTAGTTCATCATACGACTTGAAGTAGCGAATGTTGTTTTCTTCCATCCCTTTCTCGGTAAAACTGTTCGTCATGAATTTCACCGTTTGCGCCGGCATGGGAATTCCTCTTACTTCCGTTCCACCCGCGAGCACGACAACGTATTTTTCGGTTTCTTTAGGCAGAGAATTGATGGCGCGAGCTATTTCAACGTAATTCTCATTGAACGCTCCGGCAACGTGCGGATTTTTACCCCAAAGAACGAAATACATAATGAAAGGTTCCGCGATGAGAAATGCGAATATAATCGTGACGCAAATTCTAAACAAAATTTTTCCGTTTCTCACTTTGTAAAACCAGTCTTTCATTTTTTCTCCGAAATAATCCATACCGATCGCCGCGATAATCATAACGGCGGGAATGGCAATTATCGCTCGAAGCGCGTGAGGTATTCCTTCATTCGATATGACGACCGGAAGAAGAGAAACGGCGAGCCAGACAAGCAGGAACCATTCGGACATCGGTTCTTTTGCGCGCGTAAATATTTTCTTTCCCGCGAAGAATAAGCCGAGGAGAAAAAATATGCCAGCAAGAATTGATAGTTCGGGAGCGCCGGAAAAATTGTGTCGCCAATTCATGTCGCCTACGAAATTGAACATCAAGACGGTTTTAAGCGCGTTTAAGATCAAATCTTTAAGTGGCGAAACGGAAGAGAACACGGATATTTGAGAAGTTCGTCCAAAGAAATCGGCGGGATTTGAAATGAAATAAGAAACGAGCGGATAAACGGCAACGATCGTTCCGGAAACGAAAGCCAGAGCGGGAGCGAAAAACTTTTTGAGTTCACGTTCTTTTATCGCTTTTATGAGAAAGAAAATAAGAGGAACGGCGATAATAAGAGGAGTCGCTCTGTATGAAATGTAGGAATGAATCCCTAGTCCGTAAACAAGGCCGCTTAAAAGTCCGAGGCACAAGTTCTTCCATAGTTTGTCTCGTTTTTGAAAAGCGAGAAGCAAAAGGTAAGACGCCCAAATCAAGAAAGTTGGCGCCATAATTGCTCTAAAACCGATACGCGAGAAATTAATGTGCCAAAAAGAACCGGCCATAAGGAGTGAAGAGAGGAGAGCGATCCGAAAACGGTTCTTGTTATTTTTGAATAATTCGCTTGCGAGAAAGAAAACGCCGATTACGCCCGCGATACCGAAGAGGACGCTTGCAAGACGCAAAACCCACGGTTCGTTTACGCCGAAAATCTTTATGAATAACGATTGGATATTGATGAACAGTCCTTCTCGTCCGCCGTTCTCCGGATAAAAGACTTTCCAGTTGTTGGTTTCAATGGCTTCCAAAGCGTTACTGCCGTTCATCGCTTCATCCGGATAAAGGCCCGGAGGTATGCTCTTTAGATTGTAGAGCCTGAAGAAAGCGGCTATAATGATGACGAAGGAAAGAGCCAAAATCAATTTACCTTTTTTCATATAATTGAATTTTATTATGAATCTTCTTTCCATTCCATTTCCGTTTCTTGTAATTATCATTGTCGCGCTGTTTTTCGTCCTTAGCGTCATATTCGTGGCGGAGAAAATAAGGAAAAATCTCGGGCTTGGCCGCGTGAACTCAAGCATGATCAGAATGCCGTATTCAAAGTCGGTAGAGGAGGCGCTTAAACAAGTTATCGCAGAGACTAATTTCCCCGTAGCTCTTGATATAGTGGTAGAACATATCGGAAAAATTCCTGACGTTTATATCACAACTGAAAAGAAATACTTTTCGCGCCTCATCAAACTCGCGGAAAGACACATTTCGGGCAAGTACGAATTGAGAGAAGAAGATTATTTGATATTTCATCATGGAGGAGAAACGCAGGCGCTTACCTGCGAGCTGGAAAGAGACGATGCCTTGAAGACGGACTTGTCGGCGATAGACATGTCGGAGGTCAATGAGATAGGGGAAGGGGCCGTGGTGAGAATGGTATTTGTTCCGCACCGAAAGACGAATATTTATATGTTCTTTTCCGCTCCGAGCCAGTTTCAGTTGCGAGAAATAGTGGAAAAGGCGGCGGCGACTTTCAAAGGAAAAGGCTGCCGCGTACCCAAAAACAGAGAGGTTACAATGGCGGAATTCAACTCGCCGGACTTCCTTTACAAAGCGGCGAAATGATATGATACCAAGTGGCGGCAGGCGCGCACTCGCTAAACACAAAGGTCTTACCGGGGTCACCACTGCCGCCGTTTTGGTATCTATTTAGGAAGTTTTCGTAATTTCCCTCCAGATACGTGTCGTTCGTCCCTGCGAGTCGAACGCACTCCATCTCAGCCTCGCTCTTCCCTCGGTAAACTCGGGGAACCATGCTCGCTCGGCCTCCGGAGTCTCTGTCGGAAAAATACGAAAACTTCCTATTAACTAAACGTCGGTAGATGGTTTTTAGGGTAGGGAATAGTAAGATTTAACATATGGCGAAACTTTCAGAAAACGTTCCTCTTTCGGATTACACGACTTATAAGATTGGCGGGCCGGCAAGATATTTTGCCGAAGCGAAAAAAGAAACGGACATCGCCGAAATTTTAAACGAATTTGAGTCGCGCGTTCCCAATGGAAAAGTTTTTATTTTAGGAGGAGGAGCAAACGTTCTTTTTGCAGATGACGGATATGACGGATTGGTGCTAAAGATATCGCTTTCCGAAATGGAATTGACCGAAAATGGAATTAGAGCCGGAGCGGGAACGAGTCTTAAAGACGTCGTTCAATTTGCTTTAGAGAATAATTTGTCGGGGATGGAATTTATTGCGGGGTGCCCTGGAAGCTTTGGCGGGGCGATAAGAGGGAACGCGGGCGCGTTTGGCGGAGAAATGAAAGACTGCATAACTTCCGTAAGAAGTATCATCATAAATGCTCCGAAAAAAATAATTGAAAGAAAAAACGAAGGAAACATGTTCGGGTATCGGACAAGTATTTTTAAAACTGACGCGAAAAATGAAATTATTTTGTCGGGGGAAGTGAGATTAGTTTTAGAGAACGCGAACAGTATCAAAGAAAGGATGGAAAGTAATCTGAATTACAGGAAAGAAAAACATCCCATGGAGTGGCCGAGCGCCGGGAGTACGTTTAAGAACATTTCAGTGCAAGAACTGAGCGAAGAACAGAAGAGAAAGTGGAAAGATAAGATCAAAACCGATCCGATACCGGTTTTGCCGGCCGCGGTTTTGATTTCCGAGGCTGGATTGATCGGAAAAGCCATTGGCGGGGCGAAAATTTCCGAAAAACATCCTAATTTTTTCATTAATGCCGGCAATGCAACCGCAAAAGACGTAAAGGAACTCATCGTGTTCGTGAAAAAAACGGTGAAAGAAAAATTTAAAATAAATTTGAAAGAAGAAATACAAATAGTAAACTCTAATTAACGCAAAACGTAAGCACGTAAGATAAAAAAATAATAATTAGAAATTAAAAATTGAAAATTAATCGGCATAAATAGTTATCCACATATAAATAAAAAAATTTTTGTTCTAGAATTAAGTCAGAGGTTAATGAAAATGTTTGGTCGAATATTTTCATTAGCTTAAAATAAAAAATAAAAACATGGCTGCAAAGAGAAGGAAAGCGGCAAAGAAGACCGCTAAGAAAACCGCCAAGAGGAAGACCACGAAAAAGACCAGCAAGAGGAAATCCTCTAAGAGAAGAAAGTAATTTCTCGCAAAACCGCGCTTAGCGCGGTTTTTGTTTCGCAAAGCACGGAAAAGCTATAATAGATTTATGAAGATAAACATCATTACCAAGAACTTTGAGTTAACACCTGCCATAAGGGAGTATATAGAAGGAAAAATGGATTATTTGGACAGATTCGTTGAAAAATGGGCGATGACGGGAGGAGTGGAACTGGATTTTGACGCGGGGAGAACCACGAATCATCACAATAAAGGCCAGGTTTATTACGCCGAGGCGAATCTGAAGATCCCCGGAAAATTAATAAGAGTGCGCAAGGAAAATGAGGATTTACACGCCGCGATTGACGCCGTAAAAGAAATTCTCGCGCAAGAAATAAAGGAGTATAAGGAGAAGAATAAGTAAACGCGGCAACTTGTAATCCTCATTTATTAAGAGGATAATCACACCCGATGTTATTTAATCTTTTTTCGCGTTCTAACGGCCCAAAAGACAAGGTTTTACTTCAAAAAGTAAACGACTTTGAAGAACAGATCAGGGTTTTAAACGACGAGGCGATGAGAGAGAAAAGCCAGGAGTTAAGAAAACGGGCGTCTTCGAGCGAGTCTCTTATCGAACTTTTGCCCGAAGCGTTCGCCCTTGTAAGAGAAACGGCAAAGAGAACTTTGGGGCAAAGGCATTTTGATACGCAAATTTTAGGAGGAATCAACATTCATAAAGGAGCGATAGTTGAAATGATGACGGGAGAAGGAAAAACGCTTGCCGTTACGGCGCCGGCTTATTTAAATGCCTTACCAGGGAAGGGCGTACATATTATAACGGTGAACGATTACCTAGCGACCAGAGACGCCGTTTGGATGGGACAGATTTATCAATTCTTGGGGCTTAGCACCGCGTGTCTTACTCACGAGAACGCTTTTATTTACGATCCGGATTTCAATTCAGATTTGGCCATTTCAAAAAAAGAGGAAGAAGCCGATAAAAGAAGAGACGAAACCGGATCGTTTCTGGTAGAACATAAATTCTTGCGTCCGATTCCGAGAGATCAGGCTTATTTAGCGGATATAACCTACGGAACGAACCATGAATTCGGATTTGATTATTTGCGGGATAATTTAGCACCGAACAAAGAAGTACAAGTGCAGCGAGGCTATAACTTTGCCGTCATAGACGAGGTTGATTCAATTCTCATAGATGAAGCGAGAACACCGCTTATCATTTCCGCACCGGATATCGCTTCAAGCGAATACTACAAAGTGATGTGGAGAGCCGTATCGGGACTCAACGTGAACGAAGATTATACGGTAGATGAAAAATTAAAGTCGGTTTCCATCCTTCCTTCGGGAATAGATAAGGTGGAAAAATCCGCCGGAGTTCCCGATCTGTACGGCGCGGAAAACATGAGACTCGCTCATTATTTGGACGAGTGTCTCAAAGCCAAGGCGTTGTTTTTGAGAGACAGAGATTACGTTGTCCAAAAAGGAGAAGTGATTATCGTTGACCAATTTACGGGCAGGTTAATGCACGGAAGAAGGTATTCGGGCGGACTACACCAGGCGATAGAGGCAAAAGAAGGGGTAAAAGTACAGGATGAATCAAAAACTTTCGCCCAAATAACCATTCAAAACTATTTCAGACTTTATGAAAAAATATCAGGAATGACAGGAACAGCCCAGACTTCCGCTGAGGAGTTCCATAAAGTCTATGGGGTAGAGACGGTAACGATTCCCACAAACAAGCCCATAGTGAGGAAAGACTTGTCTGATCTTATATATAAAACGGCGGACGCGAAATTTAAGGCGGTTGCGGAAGACGCCAAGAAAAGGTCCGAAAAAGGACAACCGGTGCTTATCGGAACGGTCTCCATTGAAAAAAATGAATTGCTTGCGGGATATTTGACTCAAGCGGGCGTGAAATATGAAATGTTAAACGCCAAAAATCACGAAAAAGAGGGTCAAGTGATAGCACAAGCCGGACGAAAGGGTGCCGTAACGCTTGCGACAAACATGGCGGGCAGAGGAGTGGACATCATTTTAGGAGGAAGCCCTTACGATGAAAAGTTGGCGAAGGAAGTAAAAGAATTTGGCGGATTGCACGTTATAGGCACCGAACGACACGAGGCGAGAAGAATTGACAACCAGCTTCGCGGACGATCCGGCAGACAGGGAGATCCGGGTTCTTCTCAATTCTTTGTATCGCTTGAAGACGATCTGATGCGCATATTCGGAGGAGAAAGAATACGCGCCATGATGCAAACTTTAAACATTCCCGAAGACATGCCGATTGAATCGGGGCTTGTTACAAAAGCTCTCGTTTCAGCGCAGAAAAAAGTGGAAGGACTCAATTTTGACGCGAGAAAACACTTGCTTGATTACGACGATGTCTTGAATAAGCAAAGAATATCGGTATATCACAAGCGGCAGCACATACTTCAGAGCACTTCGGATGAAATCAAGGAGTTAATCATGGGAGTAATCACGGAAAGAGGAAAAACGGATTCATCCTCACAAAATCCCGGCGAGGTCAATTCTCCTCAAAGCGAAGCGAATCGGATCAAGGAGATGCTTGATAAAATTGAGAATTTGGAGGTATTTAAACGGCCGCTCCTCGCCGTTTTGGACATGCTTTGGATGAATCACTTGGAAGATTTGGAATCTTTGCGGGAATCGGTTCGGATAAGAGCGTATGGGCAGCACGATCCACTCGTGGAGTATCGCAGGGAAAGCCACATTCTTTACAGAAGAATGCTAGAAACTTTTGATACTTGGGTATATGAGAATATTTCTAAAATCAGAATTGTTTCCAAAGAAGAAGCGGAACTTCAAAGAAAGCCGATGGGACAAGTAGCGGCCGAGTTGAACATGAGACCGGAAGAACTCGCTAAAGTAGGAAGAAACGATCCGTGTCCTTGCGGAGCGAAAAAAGAAGACGGAACGCCAGTAAAGTTTAAACATTGCCATGGGAAATAGTTTTTCGTACGGTAAATTGAGCGCAGTGAGAATTAGGAATTGATAAAAAGGAGTATGGAACACGTGGCGATAATGCGAAAATCCTGGGGACTAACCCGGAAAATCCTGAACGGAGAAAAGAGAATAGAATCGCGTTGGTATTCAGTCAAATATAAACCGTGGAACGGCATTAAGGAAAACGAAACGGTTTATTTCAAGGATTCCGGCGAAGCGGTGAAACTCAAGGCAGAAGTCGGAAGAGTAATCCAATTTGCCGGTCTGACTCCCGGAAAAGTAAGGGAAATTTTAAACAAATATGGTACGGACGACGGCATAGAGAAAGAAAAGTTTCCCGAATTTTTCCGAACGTTTAGGAATAAGAAATATTGCGTTCTGATTTTTCTCAAAAATCCGCAGGAAATCGAACCGTTTGAAATAAACAAAGACGGATTTGGGGCTATGTCTTCATGGATTACGGTTCACGACGTATCGGAAATAAGAAAATAATCCGTTCATTCGTGCAACCAAAACCAGAACCAGTTTCGGCGGCATCCGATAAGAGAATTCGCTCCAGGCAAAAGCAAGCAGTATCTCCTCAACGCAACACGCTTCCGGAAATCGTAATCTCCGAAACTCCGGTTGCCATCGTTGAAACGATAGAGTTCGGCGACGACAATTCTTATCAGTCTATACTCCGGTGCATTGTAGCGCATAAAAAAGGAACTTGCCCTTGACAAAATCTAATAATTCTGATGCAATTCGGTACTGGAATCAGTCCATTGAAAATTGTTTCAAGTAATTGAAGAAAGAAGGAAAGCGATGTCAACGACGTTCGTTATCAGTCGAGACTCGGAAGGTCTCAAGGCAGTCGATCTTTTCAAGACCGCATACGACGAATCCGAACTCGACAACAATCGCGCGCAGCGTCTTATCGAACGCAGCGGTAAACTGCGGGACGGGATTCTGAAGCTCATTGCCGAGCTTACCCAGTCCGACCGTTTCGCCGACGAAGAAGTCCATTCCGACTACGGGTATCCCGAAAAATACAAGGGGCCCAGGCCTATCGACGAGCAAATCAAGACGATTGCCGAAATCTTCGGCCTTGATCCGACGGGAGCACTCGAATACGTGAAGGACTTGCCACAGCTTCCCAAGAGCGCCGAAGGATGGTTCGCGATTCCGACGGCTGCCGCCATTGCCGCAAAGCACTTCCCGGAAGTGACCGACCCCGCCGAGGCATACTGCAGGGCCTTAGGGCTCGTGCACGCGAAAATCGCGGAGTCGCGCTCGTTCTACAACTATCGTGACGGTGAGCTCACGCCGGAGCGACTGAAGGTTTTCGCCAATACGGCGCAGGCGCAAGACATCATCGCAGAAAAGCAGCCGGGCGAGATTCTCATAATCGCTGCCCAGTTGGGACTTCAACACCGCGGCCGCTCAGTCCGCCGCGCCCGCGAAATTTTCGCGGCGAACGAATTCGGGCTCACGAGCCTCGCGGTCGGTTCCATCATACTGGTTCATCCCGAACGGCTTGTTCGTTTCGATGAACTCGACATGGATTGCCCGGGCGACGAATTCGATGTTCCCGACGAT
Organism: Parcubacteria group bacterium; assembly: GCA_041649615.1. Lineage (GTDB taxonomy): Bacteria > Patescibacteriota > Minisyncoccia > UBA6257 > Colwellbacteraceae > JALOAR01. The sequence goes on from JBAZMT010000020.1 coordinate 13,348, forward strand.
TCTGTCCATTTCTCGCTCGCGCCCATCTTCAACTTCAATGATGGCCAGGTTGAGTTCATTACGTTCTGCTCCGGGAGCGTGGGCGCGGGCTGCGGTTCCGCGTCGGGCTTCTTGCCGCAGTAGTTGCTTGAAATCTTCTTGTTCTTGCGACTTTTGAATCCTTGATTCTTGAGTCTACCTAAAATGGGGTTATTTGCCACGTTGCGAATAATCCCATTTTTTTTAAAAAAAGTGCATATAATGCAACCCGTATTTCCCGTATTCATCAATCCTGTCTACGAACAGGTTGACCAGAGAATACTTTTTTAATAGAGCCAGCCTATAGGAATTTGGATTAATAGCACTTATTTTGGACTAAATTTGACAGAGTGTTTAGAGATCGGTATAGACAGATTAAGGTTCTTAAAATTTTAAAAAGGAGGATGACGCTATGAACGCGATCACCGCAGAAATCACCGAGGGACAAAAGAAGCAGTTTCTCAGATTTGTTGAGGACGCAGCCGAGAAAGCTCTTCGCTACTCGTCGGGGATCGGTAAAGACGGTCTCCAGACACTCATCGGAAACGGGGGAATATTCCAAAACGCGATTATTGCTGCAGTCAGGTGGTATTCCTGTCCGGAATATTGGGGCGAAAAACCGAATTATCGGTACCCAATGGGTTTTACGAGGAAGAGTATTCCAGAACAAGTCTCTACCTTATGCCGAATATTCGGATTGGCCGGTGTTTCTTACGACGAAAGGGTCGCAAAAGAACCTCTTCCGCCAGGAGCCGAGCATTACTTTGTCGTTCTGCCGTGGAAGTTTATCGCTTGCTCCTATCACGAAGCGATACAAAAGCTGATATGTATATTCAAGACAGAACGTAAGGAATCTTTTGGAACGTTTGTGACTATCAATGAAGGGTCTTTACAGAGAAGCGAGAGAACGGAGTTGAGTCTTCAAAAAATAGCCAGAGAACAGAGCGGCTCTTTTCTAATCTTTCCGGCGCAGTTCGGAATTCGTTACCGGAACCGCTCGGCGCTTTCGGTCAAAAACAAGCTTGTATCCGATGAATTCGGGCTTGGATTGTTTGAGACGCTTATCATGCTTCTCACGCATCCCGACAGACTTGACGATGGCGATGGAGAATGCGTTCTGGACTGTATCGCCGATGAATATTCTCGCGAGAACGACGGCCGTTTCACGGACACGCCGTATTTATCGGTTATGACGAATCATCCGGAAGTAGACCTTTTCAAGTCAGTCCGTGAAACCATATGCAGTTCCTACTGGCAAAATGATAACGGACATCATCACTGCTCGCCGACAGCTTTTCTTATGTACTGATTTTTAGCGCCGTTTATGCGGCGCTTTTTATTAGTTTTTAAGGAGGCTTATAATATGATTATGCCGGCCGAGAAAATAAGCCTTGATAACGCAAAGACGGAAAAACTGTTTTATTTCGTGGCAAACGTCGTTCCGTATCGCGAGAGTGACGGAAGATGCCTGATCTTAAAAAGGGACGAAAGAGAAAAAG
>JBAZMT010000021.1:0-13794 GCA_041649615.1 Parcubacteria group bacterium
ACACGTCGCCCGCTGCTCCTTCCCCGTAGGCAAAGCCCTCGTACCATCAGCAAGGCGTGCGTAGAACATACCAGGTCCCTACACCGGAGAAGAACCACCGGACAAGCTGACACCCACCCCCAGATTCTCCGGCCCCCACGGCTCGCCTCCACCCTCCCCATGCCCCGGGTCCGGAACAAGCAACGCCCGGGCCTCCGCTATCTCCGGATGCCTCGCCTCGAACGCCTCCCGGGTGCCCTCGTTGGCCTCCTCGACGGCCAAGACCCCCTTGCAGCACACCGGGCAGGTGCAGGTGCGTTGATGAATATACGGCCAAGTCACCCGCCCCAGCCGTATCGCCCGCCGCTGAAACTTCTCCGCCAACTGCCGGGCATTCTCAGTACGAATGCCCAACATCTCCCCCACCAACCGAAACGATAGCCCCTGAGCCTTCAGCCGGACTACCTCCCGCTCACGACTCACCGCCCGCTCGTGGATCTCCTCCTTGGTCTGCACCTGCGCAGCAACACAGCCACACTTCGCACAGGTCATCTTGTGGACGACCACAGGCTTTCGCTCCCTCGAAGGCTTCCCCTCCAGGTAAAACGCATCTCCTCCACAACACTCACAGCAGAACCTGGCCATCCCCCGATCTACACCACCGGGGCCAAATCCGTCGCCCACCCGGGCCCAATGGCCGGGACTCCCGAAGTACGGCCCCAGGGGTCACTGACAAAACTGACGAAACTACACCCCGATGGCAGTTTCATGGCCCGGAGGGCCCCGAATCGCCCCCGCCCCCTCCCGAAACTGCTCCCCAACCCCCGTCAGACGCCTACTCGTCCCCCAACAGGTGCTGCCACTGCGTCCGCCGTGGCCCACTCCAACGCTCGAATATTTCCGTTGCTCTCTGAAGGTTTGTTTCAAAATCCCCGAGAGAACCTCCATGCGCACGAATCTCCTGCGCAATATAAAGGACGTTTTGGTAGATGCCCTCACTAGCAGGGTCATCAGGGTGCGCCAAAGCCCTCTCCAAGGGGTTCCAGAGAGACCTCAGGAGCGTCTCCCGGTCCTCTGGCGTCGCCACATACTTGGCGATGACCTTCCTGCGGGTTTCCTCTGAAATCTCCATACAGGGCAGTATACTAGGTTGCGAAGGCAATTATCCGTAAATCACCACCGGGCCAAAATTTGAAGGGCTGCCGGCCTCGTAGACGGGACTCCTTCAATGGGGTGGGGGAAGCTACGTAACCCTGGGTAGATTCACCCAGGCCCCGTACCGGCGCCGCCAGGCGCCCTTACCCGGCCAGGGTCCCTGTGGTCCGCCTCGCCCTCAAACGCCCTCCACGGGGCAGCCAGCGGCCCGCACGGCCCGGTTTTTTTGGAAATGCCGAGCGAGGTCCGTACGCCAACTGAATACGCCTTCTCCCCCCTATGGCCGGCTGGCCGATCATAATCTCACGGTTTTGTATGTTCCGGGAAATCTCCGTGCCAGCCAGGGCCCTCCGGGCCATCGGCCAGGCACGACCTTCACATGTTCCAGCAAAACCTGGACGCTACCCTCCGGGTCTCGTCAGGGTCAAGCTCGTGACTCACTCTGTCACACCTGGCCCACCCCTGTCACACCTGGCCCATGGGCCACCACCCTTGTCACACCTGGCACAGAGTCAACATCCTGAGTTACTCTGGAGGGGGGAGGGTGTAGTAGACTCAGGGTATACCCATTGGGGGTACACCCTGAGTGGACTGGAGTATTCCCATGAGTAAGAAAGCGCCTACATTGTGGGCCCTGGCCAAGGAGATAGTTGCACCGCCACCGGCTGAAGGGCTGGAGGAGTATTGGGCCCAGGCTCAGGCCCTATGGGCCAGAGCAGGGCATTACCGGTCCTTCTCCTACCGGAGGCTACAGCAGCTCGTCTTGGAGAGGGTAGGAGGGGTCCCTGGGCCCGTACCCGCCCGTGAGGGCATGTAGGGGCCTGGGAGGGCCTCAGAACTATTATTTCCTGGTGAGAGGAACCGCTGGGGCTGGTTCCAGGTACCTATAGTTAGGGGGCTAATTCTATCTACCAGGAATGGGGGTGCTATTTCCAGGTACCTATAGTTAGCGGGGCAATTCTTTACAGAAGGAATTGGGTGCAAAGCTCCAGTGTAAGGGCAAGGAGGGTCGATTTTCGGGTTACTCCGAGGGACTCGGGGGTAGTAGAGACATGACGACCTCGAAGCTCCAGTGCCCCCACCGCGTCTCTGGTCCCTGCCCCGTCTGCGAGGCCGAAGAAGCCCGCTACGAACGTGATGTGGCCGAGTCGGTGTCCCTCTACGAGGCCGAGTGCCTGTACGGTTCGACCGGCTGGGACGAGCACTGCGAGTTCGAGGCCGGTGCCGAGAACATGGAGCTTCGAGCCATGCGCCTCGAAGCCGAGCGTGAAGCTGAGCTGGAGGCCCACTGGGCTGCTGAAGAAGCCGCCGAAGAGGCCGAGGCCGCCCACTACGAGGTCCTCGTGGCCGATTCCTACGAGATCCCCACCCCATGACTGAGCACGAACACCGCGGCGTCCCCTTCACCATCGGCCCCCGGACCCCGTGCCCCGGGATCGGCTGGAAGATCCCCCGGACGGACCCCCTGGGACGTCCTCTGGCCCCCCTGGAGTCGCAGGGGGCCTTCTACGACGACTGCGAGGACCATCCTGAGGGGGCCTACGCGTGGGCCGAAACTGCCTGCCGGAGGTTCATCGACAAGGCGTTGGGGTAACCCCCGTCGATTTCCTGTTACTCTCCGGGGGCTGGGGTTAGTAGAGACATGGCAACCCTCAGCGAGAAGTACGCCGCCGAGACGCTCGTAACCCGGGCCTTGAACGACTCGACCCTCTGCCGGGAGTACCGGGAGCGGCTCACCAAGAAGCTCGGGGACGTGCCCATCATCGAGCCCCCGGGCTCGGGAGCTTCTCACCGGGCCTGTGCGCCCCGTTGGTGGGCCATTGTTGACCTGAAGACCCACGACATCCTCGGGGCCGGAGAGGCCCTCAGCGAGGCCCTGGAAGAGGCCATCGCCACGGTCAACGGGTGGAAGCCATGAAAGAGCACCCCCAGCCCGCCAGTGGCTACGCCTACCTGGCTGACGACACGGTCCATGACCGGAACTTCCGCCGGTGCCCCAGCGAGCGGTGGGGTACCGTGCTGATCACACCGGACAAGGCGGGGCCCTGGCACTGGCTGGGAACCCGGGAGATCGATGGCGTCCGCTGCAACGTGTGGCGGGTCATCGAGCCCATGACCGGCGCCCCCGTGTGGTACGCCCAGTCCGTGGCCGGCTGCTGATCCACACCACAGCGGGTTTGAGCTAACCTCGTATGGTATGGGGGGTCCTCATACGAAGGATTCATACGGGCAAACCATTTCCCCAAACCATTTAGGCAAACCATTCGTCCGTATGATCGCTCCGTATGGCACCGCTCCCGTATGAGCCATACGGCGGGCTCATACGAGCAAACCATTCGTCCGTAACGGCCGGTGGGGTTTTCCCGAACCATTCTTCCGTATGGGGCGAAGGCACACCACAGGGCGTTCTCCCAAAGCATTCCTCCGTACGAGGCGAAGGCACACCACAGGGCGTCCTCGCGAACCGTTCGTGGTTTTGGCTCCGGTGTAACGAAGGCCATGCCCCGTACCCAGTGGCAGCACCTTCAGGAAAATCTCCTGGAGCCCGTGACCTTGAAGGCCATCGACGTCCGCCCTTACGCCTACGCCCTCTGGTGCTGCATCGAGGACGGCGTTCCTTTCGCCAACGACATCGTCTGCCGCAGGTGGTCCGACGACGGCAAACACATCTGGTGGATGCTGGACACCCACAACTTCGCCAAGTACGAGCCCGACGAGCTAGTCGAAGTCATCGAGCTGGAGAACCCCTGGCTCCCGAGCGACTTTGAGGCCGAACACGAAGCGTTCTTGGCGAAGCGGCCTCCGTAGCTCACGCCTTGTGCACCTCGACCCAAATGTCCTTGGACGCGATCAGCTCGGCCGTGGCTTCATCGGGGCTGAAACAATCCCGGAGCACACTTGTACTGGAAAGAACCACGAGTCGCTTTCTACGGTCCCGAAGGGCTACCTGGACCCGGACGCTCCAGTGGCCGTGGCGGTCAACGGCCCACTCGGGGTCCCAGCCGGAGGCAGGGGCCACGAACTCCGGGGCGAGATACTTCTCCAGGAGCTGAGCCTGGGCTTCGTAGTCCACCTTGCGGCTTTCCGTGATCATGACGGCCTCGCTTCGGGTAGGGACGCCGTTATACGGGCGAGCCACAGGGCCCACTCAACTCGGGTAGGGACCGTAACGGGGCTCGGAGGCGGAGCGGGAATCGTCGGCATGACTCTACTACCCCGGGGTCTACCGAAGTAACACAGAAATCGTGGCGGAGAGCCCGAGGATCGTTCGGATCCCCGGGCTCTCGTTTTCGTCGTCTCAGGTCACAGCGGGCGCCACCCGCCTGCGTTTCACTCGTCTCCGTGCCTCTTCGTTGTAGGTTGTTGCCGTTGTCGCGGCGTTTGCCGGCCCATCCCACACTGGGAGGCCCGGACTTAATTAGCTGCGGGCCCCGGGCCCGATTGAAGCGGCTTCCTTCACCGCCGCCTCCAGGGCCTCTTCCAGGGTTGCCCCGTAGACCTTCAGCGCCAGCCGAAGGATCCGGACCTCGATTCTCCTCCCACGGCTGACCTTGACGGCCTTGGCCGGAACCTGGACGCTCCATCCGACCGGATCTTCGTCGTCCCCCTGGTAGTACACCAGGCTGACCGCTTCGGTCCTCACGTTGAGCGACGAAGCAATCTTCTTCAGGGTTTCTTCCAGGGAGTGGCTGTCCATGTCTTTACTACCCGGAGGCCTCCCGTAGTAACGAAAAATCGACCGCCGCGCCCCAAATAGCGCTGAGGGGCCCGGTAGTGCCCCCGGGCCCCTCAGCTTGACCGAACGGAAGATGACGACCAATGAACCCGAACACTCTACTTTACACCAGGAGGCCGCGAGGAACTCTTTCGAGCCTGGAGAAAGAGGAAGAACAAGTCCTGGAGACGATGGAGAATGCCCATTTCCGTGTTGTAAAGGTCCTCCGGGCCGATCCGACCCTCGATCCGATCTTGCTCGGCCTTCTGTAGGTGGCCTTGTAACCGGAGCACGACCTGGAAGGTGCTCTCGTCTCTCAGGATGTAGGCCAGAAGGAAGGCGTCCTCAACCCGTTGCTGAGTCAAGACCAGCCCTTGGTGTTCATCGGGGACGGCTTTAGGGGAGAAGAGCGGGGTCACCTTGTCATTTACACCAGGCTTGGTGTATCTCCTTCCTGCCTGCAAAGGACACCCCAGATCCTTTTCCTCTGGGACGGACAACGGAGAACCCCATGAAGAAGCCCGCCAAGAAGACCCCGACCAAGAAGCCCGCCGTCAAGAAGCCCGCCGTCAAGAAGACCCCGGCTACGACGAAGCCCGCTGTCGCTGTCAAGGATCCCTGGAACGCCTTCTACGCCGAGGCCAAGAAGCTCAAGCTGGGCCAGCGGGTGAAACCGGTGAAGATCCAGCGCAAGGTCACCATCCCCGCTACCGCCGTGACGGACATCGTGATGGGGTACTTGAGTGACAAGTACTTGATCTACACGACCTTTGGGGACTACGGGTCGGTGCTCAAGAAGGCCTTCAAGGCCGACCTGAAGCGGGTGGATGCTCAGTTCAGGGGGGCCATGAAGGAACTCAAGGCCTTGGCCAAGAAGCACAAGGTCAAGCTGGCCGACATCTCCTGGGGTCGCCTGGGGGTCGGGCGTTAGGGCCCCTTGGCCCTTCAAAGCACCATCCAGTACCGGGGCCTGACGTTACGGCCCCGGGCGGACGGCTATACCTGGGCCACCCGGGAGGGCCCGGTACCAGCCGAGGTGCTGCAACTTCTGGGTTACTTCGGGCTCCCCGGGGGTAGTAGGGTCATGCGGCATCTACGAGTGCCGACGCAAGCTCTAGGCATTCCCGACTCACAGCAAACTCCCGTTTGACAGTTTTATCGAGGATTCCCGCTTCACTGAAGGTCGCCGCCTACCCTGGCCCTTACGGGCCTCGGTCGGCGGTCTTACACCCTCTCCACGGGCGTTTATCGTCTCCCAGTACCTCTGGGCGACTGAATCTAGGTTGTGAGCAGCGTTCTCGTCTCGGTCATGGACAGCCCCGCAGGGGCACTCCCAGACACGGACGTTGAGGCTCAAAGTCTCCCGCTTCGCTCCGCAAGCGGAGCATAGCTTCGAGCTAGGATAGAACCGGGCCGCCACGGCCACGTTCGATCCTGCTAGAGGGGCCTTGTACTCAAGCTGCCTTCGCAGCTCCCGGAAGGCCGCGTCCCCAAGGGACCGGGCAATCCGATGATTTCGCATCATCCCTCGGACGTTGAGGTCCTCGATCCCGATGACTCGGAAGGACCTGACCAACCTGGATGTGACCCGATGCGTAGCATCCCGTCGTATCCGGGTGACCTTCCGGTGAACTCTCGCCAACGCAAGGCGAGCTTTCTCCCGTCTCTTCGAACCCCTCTGCTTCCGTGCAAGGGCCTTCGATAACCGACGAATCTTCCGCTCTCTGGAGCGTAAGGCTCGTGGGTTCTCGATCTTCTCGCCAGTCGAGAGGGTTACGAGAGAAGAGATCCCCACGTCTACCCCTACCGTTGCTTGGGTTTTGCAAAGGTGTGGGTAGACGTACGAATCAGGGAGAACAACAGAGAAGGAAGCGAACCAATCACCACAGGAGTCCCTCGATATGACAACGGACCGGAGGTCCCCGTCGAATCGAAGGGCTTGGGCCATCTTGATCGGTTGGGTGAGTTTGGGGAGCTTGAGGTAGCGGCCCGACACCTTGAGGTGTTCGGCCGCTACGTAGAAGGAATCGCGGGATTTCCCCTTCTTCTTGAACCTCGGGTAACGGGAAGTCTTCTTGAAGAACCTCCCAAACGCGTCTCCGAGGTTCTGGATCGCCTTCTGGGGAGCCCACTTGCTGACCTCCGCGGTCCAGGGGAATTCACGGCCCTTTAGGGCGTTGAATTCCTTGACGAGGGAGAAACCAGACATCCCGCGCTCGCCCTGGGCGTACTTCGTCTGCCATTGGGCAAGCGCCCAGTTCCAGGCAAACCTGGCAATCCCACAAGACCTTCGCAGATATACCTCAGCCTCGGGGCTAGGGTAGATCCGGATCCTGTGGGCTAGCTGAACCACCGGGAAATCCTAGTTAACCACGGTTTGCAGGGAGTGTCAAATCGCTACCAATGACCCGTGAAGCCGATCTCGAACAGGCCGTCAGGCTCGTGCTTTCACTGCATGATCACCCCGAGTCCAATGTCCCCGGCTACCGGGTGAAGCTCGACCCCAAGACGGTCAAGCAGCTCCAGAAGGCGCTGGAGAAAAAGAACCACCTGGTCCAGGTGGTCGGCAACACGCTCCACGACAAGATCGCGGCCATCCGCGAGCTGAGAACGCTGACCGGCCTTGGCCTGCCAGAAGCCAGGGCTGCGGTCGAGGGCGTCATGGAAGGCGTCCCCTGGCTGGTGCCGGAGCTGCATCCGGTCGGACCAGGGAGTCACCCCCATCTGCGGTTCGAAGTCCGATAACACGTTTCTTTCGGGCCCCTTTGGTGTAGAGGGCACTCATGCACGACCTGTCCAGCTATCTCCCCCTCATCCAGTCCCACATGGACGCCACCATCACGGACCGGAAGACCTCGAAGCAGCTCTTCGAGGAGCTTCAGCTCCAACTACCTTCGGGGCTGACACAGCCACAGTTTGCCTCGTTCCTGTCGAACGCCGTCAGAGACGGCCAAATCCAGGGGTTCAAGACCAAGAAGGGCCCCCAGGGGGGCTACATCCGGGGTACCAAGGGCTCGGAAGAGCCGGCTTCTCGGCCAAAACCTCAACCGAAGCCCCTGGCGGAAGAAGCCCCTCCCGAGGAAGCCACGGACAAGGAAGACTCCGAGGAAGACTCCGAGGAAGAGGAGGAGGCGGAAGAAGATCCTGAGGACAAGGAAGCCTCCGAAGAAGAAGCCGAGGCCGAAGAAGAAGCCGAGGAGGACGAGGACGAGGACGAGAGCCCCGAGGAGGAAGAGGAAGCCCGGGGTGTGGTCAATCTGACCTCGACAGCACGGCTGTATGCCGTTGACGGCCGAAACTGGTCATATCAAGTCAAAACGGGGCAGAACTGGGTGTCCCGATACTACTACCCGAACCTGAAGGACGCCCTGCGGTACACGGCGGCTAGGATCGTCGATACCGAGCTGCGGACCCGGGTGATCCGAGGAGTCAAGCACCTGGAGGGGATAGAGCTTCAGGTGGTGAGCTTCCTGGAGAAGCTGGTCCGAAGCCAGACCTGAGTTTGCCCGGTGAGGGCTGCTGGCTGCCCTCTGGCTTCGTTTTCGTGCTAGCCTGCCGAGGAACCCTCATGCCGGACAAGCACCCTCCCCTGGGTACTCTGGAGGAAGCCACCGAGGCCCTCTGTGTGATGGCCCTCCAGTCGATCCGGACCGACCTGAAGCGGCTCTTCATTCACACGGCAACCGTCACCTACTTGCAGCAGGTCCCGGTCCGACCGGAGCACCAGAAAGCCCTCAAGGACATCGCCGAGGACCTCAAAAGGCTCATGGTTCGTGCGGAAGAAGGGCTGAGGGGGCTGGAAATCTTCCTCCAACGATTCCCCGGGGAGTTGGATCCTGCCAAGGTCCGGGACCAGTGGCAGCACTTGCTCGATACCATCGAGGAAGGCCATGACCGACCGTGAGGTAGTCTTGGCCACCATCCACCTGGCCACGGAAGGGATCGGCCGAGTGAACTATACCTTGCTCTGCCTACGGGATCAGCTTCAGGATGCCCCGGAAGGAGAGCGGAAAACGCTGCTCCCCCTCATCTGTCAACTGGAGCAAAACTTAGCGGGAGCGGAGACACAAGCGAGGCTGCTACAGAGGTACGTTGACGGCATACCCAACTTCCCCCGGACGCAGTGGGACCACTTGTTGGAGGAGGAGCCTTAATGCCCAGGTGTGGCCGCTGCCTCCGCGAGTTCACTCCCTCAAACGATCAAGAGAGTCGGGTGTATTGTCCCGAGTGCACCCGTATCCCCTACATGCTGGAATGGCCTTACACACTAAGATGTCCCTCAGGCCAGATTCAGTTCGTAGTCGATGGACGAGTCATCGGTGTCATTGATGACCCTCAGCATGAAGAATCGGCTCTGCAACCCGCCACACCCCTCAACCAAAGGGAACCCCCTACGGGTACGATGACCGAAGCCGCCGCTTCAGCCATCAGGGTTGAAGCCGCTCCTCATCTCACCCCCGAGGACGTAAGGGACATCGTCCTCGAAGTCGTCCGGGAACATATCCTGCGAGGGATATCAGCACCGCTGTCGATGAACCCTGACTCCGTCACCGAAGACATCCCCACCGAACCCCGCAAGACCCAGTGGGAGTGGTTACTTCAAGACGAGGAGTAATTCCTCCTGAGTGAAACCGCTCCCGGGCCTTCCAGGTACCTGGAATCAGGGGATTGATTCCTTGCAAAAAGAATGGCGGCCCCGATTCCAGGTAGATGGGGGCCGCCCACCCGTTCCAGCGGTAAAGAAACGCCGTCTAAATCCAGGTAGTGGGGGGAGGGTCACATTAACCCGGGTAGGGCCCGCTGATTTCCGGGTTACTATCGGGGCCCCGGGGGTAGTAGGGGCATGGAGACTGCAACCTGGGCTCGACTGAAGAGCGGGGAGTGGGGGCTTCGAGGCGAGAGCCTCGTCCCCGGGGATGCCGTCAGGGTGACTCGCAAGGACGGGTCGTCCGCGGTCGTGGTGGTCGGTGACATCGTGTGGGCCGACCACAACTCTACTCTGGTCCTCGCCACGGTGGGCGAAAGGAGAAGCTGATGATCCTCGATCGCATCGAAAACGCCTTCCTCCTCGCCTATGCCTTGGATGACCAGAAGAAGGTAGAAACGGTCCGTGGGTTACGAGACCGCTTCCTCACCGATCGGGCAGCCTACGAGGGGTCGAAGATCACCCGAGAGGCTTTTCAGGCAACCGAGATCGACGTCTCCAGGGCCCTCCACGCCCTGTTCTCGACCTCTGCCCGATGAGATCGGTGTAGTAACCGGTACACGGGCCTCCACCTTGGAACCTAGACACGTCACCCTACCTACGACGAACTATCGGCAAAGTGGTTGAACGCACGCGGGTGGCGCCCGCAATGGTCGACGGGGCTCGGAGGATGACTTCGGGCCCCAACCTTATTTAGGCCCCAACGAAGCGGTGTTACTTCTCGGGGCTCGGGGGTAGTAAGGGCATGGCGACGACGAAGGCACGGCACTGGGGCGTTAGCCAGATCAAGGATCTGGCCAAGACTTTCCGCAAGGATATTGGCCGGGGGTGGGACTACATGGTCCCCGATGTGCGCCGGGCCATGGTCGACTCCTTCGTGCTGAGCATCATCCGGTCCCAGGACCGTGACGCCGTGACTGTAGAGTCCATGGACGAGCTGTACGACCTCATGCACGAGGCCATGGGAACGGAAAGATGACCTAACCGAGGGGCCCGCCGCCCTCGAAATGCTGGGCCCACCCAATTGAAGGATCCCTCATGCCCGCCGACCCACGCCGATTTTCCAAGGCCAATCTCCTGCGGTGGCTCGAATGCTACCCCGTCTGCCGCCCTCTTGGTCCCCGCCTTGAACACGAAGAGGACCTGGGCCACATGGACCGAGGGGGCAACGCCGCCACTCAGGCCCTCAAGGTCGAGGTACGGGCCTGGAAGGGGCAGCTCTCCCGTCGAGCTTGGAATGAAACTTTGGGGAAGTACCTCGCCAAGGTCCACGACGCGGTGAAGCCCTGGGGCTTTACCTCCCGTGACGGCTGGAGCCAGTGCGTCGGCTCACCCCCCGAACACTGGTACTGGTACGGCTACTACCGGCAGATCATAGCCCTGCAAGAGGAGTCTGAGGCGTACTTCAGCTAGGAATTCGCCATGACCAAGAAACTCGCCTTCGGAGGCAAAGGCCTCAACATCGTTTGGGACAGCCAACGGACCCCTACCTGGATCCCCGTCAAGTCCGTTCGTCCCAGCTGAGAAGCATAGCTATGGCTCTCTACACATATAATCTGATCGATGGCCGGAAGGTCACGTTTGCGGGCAAAACGGAGCGGCACGCGTTTGCGTTGGCCCACGAGTATCACCCGTATGCGGTGACCCAAGAGCTGGGGGTTCCCGCTGAACGATGTACCTGTAAGAATGCCAGGGCTTATCCCCAGTCGGTACGCCGGGGTGGGTTCCTCATCTGCGCCCATTGCGGGGGGTACTTCGGGTGACCAAGACAGAAGGCATCCTTGACCGAGTGAAGACGGTCAACGGCCGTGGCGACTTGGCGGGGCTTGGTACGTCGCCGACAAACCCCAACTTCGGCACTCGCAAGTTCCGCTTCATCAAGCGGCTCTACGAGCGAGGGGTGATCGTCTGGGTCAAGTACACGCCGAAGTACGGGGCGGGGTGGGCGACTCCCGAAACCCGTGGGATATTCAAATGCTGACCCTCGACGAACGCATCGCTAGGGCGCTGGGTTGGACCGTGGGAGAGGTCCAGGGCTTCAGCCTCCAGTCCCTCCGGGAGCTAGTGAGGTCCGTGGACCCCAAGCTCGCTGAGGAGATCAGCCGGGTCGTGCGGTCAGGACCGCTTACCCTTCGGTAGTGCTTCTCCCTGTGGGCCCCCTGGTGTAGGCTTCCTCCGTGGCCCGCCTACCCCCGCTGGACGAAGCTACGATCCACGCCCGAGCCCGGGCTCTGAATACTCTGAGTGCCGCCCAGCATCACCTGAAGCACCTGGCTCAGTTCCGGGAAACCTGCGAGGACGTACAACGCGTCCTCCACTGCCTACCCCCCGTCGAACGAGTCCGGCTTGAAATGGCCTTCCTCGACCTCAAACGCTTCTTCAGCTCCCTGGAAGCTCTCGACGCGTCCCTGGACTACGCCCTCTCCGGGGTGGCTATGAATGATCCCCAGAAGTCCCAGTGGGATCACTTGCTGGAAGACCCCTGGAATAGTTATGCCCTTCTGCCCTCGTTGTGGCCAAAACTATCTGGGGGATGGCAGGCTCTACTATCCGGGGGGCAGCAAGCTCTGCCCCTCCTGTACCCAAAACGTCGAAGAGGAAGCCACCATCCACCGCACTATCGATACCCGCCGCAATCAATGGGAATGGCTCCTAGAAGACCCTCCAGAGCCCGCCCCGGGCACACCCCCGGATGCCCAGGCCCTTGAAGCCGCCAAGCCCCCTGAGGGGCGTAGAAGCCAGTGGCAGCACCTCCTCGATGATACCCCACCTGACCCCCTGGTGATCGTGTATGATATAGGGGAATGTATCAGTACCGATCCCTTCGGCACGAGTATTACCTATCCCTTCTACGGCACGAGTATTACCGATCTCATCTTCGTCAGGTAACTATCTCAGGAGCGTCCCTGGTATACCTAGAACCAGACCCCCGATTCCTGGTACACGGAACGCCCACCGCCACACCTAGGTACCTGGAACTAGACGGCCCCTTCCTGGTATGCGGAATCACCCGGCCACAACCAGGTAAGGCGAAACTCCGCCGAACCGGTGTAGACTATCCCCGTGGCTACCTGCAACGACTGTGGCTTAGAGCACTCCTCCCGGGACCCCCTCTGCTCCGCCTGCACCGTGCGAAGGGTCATGTTCCCAGCAGAGCCTTCCCAGGGCGACCACACCCCTACGCTGACCAGGGAGGTGCTGCCCTCGGCCCCCCGCCGGGACCAGTGGCAACACCTCCTGGACGGCTCAGACGACCCCGAGGAGTGACAAACCCCCAGGATGAGGCCCCCGACCCCCGCCAGGCGCCGTAGGCGCTCGGCTCGGTCCTGGGCTCCAGACCCCCTGTCACTTTTTGCTTGACGGGCCCGTGCCCCTTGGACTAGGCTGGCTCCGTCAGGCTTCCCATGGGCAGCATGACCCCCTCGGAGAGGCCCTCCGCGGGGCCGTTGACGGCCAGGCGCTCGGGCCAGTCCCCCTTCCCCACTTGGGGTAAACAGACCTAGGAGGCCACAAGTTGCAGGGAAAGCCCTTACCGCTTTACCTCGCTGCTCACCGGCACCCCATCAGGCCAACCTGAAGTGGTCAAGCCCAGCCCCGGAGGGGCCCGGCAAGACAATCTAAGCCCTCCCGGCCCTCTGGTTCCCGCCCCTCGTGGACTAAGGCAGTAGGTGTCCTACATTCTGGACAAGTCAACCAGGATGTAGCCCTCGTACCAGGCCGGACCCCAGAACCCGACGGCTGCGAAGCTTCCAGCCCCGGGGCGATGACGCGTGAGCTGAGTGGGGGCACTGAGGGCGGGGGCGGTGGAGTGCCGGGCGCCGCAGGCGCAGGGCCTTCCTTGCCCTGGCCATAGTGTGGGGTCATATATGGTCAATCCCTGGGCCGGCCGGGTATTTATGACCCGGCCCATCGGCCTGGGTTGAACGGTGACCATATATGGTCATTCTTCCGGTCAGCCGGTCTGCGTTTGAGTATCGAGGTAGATCCATGAAGTGATAGGGGAATCAAAGGAGGGTGATAATGTTGTCGGGGTTTGTGGGTATGGTCATTAGGGGAGGGCCCCTGAGGGGCGTACAGGGGCGAGGGCCCTGACGGGCCGGAGCCGGTGTATGCCCTGAGCCTTCAGTTGTCCCTTCGCCCTGGTCCCATGCCCTGGTCCCCTTGCTTTTGGTGCACACGGGCCATTGAAGGCGTCTGGTGCCTTGGTGAGGGGGTTTGGTGTAGGGTGCCTTGGTGAGCG
>JBAZMT010000022.1:0-13577 GCA_041649615.1 Parcubacteria group bacterium
GATCAGGCTTTCGCCCATTGTCGAATATTCTCGGCTGCTGCCACCCGTAGGTGTACGGCCCGTGTCTCAGTGCCGTCGCTGGGGATCAGCCTCTCAGCCCCCCTACCGGTCATTGTCTTGGTGAGCCATTACCTCGCCAACTAACTGATCGGACCTAGGCCGCTCCGAAAGCGTTTTGCAACTTTACCCTGCCATCCGATAGATGGAGGGATTATTTGGGATTACCCCGCCTTTCGGCGAGCTATACCAAACTTTCGGGTACGTACCAAGGTGTTACTAGCTCGTTCGCCACTGTCTCCAAAACATCCGTCGGTTTGATGTAATCGCGCCAACTTCCGTAAAGGAAACCGTTCGACTTGCATGCCTTATCCACGCCGCCAGCGTTCATCCTGAGCCAGGATCAAACTCTCAATAAAAAGTTGGAATAAATATTCTCGTAGACTACCGCTCACATAGAAATGTTCCGCGGGAGTCCGCGCGATATTTATATCCGACCCTGAATAAACATTGGACAACTAAAAAAGTTCCTAAATAAACTTTAAACTCTCATTTTGGTTTTGCTATTAAATTGTAGAGACCTGGAGCCCTTTACAGGTACCGTTAATAGTAGGAGTCCGTTCCTGCCTTGTCAACCGCTTAAAACCTGTGTTATGCTCGGCTTTAATGAAGTCCGGAATACATCCCGAATACCACGAGAACGCGACCATTACCTGCGTCTGCGGGAACGTCCTGAGGCTCGGTTCCACCAAAGAAAAAATGGAGGTGGAAATTTGCAGTAAGTGCCATCCTTTTTATACGGGTGCCGAAAAGCTTATAGACACGGCTGGAAGAGTTGAAAAATTCAAGGCAAGAAGGGCAAAAGGAGAGGCTACGCCCAAGAAAGAAAAGAAAGTGAGAATAAAGAAAGTTTCCGCCGTGAAGACCGTGGTTAAATCTGCCAGCCGGCGGACTCCCGCTAAGAAAACTTCTGCTGTAAAAAAGACTGTAAAGAAGTAAACTCGCGTTCTTAATGAATAAAGTAATCTTGGAAGTGCGCGCCGGAACGGGCGGAGACGAAGCCTCAATTTTCGCCTCCGATTTGGTTCGGATGTATCAAAGATTCGCGGAATTGCGCGGATGGAAATTCAGCATACTTGATTCAAGCGAGAGTTCGCTCGGCGGAATAAAGACTTTGATCGCGCAAATTGTGGCTCCTTCTGGCGAAAACATTTACGAGCTTTTAAAACAAGAATCGGGGGTACATCGCGTGCAACGCGTTCCCGCGACCGAAAAATCCGGCCGGGTGCATACTTCAACCGCATCGGTCGCGATAATGCCCGAGGTGGAAGAAAAACAAGTCAATATCAATCCGCATGATTTGGAAATAACGATGTTCCGGTCTTCCGGTCCCGGCGGACAAAACGTGAATAAGGTTGAAACGGCCGTCCGAATATTGCACAAACCGACCGGTATCGTTGTGGCAAGCCAAGTTGAAAGAAGCCAGACGTCAAACAAAGAACGCGCGATGGCGATACTCAGAGCAAAGCTTTATGAAAATCAGGTACAGGAAGAACAGGTCAGGTTAGGAAAACTTCGCCGCGATCAAATCGGTTCTGGCGAGAGGGCGGAAAAAATAAGAACTTATAATTTTCCCGATGACCGGATTACCGACCATAGAATTGGAAAGAAGTGGCATAATATAGAGAAAATTTTAGAAGGAGATATGGAGCCGATTGTGAAAGCTTTTAGAAAAGTAGAGAATCAATAAAACCGCGCTTAGCGCGGTTTTTATAATCCTAAGGCATTGGCCCATAATGATAGATCGCTTCCGATTTCATACCGGTTCGGATCACTTCCTCCGTCTTTTTCGGCGTCTTTCCTGTGACTCTCTGACTCAAGAAGAGAAGTCAAAACATAACCTGCGTCACCGTATACGTAAGCGAAGAAAAGATTGCCTGCTGCTAAATTTTTGGGATCGGTGGGAAGTTCGTTAAACGGCGAGCCTCCCGGTAAGGCGTTCAAACTTATCGGCAGCCATCCCGTACCATCCGTTTTTTTAAGATTTTCCGCTGAAACGCAATGATATGACCAACCAACAGATAAGTTTGGTAAAAGAGAAGTTAAACTGTTGCAAGTGGAAGAAGAATCAGAGAGGGAAATATAAACCTTATTTTTTTCTCCTTTGTATCCGCCAACAACGGAATTAAATTGAAAAGTTATTCCTTCGGCTAAACTGTTTAATTCTCCGATCCTTTTTGCGTCCCTTCCTTCCGCTAAAATTTCTCCCGGATTTAAAACTAATACTACTGTTCCCGCCAAAACGGAGAGAATGGCCAAAACAATAAGAAGCTCAATGAGGGTGAACCCCCCTAACTTTTTCTTTGCAAAATTTTGGAAAGTAAATCCTTTAGAAAATTCTTTAATAAATTTTGTGAATATCATTATCGGCTAGCCTGACTGCTGTTTAATACCGCAATGTCCCCTTCAAATCCGGCGGCGCGATCAAGAACCGGTTCTCCGTAAGCAAAGCGATAGGTATACCAGCGATTACCGGCATAATATTTGGCCGCGGCACAGCGCTCGCGCAAGGTTTGTTCAGGCAAGACGTTTTTGTTGGCCGAACCGTAATTTCTGCAATCGGCGGAATTGTAGGCGTCCTGGAGATAAAGAGAAGTGGCGACAAACGCGTCTCTATTATTCCAGGGGTTCGCGGGTTTTACTCCGGTGACTTGGGCGATTTTATCTTTGTATAAGACCCAAGTTGATGGAATGAATTGCGCCGGACCCATCGCTCCACCGTAAGCGCCGTCCGAAATTATCGGACAGGAAACCTTAATGTTGCCGGCCGCAAGTTCTTGCTGTAATCCCAATTCGGCGATGATCTGAAGAAATGCCGGAATATCGCGTGTGGGATGCATCGCCGTTTGATAATCGCACCTGCCGACGTTCTTGCCCAAAGCGGATTCTTGATCAAGAACGGCGAGGAGCAATGCCGCGCGAATGCCGGTTGCGCTTTCGGCAAATTTGGCGAGTCCGTAGGCTTCCTCAAAAGTCATTTCACCGCCGCCTACCATGTGATAAAGCCTGGCTCTGATTTCGGCGGCCGTTTTCTTAGTTTCGGTAAGAAGCTTTTGATATTCGGCTTCTTTTCCTTTAGTAACCGTCAAGACTTCATTTTTGTCTTTTTTGAGCGATTCAACGGCTTTTTTCTGCGATTCTTGATAAGTTCTCAAACTTTCCGCGTCCGTTTTTTGAATACCCAACTGTTCTTTTTGTTCAACGTAATCCTCGCGCAGTCCCTGAAGCTCATGAAGCGCGTCTGAAAGAGAATTTTGGACGATGAGGATATTGTTTATGTTTCCGAAAAAGTCGGAAAGAGAGGGATTCGTAAGCAATATTTCAACGAGGTTTTGGTTTTCGTTTTTATCTATATCCCTCAAGGCGGCGGCGATTTTCGCTTTTTTTTGCTCCATTTCAGATTCGGTATCGCTTATTTTTTCCGTGGTGGCGCCTATTTCTCCGTCCAGTTTGGAAAGATTCAAGGTTATTGCCTTAACTTGAAGATTCATTTTATTTATCTGGGCGTTAAGACGATCTATTTCTTCTTTTAACGTAGATCCTTGCCGCTGATATCCTTGAACGGTTTTTTCGTATTCGGCGATTTTCGTCTCAAGGTCCGCGAGTTCTTTCTCAAGCGCGGCGCGCTCTTCGGGACTTTGTACCGTTGTTTGAGCGTTTGAATCCAAAGTCGGGGCAAAGACCGAACCAAAACAAATCATTGCCAAAGCGCCGAAAATCGCCAACGGAAATTTGATGGCAATTTTCGGAATATTTTTTTTATTTTCCGGAGACCAGGAAAGATTAATACGCGCTTTAACTTTGGCGTATGGATCTTTTCCTGATTTGTGAGTTATGTCTACTAAAACTTTCGGTTTTAGTCGCATAGCTTAATTTTAAACCTTTTCCGCTTCGGTTTCACCCTCGGTAGCGGCTGCTTCAGCGCGCTTTGCTTCATCTTCGGTAACGATGTCTTCAACGGTTGCCGGCGCTTCTTCCACTTCTTCCTCAGGAGCAGAAACGGTGGCAATAACGGTATCGGGGTCGGTAACTATTTCGTAGTTTCCGGCAGAAGGAATGTCTTTGACGTAAATGCTCTGATCAAGTTCGGTAATGGCTCCGATGTCGATCTCAATTTCATGCGGAAGGTTCATGGGTAAAGCTTCCACTTCAATTTCATCCATTGATTTGATAAGAACTCCGCCGAGTTCTTTAACGGCTATAGATTCGCCCGAAAATATGAGCGGAACAGGAGCGGTGATTTTTTCGTCCATTCTCACTTTGAAAAAATCAACCGACATAAATTTGCCGGAAATGGCGTCCTTTTGATGATCGTGAATGAGAACGGGAAGAATCTCGTTTTCCACTTTAAGATTCACGATCGTGTTTTCGCCCGCTTCTTCAAGAACTTTGCCGAATTCTTTCGCAAGAATGGTAATGTGTTTGTTTCCGAATTGTTTCCCATAAATCTCCGCGGGAATAAGACCTGTGGCGCGAAGCGCCTCCGGTTTTGTGGATGATTCCCTGATTTCTGCGTTTAGGTTTGGCATAATTTGCTCTTATTTTGGCCGATTGACTCGGCTTTTAGACACTGGATTATACCAGCTTATTGAACAATTTCAATCTTTCAGAAACTATTGCTTCAACGGCTCTTTCGGCTGTGGGAAAAAGCTTGTAGGGGGCAACTTCGTCCGGATCGGTTTTGAGCGCAGCTTCCAATCCTCTCCTCCAAGCGAGCCTGATTTCGGTATTAATATGAATTACCGATACGCCGGCGTATATCGCCTGAATGAAGTCTTCGTCCCGAAGTCCGGATCCGCCATGAAGAACGATGGGCGCGGGAGTGGCTTTCTTGATTGCTCTGATGCGGGCGAGGTCAATGCGCGGATTGGGGCTGTGCTTTAAGATTCCGTGGATATTTCCGATAGCCGGGGCGATAAGATCAACTCCCGTGGAGTCAACGAATTCCTTGGCTTCTTCGGGCGAAGTCAAAGCTTCGGGAACTAATTCCGCATCCATGGGAAAATCTTCCAACAATTTGGATGCGCCGCCGATATGGCTTATTTCCCCTTCAATTACAAATTCGGGATTAATGGATTTCGCAAGATGCACTGCTTCGCGGGTCATGCTTAAGTTCTCTTCAAATGGAAGAGAAGAGGCGTCAAACACGGCGGAATCGTAGCCGGATTCAACCATTTCTTTCAGTTTCTCAAGCGAATGAATATGATCTCCGTTTAAGAAAACTTGAGCGCCGCCCGATTTGAGTCCGGCGGCAATGGCAACGGCGAGTTTATTCCCGAGATAACCCGCTTCTCCTTCCGAGTTCCCTAGAAAAACAGGAAGATTCAGGTGATACTTTTTTGAAACTTCATTCGCCGCGATTATTATCCCTCTCGCTCCCGCAACGTCTGAAAAATTAAAGTGGCCGATGGCCACGCGTTTGTCTTCGGCTTCCTTTATAAAACGATATAAGAGAGGAGATTTCATTAGTTAGTTCTTAATTTATAATTATCAATTTTTAATTAATGGAAATTAAAAATTGAAAATTAAAGATTATTCTTAGATTTCAAACCATCCCTTAAGAAGATAATTCGTCATCATTTCTTCCATTTTCTCTTCTCCGGCATATTCAGAGAATATTTTGTTCCAAAAAGCTTCTTGGTAATGATAGAGGTATTTGATCATCTCTTTGTGCTTCACGAGAGACATGACCGTATCAACGAGGTTAAAGCTCACAAGTACGTCTATTCCCGTATTGGTTCTGAAGTCTTCTCCCACCCAGTTCATTCCCCGCCAAAAAGACATGTCTATAGGGAGCGAATCAAGCATAAGCTCCGCTTTCTCCCAATGCAGAGCTTCGGGATTTATGTGCGGTTCAAAAAGTCTCCAGTCATGTTCGTCGTCTTTGGCGAAATATCGCGGGATAACCATCCATTTGGCTTTTTCTCCTTCCGGAAGTCTTTCATCTATGGCATCTCCGCGCAAAAGCGAGATTAAATTCGCAGAAAAGTTTTCCGGTTCGGTAATGATGTTTTTTATGAGACCCGAATAAAATCCCATTTCGTTAAAATAATGAAGAATGAGACTGAATTCGCGGAGAATTTCGCCGGAGATGCCTAACTCTACGGGCAGCGTGAATATAAGACCGATTTCTTTCAGGTGGCTAACATTATGATATTTTTTCTTTACAAAACCGTTCGGGCTCCCGAGCCAGCGGGGACTTATGGCTTTTACTTCAATGTCTCTTTCTTCAAAATCGTTCGGCGTAAGCGATTCGTATTGCTTAAAGAAAGTTCCGTTTAAAAATTCCGATCCTTCTATGAAGCGCAAAGAAGCGTATATTTCAAAAATATCTTCTTTCGCAAGCAGGTCCGAAACGTTGCCGTAGCCCAAAGCTTCCATTACTTTCCGCGGTGGTTCGTTTTCTATGAATCTGCGCGCGACGTCAATTTTCATGAATAATCCCTTACGGGGATTTGCCACCGT
This sequence comes from Parcubacteria group bacterium, assembly GCA_041649615.1. Lineage (GTDB taxonomy): Bacteria > Patescibacteriota > Minisyncoccia > UBA6257 > Colwellbacteraceae > JALOAR01. The sequence continues at coordinate 6,523 of JBAZMT010000022.1, forward strand.
TTTGGCTTTCAAAAGCAATTGATTGCAATGTTCGGATGAAACGGGAGAAGGGCGGCCGAGAAGTTTATAAAGTTCGCTGTCATCGGCTTCTATTTTGGAAATAAGAGCATCATATACTTCTTTGGCTTCAACGTTTCGTCCCAAATTGAGCGTGTCCAATCGGCTTCTAATAAGTTCTTCGTTCTCTTCCATTATTTTTTTAAGAATGCCGGAAACGCCAAACGAAGCGTTCATTTTACGCTCAAGATTAAGAATGGTGTCTTTGTCCGTTCGGAGGATTTTTGCCGCTTTTTCGAATGGTTCCATATTCTTATTTTATCCTATCTTTGACTATTTTTAAGGTTTTGTACCGAGAAGAGCCGTCAAAGTCTCGCTTATATAAAGCCCCTTCCGAGGCGCCAATGTGCTCCACAACCGAGGCGGAGTTTGCCGTGGCAAGCCTTATGGCGTATTCCAGCTTGTCTGTGTCGCATCCGCATTCGCCACGTTCGGCTTTAGCCCGAATAAGACCGGCAATAAATCCGGCTCCGTATGCGTCTCCCGCTCCCGTCCGATCTTCCATTTTCTTCTCCTTGAATATTCCCGTCTTAAAAACGTGACTTCCGTCTGAAACGACCGATCCTTTGCTTCCTCTCGTAATGGCAACTATTCCGGGTACCAGTTTGTCAATCGCTTTAAATATTTCAAGCCTTTCGGAAAAAGGAACCCCCGTAAGTTCCGCCGCTTCGCCCTCGTTTAAAACAAGAAAATCGGTGTATTTAAGGTTCGCGAGCAGCTGTTTTTTTCCGTCACGCAAATGTTTCATAGTCGGATTGAGGGCGAGTTTTACGCCCATTTCTCGTGATTTTTTGGCGATTATGGGAAAAAGTTTGTACGAATCGCCGGAAAGAGAAACGTACCACCACTTCGCTCTTATTTTTTTTAAGTCCAAGTCCGAAATTGTAAGAGCGGCGCCCGATCCCTGATACGTAATAATGGACCGTTCCCCGTGTTCCAAGAGCACGGCTGACCTAGAAGTCATGGCATCACCGTCCCAGACCACGAATTTATCTTTTATGCCCTCTTCTTGCAGCCGGTTATAGATCATCTGTCCCGCGATGTCTCCTCCTAATTTTATGGCCGTGGCAACGCGAAGACCCTGCCGCTTAAACGTAACCGCCGTATTAACGGCGTTTCCGCCCGTGGTTATGAGCGATTTTATAGCCGAAAATTTTTCACCCAAAGGAATTATCATCGCGCTGCCGAGCGACGAGTCCCACGGACGCAAAGGAAACTCCGTTTCAAGAAAGAAATCAACGGTTGAAGAGCCGATCGTAATAACGTCAAGCATCAAGAGAATTTTAACACTTTCTTTGTCATTCCCGCGAAGGCGGGAATCTATATTAATATAGACCCCCGCTTCGCGGGGGTGACAGTATTGTACTATTTTCTTTTAATTACGTGCTTTGCGGCGCGAACAATGTCTTTTGCAGACATTCCGTATTTTTGAATAAGTTCTTGCGGATTTCCCGATTCGCCGAATGTGTCCTGCATTCCGATAAATTCTTGCGGGGTCGGTCTTTCTTTTGCAAGCAGTTCGGCGATGGCGCTTCCGAGTCCTCCAATCACAGAGTGATCTTCAACCGAAACGAAAGCGCCGCATTTTTTCGCCATTTCCAAGATTTTAACTTCGTCCAAAGGTTTTATGGTATGAACGTTCAAAACAACGGAACCGATATCTTCGCGCTCAAGCGCTTCGGCGGCAAGAAGCGCGTTCCCGACAAAGGGGCCGCAAGCGGCGATACAGACCTGAGGAAGGCGGGCTTTTTTCTTTTTACCGTCCGCGGAATTCCAGAAAATTTCGGCTTTCCCCGGAATAAAAGGCGTTTTACCGGTTGTTATGATCGGCGTTTTTTCGCGCACCAGTCTAAGATAAACCGGTCCCCACATTTTGGCGGCGGCAATGGTCGCTTTTTTCGCTTCAACGGCGTCGCAAGGAACAATCACCTTCATATTGGGCATCACTCTCATGGTCGCGATGTCTTCTATCGCCTGGTGGGTCGCGCCGTCGGGACCTGTCATAATACCCGCGTGGTGGCCCGCGATTTTAACGTTTGAGTCGTTATAAGCGATGGTCGTTCTTATCTGCTCCCAATTGCGGCCCGGAGAAAAAGCGGCGTAAGAGGCGATAAAAGGAATTTTCCCGCTGATGCCAAAACCGGCGGCAATCGCGGCCATTCCTTGTTCGGCAACGCCAACGTTAAAAAATCTTTCGGGAAATTTTTCGGCAAATTTATTGCATCTCGTTGATTCGGTCACGTCTCCCGCGAGAACGACAATGTCTTTGTTCTTTTCTCCTTCTTCCACCAAAGCTTCACCGAATCCGTTCCGGATGGCGTCCGTTTCTTTTTCCCAGGATTCGTTTAAATATTCCTTAAGCATTTTTTCTCTTCTTATTTATCTCCTCTAAGGCAATATTCGCCTCTTTTCCGTTCGGCACTTTTCCGTGCCATAAGTAATTATTTTCCATAAAACTCACTCCTTTCCCGGGAATCGTATGGGCGATAATCACGGTCGGACGCTCAAAAACGGCTTTTGCTTCATTTGCGGCCGATATAATTTCGTAAGGACTGTGTCCGTCTATCTCAAGCACGTACCAGCCGAAAGAAATATATTTGTCGCGAAGCGGTTCCAAGGGCATAACGTCTTCCGTATGTCCGTCTATTTGGATGTTGTTTCTGTCCACGATGAGGGTGAGATTGTTTATCCTCATTTTTCCGGCAAACATCGCGGTTTCCCAATGATTTCCCTCGTCGTGTTCCCCATCGGAAGTGATGCAATACGTCCGCCATTTTTTGCCGTCCAGTTTTGCGGTAAGAGAAACGCCGATCGCCTGTCCCAAGCCCGTTCCTAAAGGACCCGAGGTCGTTTCAACTCCTTTTAACGAAGTTCTATGAGGGTGTCCTTGCAGACGCGAGCCGATTTTTCTCAAAGTCCAAAGTTCTTTCATGGGAAAATAGCCGGCTATCGCCATTGCGGCGTATCGTGCAGGACATATATGTCCGTTTGAAAGAATCAGCCTGTCTCGTTCTTCCCAATTAGGATTCTCTGGGTCGTGATTTAAAATATGAAAATAAAGAGAAGCAAAAACGTCCGCCATACCCAAGGGGCCGGCGGAGTGTCCCGATCCCGATTCCGTGAGCATTTTAATTACCTCGCTTCTGATTTCCCTCGCTTTATCTTCAATAAATTTCAGTTTATCTTCGGTAATTTCTTGCGTCATAATGATTTAAGTTTTGAGTAGGCGGATTTAGGATTAGGCGCGTTAAAAATATAACTTCCGGAAAGAGCAATATCGGCACCCGCTTCCTTTAATATCGGGATATTTTCCGGATCAATGCCTCCGTCAACCTCAATTATAGCAGAGGATAATTTGTCTTTCAGAGATTTTATTTTTTCAATTGTTCCTTCCCTCATTTTTTGTCCCGAAGGTCCCGGTGGAACGGCTAATATTTGGAATTCGGGAAAATCATCCTCATATTCAATCGCTTTTTCAACCGATTCGTTTGGCGGAATGGAAAGGCAGGGAACAATGTTTTTTTCTCGGCAAAGTTTGGCGATATTTTTCACGTCTTCCTCGCAGTCGATCGGCACCGATACTTTTTTAACGAGCGGCGCCCATTTTTCTATTTCGGCCGACGGTTTCTGTACCATAAGATGTATTCCTATTTGAAAATTTAAATTGTTTTCGGAAATAAATATTTTCAAAGAATCCGGATCGTTCCATTCCGGTTTTATTGCGTATTTTCCGTCTGAAATATCAATGTGAATTTTCTTCGGAGAGTCGGATAAAAATTCGTTCGCTTTGAGAAGTTTTTCTTTTACGCACGAAAAGTCATCGCAATTTATAACGGGGATTATTTCCATTTGAACTCATAAAGATTTTACTTTTTCTTCAATATCCCTGATTTTCGCGATCCGTCTCATGTGCCGCACGTCTTTGGAAAAAGGGGTCTGAAACCAAGTGGCGAGTATCGTTTTTGCGGTATTGTCGTCTAAAAATTCCGAGGCTAACGCCAAAACGTTTGTGTCATCGTCATTTCGGCTCAAATAAGCCTGATCAGGAGTCATAACGAGAGCCGAACGGACGCGCGGAAATTTGTTCGCGACTATATCGGCGCCGACTCCCGATCCGCAAATGACTATCCCTTTGCTTCCGTCAGGATTGGCGCTGACTTTTTCCGCAACGAGCGAAATAAAATCGGGGTAATCATCATCCGGAACGAGATTTGCGTTTCCTAAATCGGAAACGGAGTATCCGTTGTCTTTCAAATACTGTTTAATGGACTCTTTGAGGTTGAATCCTCTGTGGTCCGATCCGATATAAATTACCATTTTTCTGGTTTATGGCCGCGATTTCGTAATTTGTTCAATAAGAGCGTTTCCAATCGCCTTTAGAATAGTGGGCATAAATACCAGAATCGCAATAGTAAGGGCCGAAACGATAATTATGCCGATTATCGCGATTGCCTTTATCCATCCTTTTTTCTTTGGCGAAGACGAGGCAACTTCCGGTCTCTTTTCTTTCAAGTCTTTATACAGCCTCCAGGAAAAACAAAGGCCGATGGGAGCGATGACAAACGCGTTCAATAAACTGTTAAAAGGTTCTTTGATAACGATTGATGAAACTATAAGCGCGCCTATCGTGATGAGCCCCAAGAGAAGATGTCTTCCGACCACCGGCCAGAAATACCCTCTTACGTAATCTATGCTTCTTTTAAGCGCGCTGAATCCTTTTTTACCTTCATCCATGAATACGCGGGATGAAAAAATGATAAACATGGATATTATCGCTCCCGGGAAGAAGAGCAAAAGAGATCCGGGAAAAACGATGCAGAATGAGAGAATCGCTATCCAAAGGAAAGACTTAAAATTACTTCGGATAAATCTAAACGATTCTTTGACGCCCGCTCCGTCTTTCATGGAAAAAATAAAAGCGCCCTGCACAAAGCAAATCGCGAGAATAAAGATGGCCGTTCCGATAGTCCCGAATATCGTCCCGACTACGGTGTTTGACAGTCCCAATAAAAAACCGAATAAAGCAAGAAGGGGTAAAACAACGCTTACGGCAAGAGAGATGGCCGAAAGGGCGGCGATCGTCTTAAAACGCGATTTGTAATCAACTAGCGATTCTTTGAAGAGCAAACCGAAAGATTTTAATTTTAATGCGGTTTTTTCCATTTTTATTTGATATTTTTTACGGCAAGAAAGACATGCGACAATAAAGTTTCCACGTATCCCGCTTCATTATCATACCACGCAAGAATCTTAACCAAATTTCCGCCGACAACTTTGGTAAATTGCGCATCAACAATGGAGGCAAAAGGTGACCCGATGATATCTGATGAAACCAGCGGCTCGTCCGAAACGGATAAAAGGTTTTTAAATCTGGGTGTTTCAGCCGCTTTGCGCAAAATGTCGTTTATTTCTTCCGCCGTTACGTCGCGTTTGGCGACAAACGTGATATCGGCGATGGATCCGGTAACGGAAGGAACTCTAATAGCTATGCCGTCAAATTTTCCTTCAAGCTCCTTAATCGCTCTCGTTACGGACAAGGCGGCGCCGGTAGTTGAAGGAATTATGTTTTGAGCGGCGGCGCGACCTCTCCTGAAATCGCTTCCTTTGACGGGTGCGTCAACCAAAGCTTGAGTTGCTGTATAAGCATGAACGGTATTTAACATCGCCTTTTCTATTCCCGGATTTTCCGAAAGAATGGCAATGACGGGAGAAGCGGCGTTTGTCGTGCAACTGCCGTTTGAAGTTATGTCGCAAGTGGCGGATTCGGATTCGTTTACTCCCAAAAGCACCGTCTTCCCCATTGTTCCGTCGGGGTCTTTCGCCGGAGCGGTGATAATGACTCTTTTCGCGCCAGCTTTAAGGTGAGCGGAAGCTTTTTCATAAGACTCAAACGCGCCGGTTGATTCAATGGCTACGTCTATTTCCAAATTCCCCCACGGAAGCTCGGAAGGCTCTTTAACTTGAAGAAATTTTATCTTTTTACCGTCAACGATGAGATTCTCTCCGTCTGTTTTAACGTCGTGATTAAAAGCACGATAAACCGTGTCGTATTTCAGAAGATAAGCGAGATTGTCCAAATTTCCCAGATCGTTTACGGCGACAATTTCCATATCTTCCCGACCGAATGCCGCGCGGAAAAACAGGCGGCCGATGCGCCCAAAACCGTTAATAGCTATCTTTGCCATGGGCTAATTATAGCTTATTTTTATGCCCCAAACTAATCCAAATAATGGTGTTTTAATTTATGTAAATATGATGATCGTCACTATTTACATTTAGTAGGTAATTTTACCACTATCCGGTATTTTGTTTTTTCTGCTGAAAGTCTGGCACGCTTCAAGCGCTGCATCAACGTTCCCCGGAGAAGGGACGAACGGCGTTCCCGGCGGAATATTTTTAGAAACCGCGATTATGCGTCCGTTTTTTATCCAAAAGATGTTTATGGGAAACTGCATTCCCACGGTCCAGAAAATTTTTCTCGTAGGGATCAGAAACCGGAATAGCATCGCGTTCCCTTCTTTTTGGTTCTTCTTGCCTATAAGCCCCGCGATTTTACTCGCGAGAGACCGAGCTTCGTTAACCTTTATCCGTTTTCTTCCGATCATAATGTTCGTTTCCTCTGGAGGCGGAAGAAACATTATTATGACGGTTAGCGCCGCTGATGAAATTACAAAGAAAAATATCACTTCTCTATATTATAAACTACGATACCGAAAGCGACAGAAACATTGAGCGATTCTTTCTTCCCGAACATCGGAATTTCAAATATTTTCTCCGATATTTTTAATATTCTCTGTGATACGCCCGTAACTTCATTTCCAAAAACGAGAGAAATGTCGTAATTTTTATATTCTTTGATTTCACTTATATCAACCGACTTTTCGTCTTGTTCAATCGAAAATATTTTGAATCCTTTTTTCTTTAGCGAATTGATTGCGCGTAAGGTGCTCGTAAAATATTTCCACGGAATGGTTTCTTCGGCGCCTAAAGAAACTTTT
>JBAZMT010000023.1:0-11110 GCA_041649615.1 Parcubacteria group bacterium
AAACTTCAAAAACGGTGCGGTTGTAATAATCCAATCCCCTGACTAAATAAGGATTCAAGGCATAGGGAATGTTTATCTCGTCTAAAAATTCAAGTACTCCTTTAAAGTGGGTTCGGCAAGGAGAGCAAAGACTGTCCAAAATGCTCGGAGCGTTTATCTTGAGCTCGGCGCATCCTTCTTCCTTGCAGTCCAGAAGCCTTAAGGGATTCAACTCCAATCTTCTCTCGCAATCTTTGCAAACTACTTTGCCTTTCTTTCTTCCCGAAGACATTTCCCTGTAATAAAAGTCTTGGAGTTTTTTTCGGTATATTCCGCGGCATTGGCGGCATCCGATGCTGTTTATTTCAATGGCCGCGTTCTTGATTTTCATTCTTTCCACGAAACGCGTCGCCGCGATTATAATCTCCGCGTCAAATACCGGATCGGAATCTCCGCCCACGATTTCAAAACCGGCCTGATAAAACTGCCTGTATCTGCCGGCCTGCGGATTCTCGTGCCTAAAGTGAGGACCCAAATACCAAAGTTTAACCGGTTGAGGAAGTCTACTCATTCCGTTCTCAATGAACGATCTCATAATGGGGGCGGTGGATTCGGGACGAAGAGCCAGCGAATCTCCTCCTTTGGTTTTTAGGACGTACATTTCTTTTTCAACGATGTCCGTGCCTATGCCTACGCCGCGGGAAAACAAGTCCGCGTGTTCCAAAATGGGGGTTTCAATGTGTCCGAAGCCGTAAAAATCGGCGATTTCCTTCACGGCGTCAGACGCTCTTTCCCAAAGAGCGTATTCGTCCGGCAAGAGATCGCGCATTCCCTTGGGACTCTGAAAAGACGGATTCCTTTTCGGAGAAACTTTTTCCTCTTTTTTTTCCTCTTTTTTATCTTCTTTCTCTTTCGCTTCTGTGTTCGTCATTTACCCCAATTATTTATCAGCATTTTCATATAGTTTAAACGGAGGCCAAACTCTCAATTTAACCACCCCGACTATATCACTTTTTTCAAGCGGACCCCAGCTTCTTGAATCAAAGCTCGCCTCGCGATTATCGCCCATGACAAAGAATTGGCTGTCGGTCAATTGAAAGTCGGTTCTCGTGAGAGCATCCGTTTCAATAGTTGTGGGAAGATATTCTTCGTCAAGCGCTTCCCCGTTTATGAGGATTTTTCCGTCAAGAAAAGTTACGCGATCGCCCGGAAGACCTATTATCCGCTTAATGTAGTAAAGAGCGCGGTTTCCCGGATAATGGAATACAACCACGTCTCCCCTTTCGGGAGCGCTGAATTTATAGGACACTATGTCCACGATCAGGTAATTTCCGTTCTGGAAATTCGGTTCCATGCTCGCTCCCTGAACGAGAAAGGGTCTTGCTAAAAACTGATAGCAGATAAAGAGAGGAATAAATGTAATGAAGATGACCTCAAGCGACTCCCAAACTAAAAGATATATTTTTTTCATTGAATTGACCGGTAACTCTTGAAAATCGCACCGGAATGAAATTTGTATTAATGTAATAATAACGGCGGCAAACCGTAAGAGCAAATGGAAAAAAGAGACTTTAAATTGGTGGTAGGACTCGGAAATCCGGAGGATGAATACGAAGGCACCTATCATAACGTCGGAAGCGTTGCTCTCGAACGGCTTTCGGGAAACGAAGAATTCAAAAAACCCTTCTCTATATGGAAAGGAAAGCCTTTTAAATATTTAAAAGGTAGAACCCGGGTTTACATAAGACCTTTTGGCTTTATGAACGAATCGGGAAAGGGCGTTTATTCGGCCATGAAACACTTCGGGGTAAAACCCGAAGAAATTCTCGTGATTCACGATGACGCGGATATCGGGATCGGAACGTATAAATTGTCCCTTGGAGGAGGAAGCGCGGGACATAACGGCGTAAAGTCGGTGATAGATCATCTTAAGACGGAAAATTTCTGGCGACTCCGAATAGGCATCAGAGGAAAAACCGCCGGTAAGGCGGGTGATTTCGTTCTTCGGAAAATACTGCCCGAAGACAGAGAGTTTCTGGAAAAGGCGCTGTCAGAAATCCAGATTAGTTATTCGGAATGACATTACGAACGCCGTTCGGCCGTTCGGAGCGGTCGTGAGGCTTGAAAGAGGAAACTGTAAATCGGTGATATTTGGCGTTTCGGCAAGTCTCCTTTGGAATTGAACAACCGCATCGGCGGAAGGCGCGTTTCCGTTTAAAACTACCGGTTCCGTAATCCCCTGGAAGGAAAGACGCGTTATTTGAACGTTATTTCCGAGATTAATTATTTTAGAAATAAAAGGATAAACTTTGTTTTCTTCCGCTTTGGCTTCCGCCACAAAGGAAACCAAAGCATTGAATTCGTCCGCTTTGCCCCTAAGAACGCTCAATTCGCGGGACTCTTCCGGCGACAGGTTTCTAAAAGATTGTTGACCGGCGCTTAAACGGATCTGCCTTAAGAACAAGTCGCCGATACAAAATACCAAAAGAAAGAAACTTAAGGTAATCGCAAAGACGTTTCGCCACAATTTGATCATCGTCACCATTTGGTGCTCCATGTATTCCGTAACAACCCGCCTCGGACTTAAGGAAATAAGATCATCTTCCGAGCGAAGAAGCATTCCTCTTTTTCCCGCGCCTAAGGCTGAGAGCCAAAGAGGGGGGACCCGTTTTTCTTGAACGGTTATTTCGGACACGGGAACCGAAGAATATTGCATCTTGAGCGCCGTTATCATCTCGGCGCCGATGTTTTCGGCGTTTATCCAAATCGATTTCGTTTCCCCGCCGAATTTGGAAAGAGTGAAGTTCATTACTTTTCCGGTTTCGGCTATGAGAATTTGCTTGAATTTGTCCATGGAAATCGACTTGTCTTCTCCTTGGATCAATTTCCACGGGTAAAAATAATCAAAATAAAGATTGCCGTTTTTAACGACAACGAGGTCCATTCCCTCACTTGAGACGTCAAGAACCAAAGCAATTTCTTGAAGGCCGATATCCGCAAATTCGGAAACTGCGCGGGCGATCGACAAGGCCTGGAACTCAACCGCTATGGGCAAGAAACCCGCGGTTTTACAGGCGGAAATCCAGTCGTCAACAACCGGCATACCGATAAAAGCGCCAAGCAATTCGTATCCGCCCGTTCCGTTCTCCGATTTACCCACGACTTGGTAACTGTGGTAAGAAGTTTTCGTGTCTATCGGCGAGACCATTTGAATGTTCAGTTCCGCCGCTTCCGCCAGGGAAGATTCTTCAAGCTGGGGAAGGTTAAAAAGTTGGGAATAGACCGCTCCGGAATCAAGCGAAAGAATGACGCCGGCGCCCCGAGATGACGGAATGCCGATTCTCTCCCTAAGTTCGTGAAGCGCCGCAGAAACAACGGCGTGATTGTTGATTTTTCCTTGAACTACCGCCCCGGGAGGAAGACGGAGAGAAGCTCTCGCTTCAACAGTGTCACGTTCGTTAAAACGAACATATCTAAGAGCGGCGTCGCTTACAACAAGCCCGCCGGATATTTCAATCGGACTTATTCTCTTAACAATTGCTCTCCAGATATTTTGTATTCCCGATTTGTCTAATTTCATAATTCAACTTCTTTGAAAGATTCTCTTCTTATTTCCCGCGAATTCGGATCAACCGAAAGAACCGTTTCCATTTTCCTTTCGCGGAAAAGAACTCTACCCAGTGAGTATATCCGATAACGGCATCCCCAAGCGACCGTACATTCTCCCAAATCGGCCGGATCTTTTTCTACGGTAACGTCAATCACAACCGTATGCGTTCCCGTCGTGGTGGTAAGACTGTAAGAACTCGTATAGGTATTTTTGATTACCCGATATATGGCATCATCCGCGCCGGTTCTCGCTCCGAATAAGGCTTCCGCTGCTAAAAGGGTGCCGAAACTTCCTCCCGAAAAAGAGAAAGCAAGAAAGGCGCTCGCCGCCACTATTTCAAGAATTATTCCGGATATGAGAAGAATGACCGGAAGAGCGGCTACGCCACGGGAATACCTAAATCCTAACTCCCAATTTTCAATTTTCAATTTCAAATTTTCTTCTTCTTGTGAGTTGTGAGTTGTAAGTTTGGAGTTATTCATCGTTATGGAGACCAGTTCACCACTATGTCTTCAATGACCGGCGTTCCGGTTTGGGCCGAATCCGTTTCCACGAAGACTTTGTATCGGAAAAATCTCTTATCGTTATGAGTTTCCTGATTCTTTATCTCAACGGGAATGTTCGGACCAAGCGGCACGTATAGATCCGTATCAACGGAAGTGCCGGAGGGACCCAAGTAAGCTCCGTCTCCCGATACTTTACTTCCGCCCCAGCCAACATTTGCGTTACAGGCGGGATAATTCGTAGCTCCATTTTCGCAGTCAGACGTGGCAAATTGGAAAGAGACTCTTCCGCCGTTCAATTCTCCTCTCCAAACTATGTAATTGAAGGCCACTCCTCCGCTGCGATTCGTATCAAAAGTACCTGATTCAAGAGTTCCTTTGACGGCTCCCGGAGACCAACCGCTCTTAACCCGATAATTCGAAGTGGCACACAGGTCGCCGGTTTCGTTTTGGTTACAATTAAAGCTTATCCACCCCGCTATGTCGTTCCACGCCCAACCTTTAAAATTTCCTTGAGCGTCAATTTTTACCTGATAAGACGATTGAGCGCAGCTGTAGTCGGGAGCCGATCCGCCGGTTGCCGGATTATGGCAGTCAAAACTTACCCAGCCTAAAACATCGGACCACGCCCATCCGGATAGGTTTCCCGCCGCATCGTTTATTACTCCGTAAGGAATCGAACAGTTAGAACCCGACGGTCCCGAGGCGCAGTTTAAAGAGAGATAATTGTATGGGCCGCCGTCCGGACCGAATCTGGCATATCCATCAAGTCCGGTTTGGTTAATGTAAACGGAGCCCGTACTTAAGAAGTCAAACCAGCCGACCGTATCCGACCAGGCAAAATAATTGGGATAGGTGGAATCTATGTTTGTCGCGGCGTATGCCGTAACCGCCAAAAATCCGATGATAAATGGCGCGAGAATGAGAGATAAAAACGGGATTAATTTATGGAAAGATTTTTTGGTCATATTTGCTTAAAAATTTAAAATTTTTATAACGCCCGGGAGAGTCGTGTAATCAATGTTTACGCTCGCATTGAATCCGGAAGTTTGGCCGATGAACGGTCCTTCGTTACCCGGACCTTCATTCCAATTGGTTGAGCGAAGAGAAATGTTTCTGTTTCTTGAGATGTAACCGGTGATTTTCGTATTAGCGGTATCACCCGATATCGGCCAAGAGACGGTAACCGTCACTTTCTGGGTTGAGGGATCGTTTTTGCCAACTTCGGCTAAGGCGATCATTTCCCGGGCCAAAGAATTGGGCGTTCTGTTTTCGGAGATTATGTCTCCGTTTCCGTCCCTTGCCACATCTTCCACAACAAATGATCTCGTATACTCGGTTTCATCAACTTCAATTGTCTCCGTTCCGGCAATGATTTCAAAACTGTCTCCCAATAAAGACAAATGATAATTGGCGCCTTTGGTAATTGAGTAAACGGTGTGCCAATCGGCTTCAGCCAGAGCTTTGACGTTGTCGTATGTTTCCTGAGCGAATTGCGTACCGATGGCGGAGAGTCTCGCGTTTGCGTTTGATCTTAGAGAAATGACATAGGTGGAAACCACGCTGCCGATAAGCGCCGCGGATATGCCGACCGCTATCAATATTTCAACGAGCGATTGGCCCTTTTCGTAAAAACTGCGTTTTTGCATAAGAGTCGTCTCCTAGTCTGATTTTAACATATTTAATCCGTATAAAATCTCAAAGAAATTTCCTACGGGATTAAATGGTAGAGACGAGCTGGTAAATAGGAACGATGACGGCAAGAGCGATGAGACCGATGACGGCTCCGAGCGACAAAAGGAGAACCGGTTCAAGGAACGAAACTAAAATTTTAACCGAGGCGTCAACTTCCGAGGCATAAAAGTTGGAGAGAGTTTCAAGCACTTCTTCCATGTGTCCCGCTTTTTCGGAAATGGCTATGAGGTTCGTAACGACGCGGGGAAAATACGTTTCTCTCCTAAACGCTTCACCGACGGTCAATCCTTTGGCTATGCCCTCTTTTGCGATCCGGAGAAGAGCTTCTTTCAATTCTTCAGAGCCGACCGCTCCGGCCGTGATTTCAAGCGCTTCAATTATCGGCAGTCCCGCTCTTAAAAGAGAGGCGAAAGTGGAAGCAAATCGTTGAATGGCGAGTTGTTGAACGATGTTTTTGACGATCGGAAGTTTCGCCATCGTCCTTTCTCTTATTTGCCGGCCGATTTTGTTCTTAAAGAAGAAATACCACAAGAAAATAATGAGAGCGATGAGAAAAGGAATTACGATATAGGAGAATTGTCCGAAAAACAATCCGACGGCGAATACGATGCGCGAGAAAAGAGGAGGTTTTATGCCCGTTTGAGAGAAAACGTTTGCGATGCGCGGAAGAACGAAAACGACCATAAGTATAAGCACCAACGTGGCAACGCCCACGAGGATGATCGGGTAAATGAGCGCCGCTTTGACTCTGTTTTGCAGTTCTTGGTCCTTTTCAAGATTATCGGAAACGTTACCGAAAACGGATTCAAGATTTCCCGATTTTTCGCCCGCTTTAATGAGATTTACGATAACCGAAGAAAAATATTGGGGATATTTGGCAAATGTCACGTAGAACGGTTTTCCCTGGCTAAGCGATTCTCTTATTTCAATCAAGAAAGACTTGAGTATCGGTTTGTCAAAATCGCTTATTAAAATGTCTATTGCGCGAAAAAGATCGGTGCCGACTTTAAGCATCAAAGCGAGATACTTAGTGAGAAACACCTTGTCGGCGAGCGTTATTTTCTGACCGAAGATTTTGATGCCTTTTTTGTTTTCGGTCGCCATCGCTTTGACGGAGACGGGCTTGTAACCCTGACCGGCCATCCATTCAAGAACTTGCGCTGGATTTCCGGCATCTATCTCTCCTTCCGTCATTTTTCCGCTTGGCATCGCGGCGGTGTATCTGTAGCGCATTATTCTCTAATAACACGGAGAAGTTCCTCCACCGTGGTCATTCCTTTTTCAACCTTGCGAAGTCCGTCTTCAAACATGGAGATCATTCCTTGTTCGCGGGCGGTATGTTTCATCTGATCAAGAGAAAACGCCGGATTGACTATTTCTTTTCTGATCGCTTCCGAAATGTTAAGCACTTCAAAAATACCTATTCGGCCTCGATAACCGGTTCCGCCGCAGGAAGGACATCCTTTTCCTTTATATATGAACTTCGGAGGTTTAAAGGCGCCTTCAATCCCCAACTCCGTCATTTGTTTTTTAAGAATTTCCAGCAGCTCCGGTTCGGGTGTAAGCGAATAAATGCAGTCCAGGCATATTTTCCGAACAAGACGCTGGGCGACAATCGCGTTCAAAACGGCGGCGGCCAAAAAAGCGGGAACGTTCATGTCTATAAGACGAGGAATGGCGGTCGGAGCGTCGTTTGTGTGGAGAGATGAAAGAACCATGTGCCCCGTAAGCGCCGCTTGAACAGCAATTGAGGCCGTTTCATCGTCTCGGACTTCACCGACCATGACGACGTTCGGATCTTGACGAAGGATGGACCTCAAGCCGTTTGCAAAAGTGACTCCCGCCGCCGGATTTATCTGCGTTTGGTTGATGTATTTGATGTTGTACTCAATCGGGTCTTCAACGGTAACGATGTTTACTTCCGGTCGATTCAATACGTTTAAAATGGAATAAAGCGTAGTCGTTTTACCCGATCCGGTCGGTCCGCAGACGAGGATCATTCCATAACTTTTGCGGATGTTTTCGTTAAGAATGGCGATCGTGTCATCAAGCATTCCTATTTCCTGAAAAGAAAGAGGACGTTGAGTGGCCGTTAAAAGACGCATTTCCACTTTTTCACCATGAAAAGTGGGCATTATGGCGACACGGACATCAAGTACGTCCTGGCCGACTTTGTATCGGAAGCGTCCGTCCTGCGGTTTGTAGTGTTCGTCGATTTTCAATCCGGCAAGCAGTTTTATGCGCGCGATGATGGCGGCGTGAACGGCTTTCGGCACTTTCATTATTTCGTGAAGCATGCCGTCTATTCTGTAGCGGACCAAAATGCCGTCCTCAAATATTTCCAAGTGAATGTCCGAAGCTCTTAAGCTCACCGCGTAGGCAATCGTATTATCAACCACGCCGATAATCGGAGCATCGGCGGCCGCTTCTTCCCCTTTCTTACCGAGCTTAAGTGACTCGGTAATGCTCCCTTCTATGAGTTGTCGGTAATCTTCAGATTGTTTTTTTCCGTATAAGGCGAATCCTTTGTTTAAATCTCCTTCGGCCGCAAAGTAAGGTTTTATCTTTTTGCCGACAAATTGTTCCACGAACTCAATGGTTTCAAGGTTAGTCGGGTCTTCCATCGCGGCGGAAAAGGATCCGTCCGGTTCCTCGCCGAAAAGAATTACGTTTTTTTGCCGCGCAAGCGATTCGGGAAAGGAATGGAGAACGGACTCGTTTATCGTCTTTCCCGACAATTCGGCGATGGGAATGTTAAAGTACCGGCTTAATATCTGATATAAATAGCCTTGAGCGACTATATTTCGGGAAACCAAAGCTTCGGAAACGTTCTGTTTGAGTCTTTCCGATTCCGTGGCGATGCTGTCAAAAGTAGCATCATCAATAAGGCCTTCTTTAAGGACGATCTCCTTAAGCTGATTGAGAGGAATATCTATCATTTAGTTTTTCGCGCTTAGACGATGAGAAGGCTCCAAAACGGGAGCTTTGAAAGCCATATTTCAGAGATAATTATAACAAAGGCGGAGACAGGCAACCAAAAGTAATATAGAGGTATTACTTCCGATCGGGCGGTTTTCCTGAAAATCGCGTTTATCAAGTGCGTTAAAAGGTACGCGATTACAATTCCCAAAATAAAAAACAGAAATCCGGGAAAACCGGCGAGGAATCCGGCAATAAAAGCGATAAAAATTTCGTCTCGTTCAAAAAAACGGCCGCGAGAGCGTTTATTTACCCACATCATGGCGAGAGCCATAAGCGCGGCCAAGGCCAAAGCAAGAACATAAGGAGCGAAATATTTTATAAAAACGTTATAAGCGAAAGGCAAAATCCAGTTGTCGGTCTCAAAAGCGAATTTCATAACCGGGCTTTCTTTCCAAGCTTTGTATTGAAAGACGGAGAAAACGGAACATAACAAAAAAACGGCCGCAACGGGAATCCAAAATATTTTTTTTATTTTTTTTTCTAAAAACGGGCGCTTTATTACCTGCATCACCATGAGAATGGTGACAATAGTTAAAGATAAAATAAACATCATATGTTTAGGTCGGGTTTGGTGCCGATTTCGTAGAAACAAGTGTCTGCGGTATAACTGCTGTCGCAGTTGTTTTTATTGCCTCCGTCAAGCACCATTTCGTTTCTATATTTTTGGGATTCAAGACGAGTGTTAAGTTCAAAAAAATAAGGAGTTTTCGTGCAAGCGTAGGCGTAAAAATAATTGGCGTTATTTATGGGATCAATCGGCAAAGAAGGAATAGGCGAACCGCTCGGAATACTCGCAAAGTTAACGTCCACCCAACCAGAGCCGGTGATGTTTGTGGCGGCGCTTATAGAAGAACAAGTGGTGTTCGTAAAAGGCCCCTTGCCGGCGCCAGGATTGAAGGTGCAGATTCCTCCGGAATTACAGCTGCCTAAATCGGCGTTTGGCACTTGAGTCAAGTAACCCATTAAGGCGGCGCGGATGGTATTAAGGTCGCTGATTCTTCGCGAGTCTCTTCCTTCCGCCAATAATTCGCCGGGATTTAAAATAATAACTACAACCGAGGAGAGAACTGCTAAAATACCGATAACTATGAGGAGCTCAATAAGAGTGAATCCTTTTCTAAAATTCTGCATCAGGCGATGCCCATAAAGGCCTTAACTCTCATAATCAAAGAATCTATGGATGTCTGCGCTTTAACGTAATATTCAATGGCGCCGAGACTTCTTCCCTTAACCACGTCCGTGTCTTGGCCGAGATTTGAAATGATGATTACCGGAATGTTTTTCAGTCCCGGGTCCTGTTGGATTTCTTCGAGTACCTCAAAACCGTTCTTTTTGGGAAGAATTATATCAAGCAAGGTGAGATCGGGTTTCGTACCGGAACGCAGAATGTTTATCGCTTCTTCTCCGTTCGCCGCGTAAGTAACGGAAATACCCTCTTTTTCCAGGCGGTTCTTTAAAAGAGTTGAGAGAAATTTATCGTCTTCTACAAGAAGGATGGTTTTCATGAATTAATCTAGTTGATTATAACACATCTTTCAGTCCTAAATTTAGGAATTTTTTTAGTCGCCCAACGGCTTCCGTACCTCGGAGAGCGAGGAATCGTGACTTTGTTTAAAGCTCCACGACCAACACTTTTGAACCTTGCGGTTCATTTTTTTCAAAAGAAAAAATCGAATCAATTTAATTGTTTCACGCACAGCTTCCGCTACACGTGCCTTGTTACAACTTAACCCATGTTACCGAGTTCAGGCTAGCCCCTCCCCAGTTCTACAAACTACATTTCCATCATCATAGAAATGCGTTCATTACAATCGCGATCGTTCGCGATAGCAAACGATGACGATAGAACTGGGGAGGGGTTTCACCTGCTCCCAGCTTCCTTGGCTTGATGGGCAGTGAGTACAAGACTCGAGAACGTATTCACCGCGACATAGCTGATTCGCGATTACTAGCGATTCCGGCTTCGTGAGGGCGAGTTGCAGCCCTCAGTCCGAACTGAGACCGGTTTTGTAGGATTAGCTCCACCTTACGGTTTGGCAACCCGTTGTACCGGCCATTGTAGCATGAGTGTGGCCCAGGGTATCAGAGGGCCATGCGGATCTGACTTCATCCCCTCCTTCCTCCCCGAAAACGGGGCAGTCTTCCGCGACACTTGTAACACGGAATAGGGGTTGCGCTCGTTACCCCACTTAAGGGAACATCTCACGACACGAGCTGACGACGACCATGCAGCACCTGTGCCTGCGGTCCTTGAGAGACGCCTCGCCTTTCAGCAAGACTTCCACAGACATTTCTAACCCTGGTAAGGTTCTTCGTTTACTGTCGAATTAAACCTCATGCT
>JBAZMT010000024.1:0-9720 GCA_041649615.1 Parcubacteria group bacterium
CGTTCTTTCCTTCATGCCAGGTCGCGCCCAGTAGACGTCGCCAATGCTTCTGTCTTCTGTCCATAGCTCAACGCGTGTCACGGTGCGTCGCTTCCCGTCTCTCTCGAACGTCCGCCCGACCAACGATTCTAGGGAACCGAAGGGAGTCTCAGGCATCATGGGCCTCCTCGATCACCTTGACGAGCGCCGCCGCGAGCTGCGTGGCCTCGGCGCGTAGGCACCACCACGCGACGTTCTCGATGTGCGCCCATTCCATGTATCCCGCCCCAACGCTGCCCCACAGAGCGATGGTGAATGCTTCCCGCGTTCCTCGATCGTGGCGAGAAGGCCCTCCGGCCCGTGCCAGCAGCGGATGTCGTGCTCGGGGTCCCAGGGCTTCCATCCCTCTGAAGTGGCGATTAGCGTCTCGCCCGCATCGGTTACGAGGATCGTCCCGTCGGGGGCGGGCGCGACTAGCACGCTGTGTTCGCTGATCGCGTCCATGGTCTCCGCTATCCTTTTGTTCGGCATGGTCGCTCCCCCAGCTCGGCGTCGATCGCGGCACGCAACCGACACCATCGGCACGGCTCCACGGCGGGACCGCCACAGTCGCCGTCGTGCAGCCGGTCAATGCCGTGCCTTGCCTCTCTGAGCAGCTTCTCCAGCCGCTCCTCGCGCGGACGGGAGTTCCAGGAGGCAACGGCTTTGCTGATTGCCTCATCCATTCCCCCGCCGACAACCACAACTTCATGCCCGGCTAGGTGACATGCTCCGACGCACTTGACGAAGGCAAAGGCGGCCCCGCCGCGTTGCCACCGAATGGCTTCTCCGCCTCCGCCACACAGCGGGCACTCTCTGATCTTCTCGCTCACGCCGAACCGCCTAAGATGCGCAACTTCTCCATCATCGTACACGCCGTGTGAATGGGGTCGCGGAGATCTCGCCTGCATTGTGCGCACGCATCCGTTCCGTCATTCGACGCGACGTGGATGTGCGTGACAAGTCGCCGCGCCGAGAACTCTACTGTATACAAGACTCCGTCAGACTCGATCTGTACTTCTCCACTCTCTGGCGGAGCCCCTGCGATAAACGCCCTGGACTCAAGGTGGAGACAGATTAGTCGGGCCAGTTCGGTGGGCGTCGGTACTTCTACTTCCTCGAAATCCTCCGCCTGGCATCCTGGGCATACGCCTGGGCCTTTAAGCCCAGATAGGCCGCTGTGCTCCTTGTGCTCATCGTCTCCAATCCATCCGCACATACAGCACCGTTCTAGTCGATCGCTCATCTCCCCTCCAGTAGGCGCAGGGCTTCGTCGATCATGGGCTCCAGCGCTCTCTTCCAGCCGTTGTGTGCCGCATCCTTGGCCGCCCTGAGAACCGTTGCCGCCTTCTCCTCGGCGAGACGGTTCCGGGCAATCTCCCGCCGCAGGCACCACGGGCATTCGTCTTCCCGCGAGTCGTTCGGGCCGCCTCCATGCGGGATCACATTCACTGCGCCCGTGTCGGCGCACATGGCGCAATGCTTCGCGTTCTCGTCGAACATCAGCTCGGTCATGCTCCCTCCAATGCCACGCAGGCACAGTAGGCGATCAGACAGGGATCGGCCATTACCGCAGCTAACGCCGCCGACCCGTACGTCTCGAAGTCGAGCAGATCGTGCGCCATGAGCGTGAACTTGATCCGCATCACCCCATCGCGTGCTGCCTTCTCGGCCATCATCGCCGCGTCGTTCCGGTCGGTCGTCGGGGACCAAAAGCCGGTGCCAATGAATGGCCTATTGCTCGTCCCGTTGACGGACGCGGTCACCCGTCCGGTAGCGTCAACCCAGACCGACTCTTTCTCGCTACGGCTCCACCCCATCTTCTCGGCGCAGATCGCGTCACGCTCCGCGACGGGAAGCGCCTTGAACTCGTCGTAAGGGATCATCGCTTGGCCTCCTTGAGCAACGGGCAGGAGTCGAAAGCGCAGGTGCCGCCATAGATCCCTTTGCTTGGCTTGTGCGTACTGCCGTGGTCGCACGTCGTTGCGCCGACCTTCCATGGGCAGTTGTCCCGCATCTTCTCCCAGACTTCCTCCTGCGCTGCCGCTACGATCTCTTCGATGCCCGCACCAAGGGCTCCGAACTCCTGCTTGATGTCTGCAACGGACTTGCGCCAGTTCATGGCTTGTCCTCCCTCCTTGTCTGTTGTGGCAGCGGGCCGGGCTTGAGTACCGGCTGAGACGACCCTCGCCCCCTCGGGCTTTGCGCCACGTTAGCGCCGTCTCTTGTTCGGCCAAGGTCAGCGTGTCCCTCCACGTCGCCGCTGCCATCTTCGCGCGGCTGGCCACGGTTTCCCGTACGTCGTTGCCGAGACTTTTAGGCTTGGACCCCGCCGGCAATCGACGGCTATAAGTCCAGCCGCGCTTCATCTTCATCCCGCCTTCCACCTCCGCCCGCAGTATAACCTATACTAGCGGGGATGTCAAGCCCCCAGCCGACGGCCACACGTCGGGCAGTGTTCTATGCTGACCGCAGGCCATTCACACGATAGCAGTGCCCCAGCATCGCAGCGGCTCTCCTCGACAACCGCGATCTTCTTCCACGCCATGACTGCCTCCTAAATCCTACCGATTCGGTCCGACTTCTTTTCTCTGTCAACCTACTCGCCCACGCACGTCCTCCGCCGTGCCGCGTAACACTGTTCGACGCAAAGGCAAAGCCCCTATACAGAAAGTTTGCTTTGCTTTCTGTCAGCAAGGGAAAACGCAAAGACTTTGCCATTGCCATACCATCGTCTTCTTGCGCGTTACGCCGTTTCAACACCGCCTGAAAGCAAAGGCAAGCGCACAGTTTTGCTATCCAACCGAAAGCAAAGGGCTCTTTGCTATCGTGTCTAGCGCGCATAAGTACGCGCTTTCGACGCATCCTAGCCCTCCTCTCCACCGTGACCGCCTCCCTCGGCGAGAGCTGCCCAGACACCTCGTTGCAGGCAGATGACTCGCCCCCGTCCCCGCAGATAACTTAGGTGAGCCCGGACAACGTTCTGCTCTAGATCGAGGGCCTCCGCGATCTGAGAAGGTGACATCTTGCCGCCATCCGTGAGGCACTTCATGATCCGTGCTCCGGGGCCGCGTGCGTTCTCCATAGAAGGCAAGCTCGCCACGTCCTCACGGGTCACCGTGACGCTGTCCGGGGTGAATGTGAAGCGGAAGCCAAGTGGCCGCTCGCGCCGTCCGTAGTTCATCTTCTTGTGGACAAGGCCTACGAGGATCGTGTCCTCTTCTTCTTCCTGGTCGCGGCGGATCTCCCAGAGTGAGCGCGTGAGGAATTGGAATACGCCCGAACCGAATACCGAGGCTCCCGCCGTGTTGGCGGCGTGCTTCGGGGCGTGCCCGATCAAGAGGGACGTCGCGCCGAACGAGCGCAAAGCGGTGAATAGCTCGTTGGCCACCTGCGGGGAGGATGGGTCGCCGCCCGCCGCCGGTATGAGACTATCCACGATGATGAGGTCCGGCGTGCCGTTGACGCTGGCCTTGATCGCGTCAATGTCCGAGAAGAGCGGTCGCGTGCAGCGGCGATACTGGAACGGCACCGTCGGAAGCTGCATCCCGCGTTGTAGCATGTTCAAGCGTTCGCGCACTACGTCGGCGGACCCCTCCCAGTCGAGATACAAGAGCGACTTGAGCGGCGAGTCTATGCGTAGGCCGAGCGCCTCCACCTCGCGCGAATTCGAGACGGCAAGATATGTGATGAGCAATGCTAAGTAGCTCTTGGCCGTGCCTTCCTGCCCGAAGAGGATCACCGGATGATGCTCGATGAGGAGCGGCCAGAGCGCGAATCGCGTCGGCTCGACTTGCTGGCCTGCCCGGATTTCCTCTACTGGCTCGCCGCCTTGGACGTAGTCCGTGACCTTGGCGCACAGAAACTCAATCATCGTATCCCAGCTCACTTCCGGGACTTTCTTTGCCAGGTCGCTGACGAGTTCGGTCCGTGAGCGCAGCGCTGTGAACGTGAACTGCGCCGAGCGAAGGTCACGGGCCACGCCGGGAAGCGTTGTCCATACCCGTAGGTGTCCGCCAATCCGTCCGTCGGAATGCTCTTTCAGCCCGCGTGCCTCGGCCAGGATTTGCTTCGCTATCCACTCGACGCGGACGGTCCGGTCTTCGCAGGTGACGAGCGGTGCCGATACGTCCTCAGCCGTCAGGTCACGCAGGAAACTAGAGCCAGCTGGGTACCTCTCCCAGACATCCGTAACGATCGCTCCGGGCTCTTCGTCCGTGTAGGGCGGCTTGCAGTTTGACGCCGCACGGGAAACGAGCACTTCGGCCTCAGACTGCGTGACGACGTTCTGCGAGCGCAGGTGCGCCGCGTAGCGAAACAGCGCCGCGTGACGTTGCCCCGACGGAACCCCGGAGAGAATCCCGTCAGGGTCTACGCGATCGATTGTAGAGCCGTTTGCTTGGCTTCGTTGGCCTCGGGCGGGCTCAGATAACCTATCGACGAGCCACTGCGGGGCCGGGGCGAGCGGGATGTCCTTGATATGAGACGATTCTTCCCACAGATACCTCTTCCCTGATATGTGAATGCTCGGAGCGCCGACTACGAAGCCGCCAGTTCCCCGAACATCGAGGCCCGGTAGTAGCGCGGCTTTGTTCTTGGAATCGCCTGCAAAGTAGTAGTGGCGTCCACGTCCGGTAAGGACCATCGGGGTCACTGGCAACTTCCCATGTTCACGTTCTACCTCTTCAAGGGAGTCGTCTCCCCCGTGGTCAACGTCAACGTCGAGAACAAGAAGACCGTCACCCGTCGCTATGCCGATGTTCGCATCCGGCCATTGCCCCCACCAGGCTTTGATCTGCGATTCATCTAGCGTCGCGTCTTTGCACCCGTTTATCGTCCTTGGATGCTTGCCGGGAGATCCGCATTCAGCCTTTCCGCAGGTGCATTTCCCGTCGGCAATCGAGTGCACTGGGAAGACCCGGAGCTTGAAGGTCTTGGCGTACGCGAGTGCAGCCTTGCCGAGATTCGGGGCAGCGGATGTCATTGCTTCTCCGCAGGTTTGGGAAACTGCTTGCGCAGCTCATCCGTCTGCGGGAGCCACTTGAACCACTTCCCGCACGCGGGGCAGAACGTACCGATATGGAACTTGTGTACCGGATGTCCGTCAACCTCGTAATCCCAGTCTTTGCGGATAAGTTTCGGAACGCCTTCATACCCGCAGCGGTTACACTTGATCTCTTCCATGCCCTGTTACCTCCTAGCGTTGAGGTTGACGGGGCCTCGGGCTATCGCTAGATGCCCAGGGCTAGGGCCGCCTTCGGCCCCGCCACCGCTAAGTATACCCTAAGATGCGTCCTGCGTCGCGCCGATCTTCTCTCGCCCTTCCGCTGTCTTTCCGCCGTGAACGCGAGCCCACTCGTTGTTGTAGTCGATGCACACGTCCAGGCAGTTCGCCTTGCAGATCGGGTCGTCTTGCGTGTTGTGCGTCGCGGCCCAGTTCGCCCTGTCCGCTCGCATCCCGCTTCCGACAGGGCCGATCGGATTACCTCCCTCCCGCATGTAGATCACGCAGGGGAAGTGGAACCGCCCCGCGATAACGCTGTCATCGAGGGCCAACGCACAGCGACCAGAGTCTTCAGGTTGCAACCCTCGCACATTCCGCCCGCTCCTAATATGCCCCGCTCTGTATGCAAGGATTGGGTGCGCCGCGATTGTCTCGGGCGAGACTTCGTTGACTGCCTTCAAGACTCCGTTCCACTGGGCAGCAGAGATGATCCTGATGTCGGCTACCCCGAGACTGTGCGCGAACTCGATCACTCGCGGAAGATCATTGATCGTCTTCTCGGTGACGACGATCCCGACCGTGACGTATGTCTGTCTGGATAGAGATTCGATGTTGTAGACCAGGCGCTCCCAATCGTCCTCTACTGTTAGCCCACGCCCGGACATCTCCTGAGCGCCTGCCGCGCAGCACGCATCGAGGGAGATCGAGAAGTCATTCACGCCGGCTCTGAGAAGTTCTTCGTACCGCGCAAGATGGAACGATCCATTCGTAGAGATAGCGATTCTCCGCACGCCTCCCGCTCGTGCCATCTCTACAAGTTCCGCGATATGCGGATACAGCATCGGCTCCCCCCCTGAGAATCGCACGTTTCTTAGATCATCCGCCATCCATGCACCGAGCGCCCCGCGTGCGAACTGCACATCCATCTCGCCAGCGCAGTCTGATCGCAGCCCCCGGCAATACGGGCAGGAAAAGTTGCATCTATCCGTGACGATTAGCTCGCATCTCCACATAGGAGACATGTCGGAACTTCCCTCTGCGCGGGCATTCTCCATCGTGTAAAACCCGCACTGTGACAGATCAATCATGCCGCATCACCTATCTCTTTCCGTCTCTCCGCTGGCGCGGTCGGCTCGCCCGGCGTCACGTCGATGTACGCATCCGGCTTGCCCATCTTCGCGTCCTCGTTCGAGAGCGCATAGTCGAGCTTATCGGCAACGTCCGGCGTCAGCGCCATCGTCTTGATCGCTCGTCGGATCAGCGTCTTGAGCGCCATTGCCTGCCACTCGTCGCGCCAAGTGCCGGATGATTCCCCGTTGCGCGTCTGCTTCGACGAGCACCGCACCCGCTCGATCTCCGCGAGCCACATCCAGCATTGACGCTTCGCTACGGTCTTGCCGTCGATAACGTCCCACCAGGTGACGTACCCGCCGATGCACTCGTCACGGTTCGCGTACTCGATGGTGCCGGTGAACCTCGGCGCGTGGTCAATGCGCGGATCGGAGCCCTCGATGTAGTCCCAGCCGTCGTCACGATGCACGAGCTTGAAGTTCATGCCGGCAACCTTCTTCGTGCGGTAGATCATGTCCACGAGGCCGTGATAACCGGGGATGAACGTCGCCTCCATGTCGCCGCGCTTGTTGCGGAATGGGATGATGTAGCCCATGCCCATGAGCCCGGTCGGGTCGAGACCGAGCACCGCGCTATCCTTGACCGCGTTCTCCATCGAGGCGACCGTGCATTGCAGCACGTCGGGGTTACGCTGCGCGACCCGGCGCACCGTCTGAAGGAACCGCTCCACGCTTTGCTCGTCCGGCTTGAGTTGCGCTAATGCTGGCTTCAAGCGTTGTAGCACCTCTACGAGCGTCTTCTCACTGCCGATCACTGCTGGTCGTGTCTCCACTTCCCCTCCTACATGAACACAACGTTTTCATGGGCCGTTGCCGCTTCACGCAATCCCGCAATGAACGTTGCTGTCTTATCGCGCCAGTTCCCGATGTGCCCGCCACCATCACCGCTCGGCAATAGGGGCAGGATCTTCTCCAATTCGTCCGCGATTGGCCCACAGTCTCTCCAGGCGATTTCCCCATCACAATCAGAATGACTGAGTAGGGCGTGAAGAGCTGATGGGCGCAACCACTCCCACCTTATTGGTAGATTACCTCTCGCCGCTTGATGGAGATCCGACGCCCACTGCGCATACGTCCCATCTCGGTTGCACGGTGCCGCGAGTTTCTCAACGTCCTCGGTACTGATCTGCTCCCATGGGAAGAATCCTTCCATGAGCGGCAACGGTACACCGACAGCGCGGCCTATCTCGCATCGCCAACGATGAAATGCAGAATACGCCCCGGACCAACAGCCGTGACTTGTGTCCAATCCCACTTCACACCTCCTTGACCCCATCCCATTCCGCCAGTACGCTTTCGAGAACCGTCTTGAGCTGTCGCGCTTCTTCTACCAGCATGCTGATCTCGTATCCCTGCGAGCAACTGACTTCGATGTACGCCGTAGCGTTGAACATCAAAATCGGCTTCACGCTTGCGCAGATCGCGCCGCCAATCACGAGTGGATCTATCCCATCATCCGCTGGTCTTGTTCCCTTCACTTCCACCTTGCGCCTCCTATCTGTACCCGAGTCGTTCGATGATCTCGGTGGCTCTCTTCCCTTCGAGGGCGTTGAGCCGCGCTTTCCACTCCTTGAGGCTCTTTGCATTCCAAGGCAGATCCAGGGCAGCGAGTTGCGCAGCGGCTTCGTACGCCTTGCGGCGCGTCGGGAAGCGCCCGACCCAACGCCCTGTCCCTATATGTGTCAGCGTCCATCCGTAGATTTCTCCGCACAGCCCGAAGATCCCATCACACAATATCAAGCCTTGCGCCGTCACCTTCCGTAGACCGCCCTTCCCTGGACCAAGTGTAAGCGCGTATTTGTACTCTCCCGGCGTTGGATTCACGCTACGCATTGCGCACCTCCACCCATTCTACCGCACCGCCTCGCGTGAGCGCCCCGATCTCCTCAAGCTCGCGGAAGACGTCTTCCTTGAGCGCCTTCTTCTCGCCGCGCGTTGCCTTCGACGCGACGAATGTCTCGACGGCGTCCTTCGATAGCGTTGCCATATCGAGGACTGTGTCGGTGTCCAGCAAGCCGAATCGCTTGTCAAGCGCCGCTACCGTCTCGTGCGACTTCAACGTCGCCCGCCCCGCTCGGCTCTTGATGACGACATGCTGCCCGCTCGGCAACGGTACGTCCCCGCCAAGCGATCGAACCGCCTCCACGCACTGGCGCAGATGGTCCTCGCAGAGTTGCTTCAGGAACCGTGCCTGGACGATCGAGCGCCCGAAGGCTGACGGATCTACCAGATCGCCGTTGAACGGCACTAGAGAGGCCCTACGCTCGCTTGTGAGAACTTCCACAGCGGCGAGCATGAGGTCACGGCGCCCGGGGCAGGCGGCGACACGGGGGCAGTATCTACAGGCATCGCCCGGTGTGTACGTCTTCCCGTCCCATTCGAGTTGCTGGGCGATCTCTTGCGGCAGGCGGTTCACGCCGTCGACGCGGTAGCGGAAGACGCTCGTCTCGCCCGAACGAAGCCAGGCCAGAATGACGACAACGGACGACGGTTGCCTGTCATCGAAACTCTGCAGTCCGAGATAGCCGTAGCCCCTCATCTGCCACAGGTAGCGCGAGTCCTCGTCCTTATCGCCCGTCTTCCAATCGAGTACGTAGACGGTCCCGCCATCATCGGCGACGTAGTCCATGACGTCGGCGCGGCCTGTAAGCTCAAGGCCGTCTGCGATACCGGCCCGCAACGACTCCTCAATCTCCGGTTCCTCGCTCAGATAGCGCCGGTACTCGCCTAGCACCTTCATCCCCTGGTAGCCGAGAATCCGCACCTCGCGCTCTTCCACACCGAACTGCTGCGCGTAGGGCGCAACGTCGGGCAACGTCTGGTAGCGATTCCGCAGCACGTCCGCCATGAGCGCGTGAACGGCCAGCCCTACGTTCGTCGCCTCGCTCGGCTCGTGGTCGATCAGCGTCTCGTCTGTCTCGGTGTGAACGCTCGCCGGGCACGCGAAGAGACGGTCAAGAGAACTGCATCTGAGCTTCACTTCTCCCCCTTTCCGATCTGCTTGAGGTCTTTCCCGTACTGCCCCGTTGCGCTGTAGTGCATCAGCGCCCGCGTGAAGAGGTCACGGTACGTCCCGCCTGCCCGCTTCCACGTCTGAACAATCTTCGCGCCGACGGAATCGGACGGGAGATAGAACTGGTTGACGACGAGGACGTTCTTTGGCTGCACCATCATCCCCTCCCGGTGTCTTCCCGTAGCGTGACGCGGCCCGTCTCGGCGTCCGCTTCCGCCTGAGCTTCCTCCGCGCGGGCGATCAGATAGCTCGATACAACGCCGCTGCTCGCGCAGTAGCTTGCGATTTCGGCCAGCTTGTCGCGCGTGTACTCGTCGCCCGTAGACGTGGCAATG
>JBAZMT010000025.1:0-9680 GCA_041649615.1 Parcubacteria group bacterium
ACAAGAAGAAAGCCGATGCGGAGCGTACCTCTATGGCGACGGCGCTACTGGACCAAGCGCGGACGCAGTTCGACCAAGGCCAGAACCCGGCGGCAAGGGATATGTTCGGGCAAGAGAGCCAGGAGGCCAATGCCTGATCCCGTAGTAGTCCAGGTGTTGCGCGAGTTCAAGGAGGCTCTCAAGCTGCGCGAGGCGGCACAGATGACGCAGATGGCCCAGCGCTATGTGCAAATCGAGCAGCGGCTAGCGGGGCAGATGGAGCTGTTGGCCCAAGACATGGCCGCGAAAAAGGCCGCGGGGCAGGTCGTGAGCGAGGGCGCGCTGTACCGCATGGACAGGTACAAGGCGCTGCATCTCCAGGTCGAGGCGCAGATCAACAACTATAACAGCCAGTATGCGCTGCCGTTCATCGAAGCTGAGCAACGCTATTACGGGGAGATCGGCATACGGGGGGCATGGGACGCCCTAGCCTCGCAAGCGGGGAGCGCTGGGCTGAACATCGGCTGGAATCGCCTGCCCGTCGAGGCTATCGAGCAGATGGTGGGGCTGGCCGGCGATGGATCGCCGCTCAAGGCTCTGCTTGCCAAAGCCTACCCGGCGGCGATGGACGGCATGATAAAGCAGCTCATAGATTCGACGGCGCTGGGCATTAACCCCAGGCAAACGGCGCGCAACATGGCGGATGGGCTGGGCGATGGCCTAGATCGCGTCTTGACCATCGCGCGCACCGAGCAGCTGAGGGTTTACCGCATGGCATCCACAGAGCAGTACAGGGAATCGGGTATCGTCAAGGGGTTCAAGCGGCTGGCAACTAAGGACACGCGGACATGCCTCGCTTGCCTGATGAGCGATGGGGAGATGTTCCAGGTTGAAGAGG
Source organism: Parcubacteria group bacterium (assembly GCA_041649615.1). Classification (GTDB taxonomy): domain Bacteria; phylum Patescibacteriota; class Minisyncoccia; order UBA6257; family Colwellbacteraceae; genus JALOAR01. Next base: position 878 of record JBAZMT010000025.1, read on the forward strand.
AACTGAGCGATCACCCAAACGGAAGATGCACATGCATACCCGTGCTCAACGTGGGGCCGCAAGTGCAATGGGAGAATGGCCAGGACTGGTTCAAGGCGCTGCCAGAGGAACGACAGCAGGCGCTAATGGGCGAGCAACTATTCAATGGCTGGAAGGGCCACAAGTTCGGGCTCTCGGACCTACGCAAGACGGCGCACAGCGATACATGGGGTGACTCGCCCAGGGTGGCCACGTTCAAGGAGTTGGAACTCAGGAGAACCTGGACGACGGCGCAGCGACAATCATTTGTGAGTAGGCGGGCTGCCAAGCAGGCCGCTGCTAGCCTAGAGGGCTAATCATACAGGAGTACAGGAATCATGGCAGACGATACGCAGACCCAGGTGGTCGCAACGGAGGCGCCAGAGGCGCAGCCGACGGCGGAAGCACAACCGACTGAAACGGGCAAGGGCGAGACCTTCGACCTGGCCTACGTGCAACAGTTACGGAAAGAAGCGGCCAGCTATCGCACCAGGGCTAAGGCGCTGGAAGATCAAAAGGTGCAGGAGGAACAGGCCAAGCTAGGCGACTTGGAGAAGGCCACCAAGCAACTGGATATGTCGCAAAAGCGCATCCAGGAGCTAGAGGCCACGCTGAAGAGCGAGCGTACCAAGTGGGCCGTGGCGCAAGCGGCGCAGAGGCTCAATTTGGACGGGGAGCTAGCGGCAAGCCTAGTCAAAGAGTCGGAGATTGAATTCGACGAAACAGGCCAGCCCCAGAACCCCGAAAAGCAACTCAAGGCGCTTGTCTCCAGGTGGCCGCAATTGGTCAAGCCTGTCGCGCCGCCGCCTTCCATCAACGCCGACGCCGGGCGGGGAACAGCCCCGTCAGCGCAACCTGACCGCGAAGAAATCAAGAGACGTTTCCGCATTTCTTAGGAGGTTTATCACATGGCTGATCTTACGATCACAGCCGCAAGTGTCCGGCCTGTCGGGCATTGCATCATCCGTCGTTTTACCGCAGGCGAGACCATCACTCCGGGCCAGCCGGTGTACGTTTCAGCGAACAACACCGTGAGCCTGACCGATGGTTCCGCCCTCACGACCGCGGCCTGCATTGGCCTGGCCATCAGCAACTCGAATGGCGCCGTGTCCTTCGCCTCTGGTGAGGAGATCGACGTGGTTCTGTTCGGCGTTGTCAACGGCTTTGCCACCAACCTGGCCGCGAACACCGCCGTCTATGTCGATGACGACGCCGGGGTCTTGGCCGATGCCGTGGGCACGACAGTGTGCCGCGTGGGCATCGGACTCAACACCACGATGATGCTCGTCAATCCCATGCTGATCGTATCAGCGTAGTAGGAGGCACATACAATGGCTACTGGACCTAATGATCTCAAGCAGTGGGGGCTGCCTTCCTACTGGGACGCCACGGAACTCAGCAAGTTTCGGCTGGCAGATGGCACCACCTACGACCGTTTTGTCGCCGACGTGGCGATGGGCTTGGCCGAGGTCAACCAAACACTGACCGCCGACCCGCTTATCGCCTCGCTCGTCTCTATCACTGACGAGGTGGCCGTGGAATATCGCGTGGGCGCGACCACGGGCATGCAGGTACACACCGAGTACGCGCGCCCGGACCAACAGCGCGGAGCGACCACGGGGCACATGATCCCGTTGGTTGCCTACGACCGCGGGCTGGGCTGGACTTGGGATTTCTTGCGCAAGGCACGCCGGGTGCAGGTTGACACCGACATCGCCGAAGTGGTCAAGGATGTTCAAGACAACTGGCAGAAGCAGATTCTTACCCGGTTGTTCAAGTCTACCTATACCGCAGTTGGCAGCGCCGGGCGCTCGATGCCATTGGCCGATGGCGGCACGGCTGACTCCAGCTATATCCCCATCGCCGTGCCCAGCCGGGGCGGCACGTTCCTGTACACGCACGACCATATCGACGCGCTCAACGGCATCACCCAGGCCAACCTGGAGACCGCCGTGGCCGACCTGTACGAGCACGGCTATGACGCGCCCTACGACCTGCTGATTGCCTACGCGGACATCTCCAGTTGGGTCAACACGACCAACATCACGGGATGGATCCCGCGCGCCGACCCGCTCATTCGTTACGGCATGACCGCCGATACGGCGAACGTATCGGACGGTTACATCGGCGTTATCGAGACCGACTATGGTACGGTGCGCGTGCGGGCCTCGGGGCGCATCCCGACCACCTACTGGGCGCTGTACAAGAGCTATGGCCCGCTGGACAGCCGTAACCCGCTGGTGATCCGCCAAGGGTCTGACTACGGCTATGGGGCCGTGCTGCTCAAGGGCGACCACATCCGCGAGTTTCCGCTGGAAGAGGCCATCGTGTTCCAAGAGTTCGGCGTGGCCATCAATGACCGCGTAGGCGCGGTTATCGCCGAGAACACCGCGGGCGGCTGGTCCGATCCTACTATCAGCTAGGGGTGACAAATGGCGTTCTCGTATAACCTGACGATGAACCGCGGGAAAGTGCGTTTCCTGATCGATGATGCGGACTATAGCGACTACGAGCTAGAGGACGCGGAAATCGACTATTTCCTGACGCGGTCCGGGTCCAACGTGAACGCCGCGGCTATTGAGGCGTGCTTCTGGCTCGCGCGGAAGTACGCCAAGAAGGCCAGTTTTACCGCCGATGGCTTGACCATCCAGAATGGGCAAAAGGCGCAGATATTCGCAGAGCGCGCCCGAGAGCTACAGATTCAAGCCATCGGCGGAGCCACATCCGTCACGATCACGCGAGAGGACGGCTACAGCGAGGCGGGCACCGGTAGCGAGTACGGGTCCGCGCACAAGATCATCTACATAGACACTGACTGAGAGGTACACATATGAGACGGCTCACACTTCGCCGGGGAGTGGATATCAAAAGCTCGTTTCTCATCGACGGCACACAGGTAACGGCCTCCGCCGCCGAGTTGAACGCAGCCGCTGATATTACCACTGCCGGAACTGTCGAGGCCTCAAAGGGCCTCGTGGTGGACGCCAACAAGGACTTGGCTTCTCTTCGTAACTTTACCGCGACGGGCACCGCTACGCTGGGCGCTATCGCGGCCAATGATGCGAGCCTGGACGTGGCTGGCTTGGCTGCTCCCAGCGCAGGCAATGGCGGCGCCGTGAACCTGGTGGCCGGACGCGCGCATACCAACGGCACGGGCGGCGGCGTCACCGTCACGGGCGGCGCTGGCTCGGCAACGGGCACAGGCACGGGCGGCGCCTTTGCTGCCGTTGGCGGGGCCTCCGGCGGGGGCGCTACGGGCAACGGCGGTGGGGCTTCCATCGTCGGTGGCGACGCTGCTTCCACGAATGGCAATGGCGGCGGCGCGGCTGTGACGGGTGGCGATGCCACGGGCACAGGAACCGGCGGGGCCGCGACCATCGCCGCGGGAGCATCGGCGGGCGCAACTGGCACCGGCGGCGCGGTCACTATCACCTCCGGCGCTGGGGCCGCGGGCACGGCGGGGTCCATTGCCATCGACGCGGGGGCAGCCGGGGGCGGCACGGCGGGCACCATCACCATTGGCGGCACGAATGCCGGGACGGTGACGGTGGGGCGCAGCGGGCAGACCTTGGCCCTCGCGGGCAACATCACCGCGCCACAAATCACGGGCTCTGACACCTCCCTGGCTATCGCCGGGCTTGCGGCTGCCGCTGCGGGTGACGGTGGGGCGGTGCCTATCGTGGGTGGGCGCGCGCATACCAATGGGGCGGGCGGCGCTGTGAGTCTCACCGCTGGCGCGGGTTCGGCCACTGGTACGGGCGCTGGCGGCGCGGCTTCGCTTGCTGGCGGCGCTTCGGGCGGCGGCGCGACTGGCAACGGCGGCGCGACTAGCGTTACGGGCGGCGCGGCCACGAGCACCAATGGCACGGGCGGCGCGGCCTCCCTCGTTGGCGGAGTCGCCACGGGCACCGGCGTGGGCGGCGCTGTAACCATCACCTCCGGGGCATCGGCGGGAGCCGCGGGCACAGCGGGCGCTGTGACCATCGACGCGGGGGCTGCTGCAACCGGCACGGCGGGCGCTATGTCGCTCGGCGCGACCAATGCGGCCAGCGTGACCATCGGCGCGGCTACTATCCCGGTCACCGTGAGCGGCGCAACGCCAGTGCTTGGCTTCGTGGATCGGGTCACGACCGACGAAGTCAACGCCGGGCATACCATCCTCGCCAGCGCAGCGGGGCGCACCGTTAAGGTGCTGGATGTGAAGATGCGGGCCATCGGCGGCGCAGCCGGGGACGTGACCAGCGTGGATGTGAAGGAGCTGGCCACGGGCAACGTCGTCTCTCGCCAAGTGGTGGCCGGGCTGACCGAAAACGCCATCTGCGGCGCGTGGACGGCCAACAGCGTTCATACCTATACGGGCGTGGCGCTCACCGCGGGCAATGGCTTGGAGATCGAGAAGAACGGTTCGGACATGATTACGGCTACGCACATCGACGTATTCGTGCAGTACGTGTTGAGCTGATAGTGGAGGCGCGCATCATGGAGGGCAACGTATGACACTGTTATCGGCCAACGACCTGGCCATGATGCGCGCCGACCAAAACGACGCGCTCTGGGATACCTGCATCGTGCAAACCCAGAGCGTCACCGTAGACACCTACGGGCAAGGGATCGAGACGTTCACCGACGGGAGCGCCATTTCCTGCCGCTTTGTGCCATCCGATGGCCGGGAGCGCAGGGAGATTAACCGCCTGGATGGCAGCATCACCGTCATGCGCGCGCTAGTGCGCCTGCCGCGGGGCACGGCGATCACGCCGAACGACCGGGTAAAAGTAACCAAGCGCTTCGGGACTACGCTCGCCACGGCGCTCATCTATGCCGTGGCCGACGTGGCCACAGAGGTACACGGCACATGCCTAACGGCTAACCTCATGGACGTGGACTAATGGCAGAAGGATACACCCTCCAGATCGAAATCAAGGGCGTAGCGGAGTTCGGCAGGTTGCTGGACAGGCTGAGCGACGCGGTACGCGGCGAGGTAGTGCAGGATGCGCTGCTGGCCGGGGCCTACATTGTGGAGGGCTACGCCAAGACGGGCGTGCCTGTGGATACGGGGTTCCTACGCGGCAGTATCCAGACGGCGCGCGGGCCTGAGAATAGCGCTATCGTAGCGGTAGCAGCCGAGTACGGCGCCTATGTGGAGTACGGCACGAGCCGCATGAACGCGCAGCCCTACATGCGCCCGGCGGTCGATCAACACATCCAAGAGGTAACGCAAGCCGTCGCGGAGAACCTATCGGACGGCATAGCGAGGGCGCTGCGATGACCACACTGGCCGAGGGGCTGTACAGCAAGCTGAGCACCACGGCGGGGATCACCACGCTGGCAAGCACGCGCACCTATCCCATGCAGTTGCCCTATAACCCCGTGCTCCCGGCCATCACCTACCGTGACGTGACGCTGCGCACCGAGCAGCAATTTGCTAGCACCGCGCTCAAGATCACACGCTGGCAGATCGACGCCTGGGCGGTTTCCTACGATGCGGCCACGGACCTGGCCGACGCCATTACGACGGCGCTGGACGGCTTTGTGGGCACCATGGGCGTAGCCTGTGACGTGACGCTAGCGGGGCGCGTAGACCTGATTGACCCGGAGACCAAGTGGTTTCACATCGCCGTTGACTTTGAGATTTGGACGAACTAGGGGAGAGATGGCGCAAGAGTTTGTAGGGGATGAGGTAGAGCTAGCCAATACTGCCCATAGGCGGCTCAACTGCGGGTGCGGCCTGTTCCCGCTGTTGTACTACACCAATCTAGACAGTGACCCGGCGTCACCCGCCGAGATTCGCCGCGATGCCCTGGAGTACCTGGCCGAGTGTGTCGAGGGCGATTACGACGAAATCTATGCGGGCCATTTCCTGGAGCACTTGGAGAAGCCGGACGCGCTCACCTTCCTGGCCGAGTGCTACCGTGTGCTATCGCCGGGCGGCAAATTGGGCATCGTCGTGCCGGACACCTACGAGGTATGCAAGCGCTACGTGAACCAGGCCGTGGACGCGGTGGAGTTCCCCGGCGACGTGTGGTGGAACATCGCGCACCTGGACTCTCTCTGTGCGCTGTTTTTCTACAGCACGGTGCAGGAGACGCGCCACAAGTGGTCGTGGGATATGCACACGCTGGGGCAGGCCATGGGCGGCGCAGGGTTTGTGCGCTTGGCGCAGATCGACAGGTACAGGGACCCACGGCTAGGATCACCAGCCTGGTATCAGTGCGGGATTGATGGGCACAAGCCGAAGGGGGCGCAAGAGTGACGGTAACACAAGAGATGCTCGATAAGCAGGGCGTCAAGCTCTGCCTGGTCTGCCATCGCGTAATGTGGGCCACGGACCCGGACACATGCGAGGATTGCCAGAAACTGGCGCGCAAGGCATCGCCAAAGGCGCAGCCCAGGCGCAAGGCGGCGTCCAAGCCGCGCACCTTCGAGCCATCGCCAGAGGAGCCGGAGGGCAAGTGAAGCTACTGCTCGTTCACCCCGGCGCTTCCTGGGCAGTACATGACGTATGGAAAGGCGCGTTTAGCGCCCTGGAGCGCGCGGGCGTGGAGGTGGTGCAGTACGCCCTCGACGGGCGCATCAACTATTGGCAGCTATGGTTCCAGTGGCTTTGGAAGCGCAATAAGCGCCAGGGCGTGGAGCTTGGCGAGTACAGTGAGTCGGACGTGCTATTCGCCGCTAGTCAGGACATCGTGCTCAAGGCGTTGCACCATCGCGTTGATTGGGTGCTGCTTATCGCCGGGACATACGTTCACCCCGAAGGGCTGATGATGTTGCGCCGCGCGGGCGTAAAGCTGGCCGTCATCCTGACAGAATCGCCCTACTCGGATACGCAAGAGATCGGTATCACGCGGCTATCCAACGTGGTGTGGACCAACGAGCGCGCCAGCGTGCCCATATTCTCGCAGTACGGCGAGGCGCACTACTGGCAGCACGCCATGGACCCCGAGCGTCACGGCGAGAAGCCGGACAGCTACGATACGGCGGTGCCGGAGCACGACGTGGTGTTCGTCGGTACGGGCTTCGAGGAGCGCGTGCAGACGCTATCCTCGGTTAACTGGGACGGCATCGACTTTGGGCTGTACGGCTCGTGGACGCTATTAGGCTCTCGTCACCCGCTACGTAAGCACTTGCGGGCGGGCGTCATCGACAACCGCATGACAGCGGCGCTATACCGCAAGGCCAAGATAGGCTTGAACCTGCACCGCACTAGCGTAGGCTGGGGGCGTAACGTCGAGCACATCAAGATCGTGGCCGAGTCGATGAACCCGCGCTGCTACGAGCTAGCAGCGTGCGGGCGATTTTTCATCAGCGATTACCGCGCGGAGGTCTCGGAAGTCTTTGGGGGCCTGGTGCCCACGTTCGAGACGGCGGCGGAGCTAGAGGCTCTGTTGCGGCACTACCTAGCCGACGACCAAGCGCGGATTGACATAGCGGCGCAACTGCCAGAGGCAGTCAAGCCGCACACGTTCGACAAGCGGATTAGTGGGCTATTGGAAGTTCTATCTAGCAAACAGTAAAGGTGGTAAAGCGTGGCTAAATACCATGGCAAAAATGGGCTGGTTTACGTTTCTCCTTCGGGCACGGGTGTCGCCGTATCGGTCGGCGGTCTCTCCGAGTGGTCTCTTGACATGGCCGTCGATACCGTCGAGGTGACGGCGTTTGGCGATACCAACAAGACCTACGTGGTGGGCCTGAAGGACCTGAAGGGCAGCTTTTCCGGGTTTTGGGATGACGCCGTCGACACGCTGTTCACCGCTACCGACAGCGGCGAAGCGGTCAGGATGTACCTGTACCCGAACTCGACGGCCATCACCAAGTATTGGTATGGCACGGCGTTCACGGACATCTCTGTATCCACGGGCGTCTCCGCCGCGGTGGCCGTGTCTGGTAACTTTACCGCCGCGTCGGCCTGGGGCCGCAAGTAATGAAGGCAAACGGGTCATCTGGCAAGCTCACAGCAGGGGGCCGCGAGGTGGCCACGTTGCGGGATTGGCGACTCGAAACCGGGCCGGAGGGCATGCGCCTGGAGGCCCGGTTAGAGTCGATCAACCGCTGGCTATTGACGTTCGCGCCGTCGTTCGACATGGCCCTAACGCTGGGCAGGGAAACACTGGCCTGGCGCGGCGTGGACGTAAGTGTTTCGGAGGATCGTGTAACGATTACAGGAGGGGAGAGACATGGCTAAGAGTTGGTTTATCGCGCCCAAGACGGTGCGAGTGCCCGTTGAGGATGGCTGGATTGATGTCAAGGAGCGATTGACCTACCGCGAGGAGCAGCAGTTCGCCACGGCGATGCTCAAAATGCCGTCGTTCAAGCTGCGCGACGCGGGCGACCAGGAGAAGATCGGCAATTCTGAGGTCAGCTTCGACACGTCACGCTCCGACGCTATCCGCATGTTGACGTGGATCGTGGACTGGTCGGCGGAGCAAGAGAACCCGCGCACCGGCGTTATGGAGCGCGTGCCCGTGACCATGGAGGCCATCGACCAACTAGACCCCGACTTGGCCAAGGCCATCGACGAGGCATTGACGGCGCACATCGCCGGGATGGAAGCACGAAAAAACTCACCGACTGGCGAGCCGTCGCCAGAAGCGAAGTAGCGATCATGAAGTGGATGGGCGGCTGGAACTATGACGATTTGGACCTATGCCCGTCTGAGTTAATCCCGGTCATCTGCGAGATGATCGAAGAAGAGAACCGCGCAAACGAGGGCTAAATGGCGCTGACAGCGGCGGAGCTTGAGATCGTTCTAAAAGCGCGAGATGATGCCAGCAAGGCGCTGGATACGGTA
>JBAZMT010000026.1:0-9539 GCA_041649615.1 Parcubacteria group bacterium
CCGAGCACATCGCCAAGACGGCGGAGCGCCAACGCAACAGGCTGCCCGCCGAATGGGCCGACGCGCAATGCACCATCTGCCACACGCGCACGGGGCGCATGTACTGCGCGGCGCGCTGTGACGGCGACCATTGCGGAGAAGAGGCCACGCCGGAGCGCTTGGCCGACTATGAGCGGTACAACGCAGAGCGGCGGAGAAACAACGCCCAAGCGACGCGAGAGGAGCGACGGATTAGCCGGCAGCGAAGCGAGGAGGCCGTCAATAGTGTGAGGAGGAGGATAGGATGAGCGAGAAACTGACTTGTCAGAGGACGAGACGCCTTGGCGTGCATATCCTGAATGATGGCGAAATCATTGCCACTATGAAGGGGTATACGGCAAGCGTGGACGCTGGCGGATACGAGGAGTGGACTTTGGATGAAAAGCCCGAGAGATTCCTTGCGCTATTCCTCGCCGCACCTGAGCAGCAGGCCAAGATCGATGCTCTGCTGGCCGCGCTGAAAGATGCGCTAGAGGTAATTGGCGAGCACGAGCCCGACTGGCCGCCAAATCGCGAGGATTCGCCCATTGTGGCGCAACTCAAGGCCGCCATCGTCTTGGCAGAAGGGAAGGAGTAGCATGAGCGAAACATGGCACGCTGAGCGGATGTACATCGTAACGGAGAATGGCACGTTCGTCGGCCAAGCGTTCTCGCTGGACGACGCTACGGCCATCGTCCGGGAGCACAACGCGCACGACGCCCTGCTGGTCGCAGCCAAGGTAGCGTATCAGGGCTGGCGAGACGGCGGCGATGTTTGGGGGGCAATGCAGCAACTCAAGGCCGCCATTGCGCAAGTGGAGGGAAAGCCATCATGAGCGACGAAGAGCTATCCGCAATTGAGAGTCAAATCGTCAAGGTGATTCTGGAGAATCGCCAGTTACGCGCCCAGAATGCCGAACTGCACCGTCGGCTAATCGCCCAGATCGCGCAGAATGGCGAGCTGATTCGCCAGGGCCGCACGCTGGACGGGGAGCGCCCGGAGTACGTGACGGCGCCGCATGGGCCGAAAAGCCCATGCCCGTATGGCCGCCCCATCCCTCGCACTGAAGCGCTAGAGATCGCACATAGCATTTTACTCAAAGCCGAGGACGAACGCCGGGACTTAGATTCGTAGCCCACGCCCAGGAGGGCGCTAGCGGGCAGCAACCCGCGCCCGGCGGCGCTGAAAGCGGGGTGGCCAGTCGGTGGAGTACTCGGCCAGAGCAACGCACAGCGCCGCCGGGCAAAATGAGAGGAGACGTATGGAGCAACTCACAGACACCAAGCGAACGCTAGAGGGCAAGTGGCAGGGCTACCAGGGCATGGACCTAGCCGCGGCGCTCGTGGCCTACACAGCCAAGCACCACAAGCAGCCGAGATACTGGGCGCAAGTGCCGAACTTGCTGTTACTGGGGCCGATAGATGAGAAGCAAGAGGAGGTGACGCCATGACATGGCTTTGGCTGCTAGGCGGCGCAATCGCGGCGGCGATCCTGTTGCTCGTTTACGCGCTCTGCAACATCGCGGGCATACTGGACGAGGCCGAGCGGCGGCGCATGACGGTGCCGCCGAAGGAGGAGCGATGAAAGCTGCGCTGTCCGCGCTCAAAGCGTGCGCTGGCTGCGCCACGGCGCTGGCCCTGTTGGTTGTGTTCATCGTGTTGGATAGGCTATTCGATCTACATACGGAAGGAGACCCATGGTACGAATGAGGTTCGCTTTGGCGTTGGCCCTGGCGTTGGTTCTCGCTGGCGCGGTAAGCGCCGACAACACCTACATGCCCGTGGCTCAAGAGACGGGCGGCATGGTGATCCGCGCCCACGTCGCATGGCAGGACTGGCGCCCCTTCGATGCCGGGCTATCCGGCTACTGCGTGGCCGCCTATGATGAGGATGGGGCGCTACTGGGCATGGCGGAGACGGACGGCGAAGGCGACGCGGTGTTCGATGTGCAACCGCACAGCGTCATCACGTTGCGCCTATCGGGCGACGCTATCGAGCCCATGCAGGTGACGGTAACGGGCAGCGGCGCGTTGGCCGTGGCATTCTGGGCGCAGACACGGTACAGCGCGGGAGAGCATCTGGTGGCTACGAATTGGGAACGAGTCGAGCGCTAGGCATAGGAGCATACACGCAATGGCAGCAACGCAGACCTACATAGCAGCAGGCGGCCACGGTTGCGGCGCGGCGGATGGCACGCACAAGCGCGCGGTGCGGCTGGCTAGAATGTGGCTCAATCTCAAGGCCAAGCCCGCACGCGTCAAGGAGTTGGCTGCGCTCATGGACTGCCACTGGCGCACCGTGTATGTGGACATCATGGACATGACTATAGAGCCGCTGGAAGAGGGCTATGTGCTGGACATGATAGGTTCGGGCCTGTTTGCTGTGAGGGACTTGCGACAGAAAACGTAAGATTGCATGGATTGACCAACTCTCGGTGCTAAGCTGTGCTCTGAAGGGCACAGCTTTTTTGTTGTCCCGGATGCGCAGCGCACGTTGGTGAGTGCGTGGTCGGTAAGGTGGATACTTAGGATTCTAGTCGTAACGCTGCCAAGTGGGTTCGATTCCCGCCACATCCGGGGCAACGAGAGAGCAAGCACGTTGGTTCTGGCCAGTCGCTTTGTCGGCACGGCCAGGGGGCGCGGGTAAACGGGACAGGGGCGCGCACAATTAGCTTTACCATCTAGTTATAACAGATCGAGCACATGGCTAATCCTTGGCCGAAAGGCACGTCAGGCAATCCGCAAGGGCGGCCACGCAATAGTCAAACATGGAGCGCGGTTCTCAAGCGTGTGGGCCGGGAGAAAGATGAATCCGGCGTTACGCGCAAGATTCGCGTTGCCCGTCAGATGTATGACCAAGCCGAGGGCGGCGACCGCCTAGCGTTTATGGCAATTGCTGACCGTGAGGACGGGGCCGTGCCCAATACCAGCAACGTGACTATGGCCGGGGCTTTTACCTTCGTGCCCTGGAGCGATGATGAGGTAGTCGATGGGATTGCCGAGGCTGCGCTGGGACCAGGCGCAGGCGATAGCGCGGGGGCCGAAGGTGATATGCTTGGCGATGGGGCGCCGCTGGGGTAAGACCACGCTAGGCGGGGTTTATAGCATCAAGAGCGCCGAACGGGGCCGGGCCGTGGGCTGGATTGTGCCGACCTATCGCAACGCACGCCCCTTGTGGCGGTTCTGTGAGCAACACTTGGCCCTGATTGCTGGCCGGTTGCGCATCAACCGTTCCGAGCTGACCATCGAATGGCCTGAAGGTGGGCGCATCGCTATCTATTCCGCTGACAATGACACAGCGATTCGAGGAGAATCCTTCGATCTTGTGATAGTCGATGAAGCGGCAATGATACGCGCGGAAACGTATACCGACGTGATTATGCCGACCCTTGCAGATCGCAATGGCCGGTGCTTGCTCATTTCCACGCCCAAGGGCCTCAACTGGTTTCATACCGAGTTCCAGCGCGGCCTAGCCGATGGCAACCTGCAAGCCTCATTCCACGCCCCAACCTATGCCAACCCGTTGCCCAACATCCGGCGCGCCTACAAGCTCGCCAAAGAGCGCGTATCAGAGCGCACCTTCCGGCAAGAATGGGACGCTGAATTCCTTGAGAGCGACGGCTTGGTATTCCGCAACGTGGATCTACTTGCTACGCTCCAGCCGCAGCCCGCGCCCCTCCCTGGGCATACCTACGTAGGGGGCATCGACTGGGGCCGCACGAACGACGCCACGGTATTCACCATCATCGACGCAACTACGAACGAGGTGGCCGCCGTGGATCGCATGGTACAAACCAACTTCGACCTACAGCTAACCCGGCTCAAAGCGTTGCATGGGCGGTTCAAGGTCGAAGCGTGGATAGGCGAGTACAACTCTATCGGCGGGCCACAAGTGGAGGCGTTGCAACGGCAAGGCATCCCGGTGCGCCCGTTCACCACGACCAACGCGACCAAGGCGCAGATCATCGACGCCCTGGCCCTGGCATTTGAGCAGCAAGCCCTCCGACTCCTAGCTAATCCCGTGCTTGTCGGTGAATTGAAAGCGTACCAGTCCAAGGCGCTCCCTTCCGGCTTGATGGCCTACAGCGCGCCCGAAGGGATGCATGACGATCATGTCATGTCGCTTGCCCTGGCCTGGTACGGCGCTCACCGGCGCGGCGTGTTGTTGAGGTAGCATGGACATACGACCAACCTTTTGGCAACGAGTGCGCCTAGCAACGCGCCTATTACGTGGCGACGGCTTGCCGCGCCGCACCTTTGACACCAAGCAAGCGCCCAAGTCCGTCCTATTGTGGCCCGACTTTCGCACGGGCCAACCCATCTGGGCAACAGGCGATTACGCCGACTACGCCCACGAGGGCTTTGAGCTAAACACGCTCATCTACTCGGCCATCATGTACAAGGTCCGCGCGCAGATGGCCGCGCCGCTCCGTGCCTACGAGGGCGACGTGGACGCCCCGACGCCGCTCAAGGCCAACCACCCGCTACAGCAGCTCGTGGACCGGCCAAACCTCTATATGTCATGGCCCGAGTTCCAAGGCTTGAACACGGTGTACTTGAACCTGGCTGGTGAGTGCTTCATTGCCCTCATACGCCCGCGCATCGGCGGTATGCCCGAGCGCATGATACCGATACGGCCCGACAGGGTATTCCCCATCCCCGGCCCCAAGGGCACGCTCAAGGGCTATTTCTACTGCCCCGAGAACGTCAATCCGGCCAACGGCATACCGATGGCCGCTGAGGATGTTATCCACATCAAGCTGCCAAACCCGCTGGACCCCCTGGAGGGCCTGGGCCGTGGCCTATCGCCGCTGGCCTGCATGGCCTACAGCGCCAGCGTTGACAACATGATAACCGAGTTCCTGTACTCATTCTTCAAGCACGGCGCCATGCCCGTCGGGTTACTCCGTTTCAACGTGCCTCTCCAGCAAGAGGAGGCCGATCGTGTCAAAGAACGCTGGCACGAACTACACGGCGGCTATGACAAGTGGTCGGACGTGGCGGTCATGGATAACGCCGGGGAATACCAGCGCGTGGGCTTGACCTTTGAGGAAATGGGATTCCTGGGCATAGACGAGCGCAACGAATCGCGCATCCTGGGGCCGTTCGGCGTGCCACCGATCCTCATTGGTAGCAGGATCGGCCTGGCCCATGCCACCTACAGCAATGCAGATGAAGCGCGGCAGGCGTTCTGGCAGGACACCTTCAAGCCAGAAATGACCATGTGCGAGCTAGAGTATCGCTACTACCTCCAAGGCGACCGTGGCGAGTTCGTGGCCTTTGATTACAGCGAAGTGCCCGCATTGCAGCGCGACCTCGTGCCCGCTATCGGCGCCTGGTCGCAGATGGTAGACCGTGGCGTGCCCAAGAACGTGGCCGCTGGCGTGCTCAAGATACCGTTGCCCGCATTGCCCGATGATGACGTGGGCTATATGAGCCCCATGCTACAGCCCGTCGGCGCAGAGCCGCCCGCGCCAGCGTTGCCCGCTGTGCCCGCATTGCCAGCGCCCAAGCCGGACACAGAGGACACCGAGCAGGGCGCGGCCGAGGCTGAGGAACAGGAAGAGGAAACGGAGAAGCAAGTGCGCCGCCCTTTTGAGATGAAAGCCCTAGCGCCAGAGGCCAAGGCCGACCACTGGAAGCGCTTTGATGCCACGGCGCGCAAGCACGAGGCTGCGCTAAAGCGGGTCACGGCCAAGCGATTCCGCGAGGACGAAAAGGAACTGCTAGCGGCGCTCACCGGGGCCAAGCGCAAGAGCATCCAAGAGAAGGCAACCATTGACTGGGAGTCACTGGGGCAAGCGTGGGATAAGGCCATCGTGGACAGCGAAAAGCTCTGGCAAGCCGATTACATCCCCGTGCTCAAGGGGATCATTCAGGACGCGGGCCAAGACCTGGCAGTGACCACGGGCGTTTCGTTCACCTTGCCGGATATACGTGGCGCAGCGTGGTTTAACCGCTACGTGCTCAAGTTCGCCAAGAACGAGGCCACGCTTATCACCAAGACGACCAAGGACCAAATCAGCGCGCTGCTCCAGCAAGCCAAGATCGAAGGCTGGTCCATGCGCGAAATAGAAAAGCAGCTAGGCGCCACGTTCGACAGGTTTCTAGGCGAGGAATCCAAGCTCACCGATGAAGAGCGCGCCTGGTTCGCCGAGCGCAACGTGCCGAACAGGCTGGAGGTGATTGCACGCACAGAATCACTCAGGGCCTCAAATTCCGGGGGCCATGAATTGATGAAAGAGTGGGGCGTGCCGCGTAAGGAATGGCTAGCGACGCTGGACCCGCCAAGGGCGCGTGAGAATCACATGGCCATGAATGGCGAAGTTGTGCCCATGGATGAGCCCTTTGACGTGGGCGGGGTCAAGATGATGTATCCAGGCGACCCCGATGCGCCGATAGACGAAACAGCTAATTGCAGATGCACAGCTCTGCCCGTCGGCATGGATGAAATGTGATGATCGACTACGCAGAAATCACGCTGAGGACAGACGAGGATAGGGAGAGGCTGCAAGAGATGACGCGCGATGGCTGGACTGTTGCCAGTAGGTGCCCAACAAATGACGGTTATGTAATCTATTTTCTTGAACGCAAGGAACGGCCCTATCAGCCTCAGATGGAATATAAGGGCGCGGGGCACCGGGAGCATAGGCATGGAACATAAAACCTTTTCAGCGTGGGATACCAAGATCGACAACGAGCAGGGCGTGGTGGACGCCATCTTCGCCGTGATGGGCAACATCGATCAAGGCGGAGACATTATCCATAACGGGTCAATGAGCAAGACGTTTTCCGAGCGTGGCGGGAAGGTCCGGCTGCTTGACCAGCACAAGACTGACTCCATTAGCCGCGTCTTAGGCAAGCCGCTCGAACTGCGAGAGTTGGCCCGGAACGAACTGCCAAGCTCATTGCTCCAAGAGTTCCCCGACGCTACAGGCGGGGCATGGGGGCGCTTCCAGTTCTTCATGGACACGCCAGAGGGCAAGGGCGCATTTATCCGGCTGAAAGAGGGCGGCATAGATCAATGGTCCATCGGCTATGACGCCGTGCAACACGACTTCTCCAAGGTTCGAGATGGCAAAGGGCAAGAGAAGCTGGTGCGCAATCTCCGTCAAGTCAAGCTATACGAGGTGTCTCCCGTGCTATGGGGGATGAACGCCGCAACCGAGACCCTGAGCGCCAAGGCCGATGATGCCATAGCCGACCCCGAGCCGCAAGCCGAGCAAGCCGCTCCGGGTGAAGGCGGCGAGCCCGAGACCAAGGCCGGGCGCATCATCGCCAAGCGCAACGCGGTGCGACTCAAGACTATCCGCAAGCTGCTACAGGAACTGGTAGACGACGGTGGCTTGGAGCTTGACGACGACGACGAAGAGACTGAAGCACCTGCCAAGGCGCAGGCCGCTGAGGATAAGCCGACCAAACAGGAGGCCGGGCCGGACGTGGCGCAAGCCATCGCACCACCCACCATAAACCTGCAAGCGTTGGCGCTGGAAATCGAAGATGAAACATTACGTTTGTTGGAGGTTTAACATGGAGTTCAACGACCTTATTGGCAAGTCTCGGGACTTGCTCGAACAGGCCAAGGGCATCATCGCCAACCCTGAAAGCACAGGCGAGGATCACACCAAGGCCGCCGCCATGATCGAAGAGGCCAAGGCCATGCGTGGCCGGGCCGCACAGTTGAAAGAGATCGCCAGCCTTGGCGCCGTGATGGTCGCAGAGACCCAGGCCGCGGAGACCAAGCAGGCGCAGATCGCGCCTGCCGGTGGGTCCGAGTTCAAGCACTGGGGCGAGTTCCTGCAATCCGCATGGGGCGCCCAGGTACGCAACATCCAAGACCCGCGGCTCAAGTTCTTCAAGGACGAAGCCCCTGCCGAGAGCAAGGTGCTCGTGGAAAGCGTCGGCGCGTCCGGCGGGTTCCTCGTGCCGCCCGAGTTTCAGGCGCAACTCATGAGCGTGGTCGCGGAGACCAACACCATCCGCCCGCGCTGCACCATCATCCCCATGCGTCGGCGCCAGGTAAATATCCCCGTGCTCAATCAGACGGGCACCACGGCAGCCGCTCCGCACTGGTTTGGGGGCATGAAAGTCTACTGGACTGAGGAAGTGGTCCAGAAGACCGAGGCCGAGCCCTCGTTCCGCGAGGTGAGCCTCATCGCCCACAAGCTCGCGGCCATCACATATGCGTCCGATGAACTGCTGGAAGACTCCGCCATCAGCCTGGCCGCTTTCCTCCAGGGTCCGATGGGCTTTGGCGGTGCGGTGGGATGGTACGAGGAATACAGCTTCCTCCAGGGCACCGGCGTAGGCCAGCCGTTGGGTGTGATCCCCGCGCCCGCGACCATCACCGTGGCACGAACGGCCGTCCTGCCCGCTGTGCAGTACGGCGATTTGGTCAACATGTTCGAGAACTTTTTGCCCACGGGCAACGGCGTCTGGTACATCCATCAGTCGGTGGTCTCTACCTTGATGACCATGAACGGCCCGGCGGCCAACCCCTCCTACATCTGGGGCGACGTGACCAATGGGCGCCCGAATACCCTTCTGGGTATGCCGGTGGTCTTCACCGAGAAACTGCCCCGTGAGGGCACAGCCGGCGACGTGCTCTTGGCCGACTGGCGCTACTACCTGGTGGGCGACCGCCAGGCCACGACCGTCGACACGAGCATCCATAACAAGTTCGAGTATGACAAGACCACGTGGCGCGTGGTTCACCGCGTCGATGGGCGCCCCTGGCTCTCTGCCCCGCTGACCCTTGCGGATGGCACTAGCCAGATTAGCCCCTTCGTCATCTTGGGCGCCAAGACCACCTAAGCTGGGCGCGTAGGGTAGCGTTGAGTCAATGACTAACCGGGGCGGGGCAACTCGCCCCTATCAGAAACGAGGTAACAGGAAATGAGCTTTACAGAACGATTTACCGAGCGGTGGCAACTGCTCGACACCATCCCGCCCTCGTCCAGCTCTGCCGAGCAGAACACGGGCTGGATCAGCATGGCGAACTTCCAGCGCGTCGTGTTCATCCTCCAGACTGGCGCCATCGAGGACACGGGCACCGTCGACCTGGACATCGAGGTGGGCACCACGTCCGCGGGCGGCACTACAGCGACGCTCAAGTCGATCACCCAGCTCACGACCGCCGATGACAACAAGGTCGTCGTGGTCGAGGTGCGCGGCGAAGAAATGAACGTCGCCGGCGTGGAGTACGACTATATCCAAGGCGAGTTGACCGGCGCCAACGCTGCGGGCATCACCGCCTTGCAGGTCTGGGGCTACTGCGAGTACGCGCCCGCCGTCACCACCCTGATCGACGAGATCGTGGACTGAGGGTAACAGAATGTGGGTACAGCTCGTCACAATACAGCACATCGCCGACCACGGGCGCACCGTGGCCCGCTATCCGGGCGACTGGGTAGACGTGGGCAAGCAGACCGCCTTGGCCTGGGTAGCCTCTGGGCAAGCCAAGGCCATCGGCGCCGCGAACAAAGAGCTCTTCAATGATTGCGGCATCCTGGTACGCGAGCC
>JBAZMT010000027.1:0-9054 GCA_041649615.1 Parcubacteria group bacterium
CTGACTGTGATGCTTGTGATAGCCGTGTTGGCTCCCGGTGTCGCATTGTTCGTCACAATCACCTTCATGTATGCCGGAAGAGGATGCACTTCCTGGTCCGGCGGCCAATGAATCCTGATCGTCCCGCCAGCATTCAGTGTCGCGTCCCATGTCGCCCACGCCTCTGTATCAACTGTTCCATCATCGTTATCTGTCAGCGGGAAGAGAGAAAGCGTCAACCCATCATCGCAGCTCGCTTCGTAGGTCGCTTCGATCTGAAACACGACCGCGATGGCCCGCGTCAGGTTCACGATGTCCGCCTCGGCGAGAGACGTAGACGCCCCTGCCGCCAATGTTGCCTTCGTCAAACAGCTTGTAGGAGTCTTGTTCAAGGCATATCATCCTCCAGTTTGGCTCCAATCCTCCGCCCAAACTTGCGCCACAACGTCCGCGCCCATCGGCAGATCCTTGATGACCAGCGTTGGCCCGTCCGTCTTCACTGTCGTCACCTTGTTCTCGCCAACCAACCAATATTGCCAAACATAAGACGATAGATCCCACGCATGGCACTCCTCGCATGAGAACACGACCACCGTAGATTCCCTTCCTGTCGTTGAGTCCACGCCCTTGTAGGAAGTCCCCGTCACCTTCATCAGCCGTGGCGGGCGCAACCCGTCACCGCGCAGCGTCGAGAGTAGTTCGTACTCCCTGACCTCTGGGTTCTTCGCGTCCTTGGCCGTCCACTTCTTGTACTGGCCGACGACGCGGTCTAGCGTTCCCTTGATCGTCATCTCGCCGATCCAATCGTCTACGCTCGCCGACCATGAGTACCCAGTAACGCCTACAAGGGCGCTGTAGTCGCGCCCGACGAACAAGACCATGTCGTGAAGCTCTACTGCCGGATTGATATATGGGAGCTTGTGTTCGGTGTCTGGCGAGGGGGCCTTCACGTCACTCAACACCATGTCAGCCAGTGCCGCAGCCTCCTCGGCGCTATCTACGGCGGAGTAGCGGTTGCCCGATCCCTTCGCGGCGTACCACATCGTCTTGTGCTTCCGCCCGCCAAATCCATCCGGGATGCCATACTCAAGGCGAGCCGCATCATCTGACGCCGAGGCCGTGAGTACCGCGCCAGTCGTCGCCTGCCGGTAGAAGACGATGACTTCAGTCCGCACTCCTGACTCATCAAGGTCGGCCTTCCTGTGACTGAACTCGCCATCGCACGTCCAGTCGGGAGTGGTGTTGTCTCTGCCCGGATCGTAGACGCACGGCTTGAACGCTACCGAACCTGGATCGTAGCAGATCCTGTAGATGTACCCAGTCGGCTCGATGAGGCTCAGTTGAGACTCCCAGAGGTTCGTCTCGCCAGTCTCGTACTCCTCGACGTTGTAGGCCGGGGCATCAATCTCGACGACGGTCTGATTGAATAGTCTGTCCGCGAACATCTGTGACATGATGCTGACTGCATCGGCATCCGTGTAGACAATCGAGTCGTACCAGTAGTCGTCCTTGTACGGAAACTCCATCCCCACCGGATTGCAGACGATGATGTCATCGCCTTCAACGTCGGTATCGACGCCGACTGATCCTGGCCCTACGAAGCCATCGAAGATGATGTACCAATGCGCCCCGGCATCCTTGCTCGTCTCGACGGTGATCCGGTTATAGCGAGCAAGCAGTGGATGGTAGACAGCACCAACAAGGTTGAGCGTCGAGGTCTCATCGTTCGGATCGAGGTTCACATTCGGCGTCACATCAACGAATGCTGAGTAGGCGTTGGCGAAGGTCAAGCTCACGTCGGGCGTGTCATTATCGATGTCGTCGCTTCCAGAGATGGACTGAAGACGATCGCTGATATCGACATCATCCCCATTGTAGTTCGTCACCTTGACGCGGTAGTAATTGCGGACTTTGTCGGCGTAGTTCACCATTGTTCTCATGCTGGATTCCACGCCCTTCCGTTCGACGATCCGAGTTTGCTCAGATGCCGCCGCGTGTTGTAGAGTTCCGCGCTGATCGTGCGCCCGTTCATCTGGTTCACAACCTTCGTCTGGACGAGGATCGTCCCATCAGAAGACCCAGCATTCCCCCCAATCATTGCGCCGCCAGACAGCGACATCGCTCTCCCGGATATCCCTGGAATGACCGGCCCGCCACTGAGCGGGATGATCGCCTCCGGCCCCGCCTCTCCGACTAGGGCAAGGGTCGGTTTCGTGACAACCCCACCCTCCGCCAGTTCAAGATAGTTCCAGTCATTCTTTTTCGATGAGAAGAGGTTGTGGATGAAGATGATCACATTTGCAAGCCCTTTGAACGGAGCGAGCAATATGCGGATAACAAGGCCAAGAGCGTCTAGTGCCGTGGCAACTGTTTCGATGGCCAAAAATAGAGCCCCCCCGAGGAGTTGGAGCAATGGCTCGACAACAGGGGCCATGGCTTCCCATAGCCTGCTGGCGGCGGCGACGATATCTCCGAAGACAATTCCGAAACTCGAACTGATCTTTTGCCAGAGGCTCAAAGACTCGCTTGTCCAGATTGTGTGTAGGGCGGCGAGGGTATCACCAGCTTGGGCCTCGATGTAGGCTTCGAGGAGATCGAGTTTTCCCATCCACCCATCCACCCAATCTGCAATCTTGGTCTTCAGTAGCTCCTCGATCGCTGGCCAGTGCTTCTCAATGCTGCTCCACAAATCCCCGAGCGTGTCGATCAGGTCGTCAACGATTCCTGTGAACATTGGCCAGATTTCGTTCTCCATGAACGGCCATAGCGTATTCTCCAAGAACGGAATGACGTTTGACGACATGAAGTCATAGACTCTATTGGCCCATTCAAGAATCTGCGGGAATACCTTCTCCGTGAAGAACGGAGCGATGGATGTCTCCCAGAATACGCCGAATCCGGTGAGAAGCGCCTGCAATCCGGGGATCATCGTTGTCGTCAACCATCCCGCAAGCAACGTCAGTCCTTCGAGCAGGGTGTTGATGGCCGGGGAGAGAGCATCGCTCAAGGCCGCGGCAAGACCGGGCAGGGTCGCCCCGAGATCGCCCATCGACTGCGCAAACAGTTCGAGGTTCGGCATGATCGCGCCGATCGTGTCTACGAAGAACGTGATTGCCCCGCTGATCGCGCCAAAGAAGAATTCCAAGAAGCCGGTGATCGTCCCCGCCAGGTGCTCTTGCAGGATTGGCAGCAGTTCGTCGCGGATCTTCTCTCCGATTCCAACGAGAGTGTTGCCGAACTCTAGCAACGCGGGGAGGATACCCTCCATGAGGATCGGTCCCAGCGCCTCCCAGACACCAGACATGATGTCGAAGAACGACTTGAACACGTCCACGACAGCCTGGATGGCTTCCTTGAATTGCTCAAGCAGATCGGACACCCACTCAGGCAGCTCACTCCCTGTCCCCGCCCGTTTCTCGCCCGGCTCTCCCGGCCGCGCCGCCGCCCACTCGGCACGAGTCACCTTGTAGCCGGTCGGGACGTTGAGACTGTTGTAGGAGTCGATGGTTTCATCAATCGCCCCTGTCAGCTTCTCAAATATGGCGATCAGGGGCCACGCCCATCCCATCAAACTATCGAAGATCTTGCCCTGGAAGGCTGCCAGGGCGCTCTGTAGCCTGGTGTACGTCTCGGTCGAGGTGATGAGGCTCTGCATGTTGGAGGCGAGAGACGTGACGGCCGAGAACAAGGCTTCCGCAGCCTTGACCAGGCGTTCCCCGATGGCCTCTGCGGCCTCCTTGGCGGAGTCCTTGAGATCGTTCCACGCAGCGACGACCTGTTTGCCGAGAGCGACCACAAGAGAGACGACGGAGTTGAAAATCCCGGATGCGTTCATTAGTGAATCAATGAATGGTGCAATGCCTTCTTTGACCGATTCGGCTGGCTTCCTCGGCGTGATGTTGAGTGCCGAGAGAGCCCCAGCAACTGCCTGCTCGACGATATCGGGGATGAACGCCTCGATTCCTTCCGGTGTCGCATCGAATGTCGGGATCTCTGGGATCGGCGTAAGCGCCCCAGAAGGCTGAACAGCCGGTAGTGCAGAGATCTGAGCGACTGTACGCTCCAATCGCTCCATCGCCGACAGCATGTCGGAAGTGAACCGACTTTCAAGTTCGAGCGTCTCTCCGAACCCCTCCGGCGCTCCGGGCAATGCCGTAGACGGTACATACGCGAATCCCTTATTCACCTGCACATTCGATTCAAACGCCTCTGGCTCCGGCGCTCCAGGCAAAGCGGATATCGCAGGCACAGAGGCAAACGTGCTCATCAGCATCAGCGTGCTCGACTCAATCGCCGACACAAGGCCAGATGCGGCAGAGACGATACGGCTTCCCAGGGCCTGGATCTGAGAAGACAGAGAATCAATCGCTCCAGTATCCAGCCCGCCGAAGGTCTGCCCAACATCGAATGTCGGCTGATTGCTCATCGCAGGCATTGTGAAGACTGATGGCATTTCGGCTGAAAACGGAGAGAATCCAGAAAGATTGGCGAGGCTGCTGATAGGCAAGACAACCTCCGGCCCAGCCTCTCCGATCATTGCGAAGGTAGGTTCTGTTGCGATTCCTCCTTCAGCCATTGCGACTGGTTTCCCTTTCTTCCACGCGAGGCCGCCAGTTGTTGCAATTGCTTTCCCAACAGCGACGACCTTGCCGAAGATGTCGCCCATTCCTGGGAAAATGGCTTCAACGAGTTCCATAATGCCGTTCGAGTATTTGTCGATGGCATCCATGAATCGCTGGAGCGGAGACAGGCTGCCTGTCAGCGATGCTTTGAACTTGAGCAGCGCATCATCGAGCAGCTCGGTATCATAGCCGAGCGCCGCTCTGGCGGTGATCTCGTCTTGGAGAGACGTGATTAGTTCTGATGTATATGTATGTACTTCTTTAGCGTCCTTCTTCGCCAACTCACGTAGCCCAGTTGCAACTCCAGCGGGATCTTTCACAAGGTCTTCGAGCTTGAACTTGGACAGGGCTTGCTCCAGGGCTGTCTTCGGCTCCTCCCACATCTTCGAGATCTCGTCGCGAGCATACTGAAGAGCCTCGACAAGTTCTGGATACTCACTGTTGATCGCGATGAGCCCCTCGATCGCCGAGAGCAGTTCTCCCCGTGCGCTCTGCATCATCCCGAGGACATCGGTTGCCGACATCCCGAGTTGCGCCCCTTGATTCACGAGATCGGCGAAGTTGTCGCGGAGAGCGTTGATCTTCTCTGCCGCCCCGGCAAAGTCCCCCGTCGCCACAGCATCGAGCGTCGGGCGGATGAATTGGTTCCTGAACGCTTCCTGGTCGGCGCGGTAGGCATCCTCGGCAGCCTTCTTCGCGCAGCGGGCCGTTTCCTCGGCAGCCTTCTTCTGTTCCTCGGCCAGCTTCTTCGCTTGGTCCGTGAGATCAGCAATCGTGCTACCGAGTTTCGGGAACTGATCGCCGATTTGCGACCACGTCTTCCGCGCCCATTCCTTGCTCTCTTGGGCATAGGTGCTGTCGGGCGCGAAGATCTGCTCCAAGGACTCCTTGAACGACTCAGCGGTCCCTTGTCCCGATTGTAGCGCCGCCATGATGTCAGCGGCCTCTCCAAGGGTGGATGCACCGATGAGGAGCTTCTGCATGTCGGCGAAGATGCCTTGGATCTGAGTCGAAGCCCCCGCCGCAAGGGCGACGTTCTGGAGGGCCTTGGTGAACATGTCCACTGCGCTCGCCGCGTCCTCGGCGTCGCCGACCAGATCGTCCATTTCGTCGGCAAGGAACTTGATCGAGTCCGCCGAATCCCAGCCAGCCTTCTCCGCCATCTTGGCGTAGTCGGCCCACAGCGAGGCCATGTCCTTGAGGTCTTTGAACTTCGTGCTGGCTGTGTCGAGCGTGATGTCTTCGGCCTTCAACTCGTCATAGAGCTTCATAAAGTCTGCGCGAGCCGCCTGAATCTGCGCAGACGTCGTTGGGATCGCGTCGGTCGCCGTGGCCTTCGTTTCTTCCCATAGCCCAAAGAGAACCTGTCTCAGCGCCGCAGTATCGACGCCGAGGAGCGCCATGATCTCGCTCAGTCCCTCAAAGGACATCCCGGCTTCAGCAAGCCGGATGGCAAAGGAGGCCATCTCCTCGTCTGAGAGCCCTTCCGTGATGAGCGAGAACCAGTTGCGGATTCGGTTCTGCGCCCGCGCAAGCTCTTCCGTTGATCCCATCCCAGCCAGCGATGCGAAGTAGTCCTTCCATAGATCTACGGACGCCTGAATGTCGCGATTCGAGATGCCTCCAGTGACTGCGGACACGAACTCCTGGATCTGGCCGGTGAATGACTCCATGAACGTCGTGAAACCCTCGGAATCCAACTTCCCTTTCATCGACGCATCGAGGTCGTCGAGAGCGTCCTTGATGTTCTCCGGGAGTTGGTCCTTGATGTAGGCCGAGATTCCGCTCAACCCATCCGGGATGTCCTCTCTAATGGATTCTCGCCACTTCTGGATAAGTTGATCAATATCCTCTCGCGATAACTCAATCCCAACAGCCCGAGCCACTGCCTGAATCTGTGCGAAGTCCTCATTTAGAACACGCTTGAATTCTCCCCATCCGGTTCGCTCGACATCATACAGGGACTGCACGACCGACTCGGCGGCATTCATTCCTTCTTGTCCAGCCGCTTGTAGGGCATCAGACATGGATACGATCTGGTTGACAAGCGCATCGAACTCAGGGAATTTGCCGGTCCTGGAAGGACCAACCGAAGCGGGTAGGGAGATAGAGCCAGCAATCTTCAGCGCCTCTGTCTTCAGGTCGCCGTATCCAGCCGCCGCCTTCTCGACTGTGTGTTTGACCCAGATGACGAGCGCACCGGCTCCCGCAACCAATGCCCCGATCCCGGCACCAACAGCGGTCCCGATTCCTGGTGCGAACATCGATCCGATGACCGCCCCGCCGATGATCGGCCCGAGGGCTGTTTCGAGTGAGCCTTCGATCTCCGCTCGCACCTTCTCTGCCCCCGTGACCTTGCCAGAGAGCGCGAGATCTAGGTTCACGAGACCCTTTAGCATCGCCCCGCCGCCGATAGCCGCGGCTGCACCAGCCCCCAATAACTTCAAGGGCGATAGTTTGGCGAGCATGGCGGCCATGCCCCCTGCGGCTCCGGGAGCGGCTGCGGCTACCCCTGCCGCCGTTGAACTCGTGTACCACTGTGCGTTGAGTCCAGCGACAGAGGTTGCGAGCATCCCTGCGGCGGCGGTTGCCTTAGTGGCCACTCCAGCCCATGCCTGAAGGGCTATCGTAGCCTTCGTGATCCCGCCCATCATCTTCGTGTAGCCGAGATGTAGCAGGCTAACCGCAGCATACATGGTCCCAAAGACAGCGATAGCCCCGAGCGCATACCCACCACCGATCTTCTCCAGCGCCTCCATGAGATAGGCAAAGCCGCGTAGCAGCGGGTTTAGCACGTCGAGGACTGCCTTGATCGCCGGGAGGAAGACCTTCCCGATCGAGATGGCTGAGTCCTTGATCGATGTCGTGACGACCTTCAGCATGTACTCCCACGACACCTTGACCTTGTCGAAGGCTCTTCCCATCTCTCCTGCCGATTGCGCGATGCGGGCTTGGTCCTTCGCATACTCTCCGGCTGCGGTACTAGCGAGGGGCATGACGGCGGTGACGGCGCGGACGTTCGAGAACAGGTTCTCAAGGAACACCCCGCTCTTCTCGGCGGCATCATTGATCATCCCGAGAGACTTCGCAAAGCCGTTGTCGGCAATGAGGGCGCGACCGCCCTCGTACCCAAGCCCTTCGATGATCTTGCGCAGCTCTTCGCCAGGTCGGAGGATCTGCATGATCGTCTGCCGCAAGGACGTGATCGCCCAGTCGGTTGCAATTCCCTGACGAGTGAGGGTAGCGATTGCCGCCGCCATATCTTCCAAGCTTGCTCCTGCCGGAGCCGAGACCCCGGCGAGTCTTCCGAACTGATTTGCGAGTTCACTGTAAACGGTTTTGCCATATTTCACTGTTTGGAAGAGCACGTCATTTACATATGTTGCCTTATCCGCACTCATCCTATATGCGTTCAAGACGGTGGTCGTAACGTCTACCGCAGTGAGGACATCGCTGAGACCCGCCGCAGCACCCTTGAGCGATGCCTGGAGGATCTTCATCGCATCTGAACCGTAGAACACCGCAGAGTAAATCTGATACATGGCGCGGGCGGCCTCGGCGGAGGTGGCGTTGTACTGACGGGCGAGGGACCGGAGTTCGTTGGACAGAGAGGCCATCTCTGCCTCTGTCTTGTCGGTCAGCGTCCAGATGTAGTGCATCTGAGTATCGAACTCGACGAACGACTTGACGACAGCATCGATGCCGCGCTTGACGGCATAGAGACCAACGCCGATGCCCGTCAAGCGACCGACCGTGGCCGTGAGGCTGGATGCGACGGTCTGCGCCGTCATCTTGGCGCGAGCCATCCCGGCTTCGTACTGGCTGGAATCAAGCGCCAGTTGCGCCCACACTACACCGACAGTCCCAAGAGACTCAGCCATGCGGAGGAGTCAGCCCCTTTTCTATGCACTGTTTCCGATACCAATCCGCGCTGTAGTCAGTGTCAGCTCTCAGTTTCGGTGATGCGTTGACGACGCTCTTCACTGCGTCCTTGTCCGCAAAGCCCGGCCACTGTCTTGCCAGCCTGTACCGGAAGACCGCGTCAAGCTCCGCCGCAAGGTACACGAACTGGATGTCGTCCAGCTCGAATATGTCTTCTAGCCGATCGAAGTTGTATTCCGCAAAGAGAATAGGAGCATATTCCTCATAGTTCAGCTCTTTTCTCCATCCGAGTTCTCCGTCGGCTCCGCCGCGTTTCCCTCACCACCCCCGTACTTCTTCACAAGATCCGTAGCACTCTTGACAGTCTCTTCGGTTTCGCCCTTCTCCGGGATGTTGGCTAGACCGACGACCCACAGGAAGACACGATCGAGCGCCTCCTGATCGTCGCCGAAGACGACCTCGACGAAGTCCTCATCGATCGGGATCTCTTCCGGCGTCTTCCCGCCCTTCGACATCGTCTCGCCGTATTCTTGCCGTAGAGAGAAGAGGACGGCTTGGGCCATTTTCTCCC
>JBAZMT010000028.1:0-8634 GCA_041649615.1 Parcubacteria group bacterium
AAGGGCGGGTCGCGGAATCAGGTCGCGTCCGAGGCGACTGGTGACTGGATCGTTGTCCTCGATGCTGACGAACGCATCACCGACCCTGCGGGCTTCCGACAATACCTCATGTCCTCAACGGCCAGCGCCGTCTCTATTCGTATCACAAACGTAGGCGCGAGCGGGAACTACACGATGGCTTGGGACCAAGTCCGCGCCTACCAAAAGGGCAAGTGCGAGTACCGCTACCGAGCACATGAAGTCCCTATCGTCTCAGGGAATACCGAGTTCACGAACTTCGTCTTCGAGCATCGTCAGCCGAAGGAACGGAACTCTTGGAAGCTGCAATACACACTCGATCGGCTGTTGCTCGATGTGCAGGAAACGAACTCGGCGCGACAGGTCTACTACCTCGGACGGCAGTACCGCTACCTCAATCGGATCGACGAGGCCATTGACACGCTCAAGAAGTACATGGAGATGTCCCCTCGTGGCTGGGACGCCGCTGACTGTTGTTTCGAGCTGGCGATCTGCTTCAAGGCAAAAGGGATCATCCACGAATATGAATCCTGGCTCTACCGTGCCTGCTCTTGCCGTCCAGACAACCGCTACTGGTGGTATGCGCTGGCCGAGTCCTACTTCTCTCGTGGCAGATTCGACCTATCCGCTGGCTGTCTCCGCTTCGTGCTAGAGATTACGAAGGAATCGGGCTTCTCGCAGACTGACCCATCGAAAGTGTACGAGCTTCTCTCCCGCTGTCTCTGGAAGCAACGGAGATACGAAGAGGGACGTGTGTACTCGGGAGAGGCACTGAAACTCCACCCAAACGACCCACACTATCAGAACAACTACCGCTTCTTTGAGGAAAAGGTAATGCAGGGAGCTACGCATGGCAATTAGAGATGTCTATACCGACCTACGGCTGAAGGGGAAGTTCATTCTTGACTCCCCTTCTGAGCTGACCATTTCCTCTGGTGGTGCAATCACGCCCATTCAGTCGTTCCACACGGTAGACACCTACGAGGATGCGGCGTCAGACGAGTTGACGACGATCTCTGGCGGCAATGCTGGGGACATTGTCTACCTCTCGGCGGCGGATGGGGCACGTACTGTTGTCATCAAGCATGGGTCGGACAACATTGTTACCGCTGACGGGTCGGACTACTCCCTGGACGATGTGAACAAGGTTGTCTCGCTGATTTGTGATGGGGCCAACTGGCATCTTGCGGGCTCGGCAGGTGGGAGTGGCAGTGGATCGACTGGGCCGACTGGGCAAACGGGACAAACAGGGATCACTGGCCCAACAGGGCATACTGGCGTTACTGGGCAGACGGGACCGACTGGTCTAACTGGGCAGACGGGGCAAACAGGTTCCACGGGGCACACTGGGATCACCGGACCAACTGGCCAGACAGGCCAAACGGGTCAAACAGGGCCAACGGGTCAAACAGGACAGACTGGGACTACTGGAACCATTGGCCCAACTGGAGCAGATGGCACGACTGGACCTACTGGCCCAACTGGAGCAGATGGCGCTACTGGACCTACTGGACCTGTTGGCCCAACTGGAGCCGGATTCGGCGTTACTGGAACTACTGGAGGAATTCTATGGTTCTCATCAGCAACAGGTCTCGGCACTAGCGCGCTCCTCGCACAATATGGCGTTGTAGTGGGGGGTGGCGCGGGGGCTGCGCCTGCGACAATCTCTGCCGCGACCACGACGACGCACGCTCTCTTCGCCACGGCTGGCGCACCGGCGTTTCGAGCGATTGTCGCGGGAGATGCGGGGTTCGCGGCCACGCAAACGACTGCCGCGATGGACATCTACGTGGACGCCACGGACGGGGACGATGGGAACGCTGGAACGATAGGCGCGCCTCTCAAGACGTTCAACGCCGCAGTTGCTATGATCCCGACGATCATCAACCATGTAGTCACAATCCACCTCACGGCAGATGCGGGGACGTACACGGCGGGGACGCTCAAGAATCGGGTCGCGGGATCTGTTGACGGGGCAATCATCATCGAGGGGGCATTGACGGTCGTCGTGAGTGGCGACATTACGGCGCGGGCAGACGATCAGAACGATCCCGTGTACGCGGCCAACGCGCCCGTGGATCGGCTCACGGTAACGGAAGACCTCACCGCTGCTGACGCCCAGCAGTACAAGCTGCTCCGTGTCTACAAGGCGGGCGAGACGGACATCTACCGCATCATCACCGGGAACACGGACGGGTTCGTTGGCGACTCTTACATCTACGTTTCGCACCTGTTCGGGACGAACCCGGTGGACGATGACACATGGAGCTACAGCATCAACACGTGGGGCGCGAGGATCGCCAGCCTAACACTGGGTAATCTGTACGTGCCGGTCACGATCCGATACATTCGCTGTGACCAGGTGTCATACGCTGGCGATCTCCCATCAGTTGGGTTCTACTACTGCTATGGGGAAGCTGCGCAGCGCCTTCACCAGGGTTCTCCGTCGTCTGGGAAGATCTCTCTGACTGACTCCTACTTCTACGACACCGGAGAGCAGTACGTGGTCATCATCGAGGCAGGATTCATCAACTTCCAGATTCTAGGGACTATCCTGCGGGGCGGCATCTCTGGCGTGTACCTCGTCGGCGGGTCGTATCGCTTCTGGGCAACGTATGGATCTCGGATTCTGGACGTGTCTGGCAACGCTATTCATGTAGCAAATGCGCGGGGGACTTGCTGGTCCAATGCGGGCAGGACCGTTCTCGATGACGATGGGGCCGGGATTGGATTCTACTTGCGCAACGCTTCGTCCCTCCTCGATACGGGCGCGACTCATGTTCACAACGCCTGTGCCACGGCGAGCGATGCTGCCGACGCAACGGTCTTCGATGCGCTCTCCTAGGGGGTGAGACGATGAACTGGATAGTGGTAGCAAGCAACGGACGAATCCTCTGGGCGGGACACGAGCCAACGGCACAGATCAACTCAGCCAAGGCAAAGCTCGTTCCGATCCCTAAGCAGGATGTGCGCTTCGTGCATCGCGAAGATGCAACGGGGGCAGCGAATGAATTGGTGCTCGGAGAGGCCATCTACTCCGACATCCCCGCGCGCTACACAGAGGACGAGATTGCGGCCGCGTGGGCGGCGTGGATAGACAAAGCGACAAATGAGGCAATCTCCGAGGCCGTGCATCCGTTTGCCCCTATCGGCGAGCAGATCGGCATTCTACGCGACCAGCTCGTGCAGATCCTCAACACGCTGGGAATCGAAGCCACGCCGGACTTCGCACGGCTGAATGAGATTGCCATCGCCGAGATCGAGAAGGAGAGAGCGGCGAAGGTCTCACCGATTGCACCGTAGGAGGGGAGATGCCTAAGACGACAAAGCTCGATACGAAGAAGGCTGGCTCAGTCCTCAAGCGGCTAGAGAAGCTGGAAAAGAAGGGATAGCAAGCGTGGGGGCGTAACTGCGAGGAGGCGACGAATCTGTAATCAGGAAGCGGTGAGTTATAGGGCATATAGACAGCTAGTTCTGACTCAGGCGGCGCAATGGTATCACAATATAATAATTGGTGATTAAAATGACAAATCTAAATAATGATAATGGTTGGACCGAGTGGGGCAAACATGTATTAGCTGAACTAGTCAGGCTTAATGACGAGTTCAAACAGGACTGTATCGAGACAAGGCAGAGGATAGACAAGATGTCTGCAAAAGTAGATAAAATATCTGATGACATCGCGGACTCGACTAGCACGCTGTCAAGGCACGACGAGTACATAACGTTATTAAAGGATGCGTCGATCATAGAGAAGGTAAACCTTAATTCATCATTTAGGGAAAATACAAAAGCGCTTATATAGTAACACTGTCAATTACGGCGATTGCGACGCCACTAGGCCCGACTGGCGTATCTATTGGGTTGACGTTCGTGGCCGATGTGAATGGGGAAAGCCTGATCCTCGGTGGTGCGTCCGACAACCTTCAATCCGCGCGTGATGATTTGGGCCTAGAGCGCAAACATAGTTGCTCCGTTGGGGGCTTTGTGGTATGATACTAAGCTTCTAGTACACCTTGCACACCAATCCATTATGGGGGGGCTGATGAATAGGGAAGCCACTGTCGTCATCGGCATGGGGGAGATTGGGTCTGCGCTGGCAGATGTTCTGGCTAACGAGTACGACGTGTGGGTGAAGGATGTTGACGAGGCATGGACGCCCTGGTTTTGGAGCGAAGGGAGGCGGTCTGAGAAATGCCCGCCGCTCGGGTGCCGCGTCTTGCACATCTGCTTCCCCTACTCAAGCACGTTCGTTCACGATACCTGCGCGTACATCGACGCGGTGAAGCCAGAAGTCACCGTGATTCACTCCACGGTTCCAGTAGGAACGAGCCGCCGTTGCGGAGCGATTCACTCACCAGTGATTGGGCGGCATCCACGGCTGGAAGAGTCCATCAGGATCTTCACCAAGTTCCTTGGTGGGGAACGAGCCAGTCTCGTTGCCGATCACTTCCGGCGCTGTGGGATCAACGTCTACATCACCGACAAGCAGGAGACAACGGAACTTGCCAAGATCCTCTGCACAACAACGCTCGGCGTCCTCGTGGAGATGGCGAAGGAGACGAAGCGGCAGTTTGACAAGGCTGGGACGCCGTATGACTTCTGGCCGATCTGGACGAAGGAGTACAACGAGGGCTACGCGCGTCTGGGGATGCCCTACGTCCAGCGTCCAAGTCTCGTCCCGATTA
Source organism: Parcubacteria group bacterium (assembly GCA_041649615.1). GTDB lineage: Bacteria > Patescibacteriota > Minisyncoccia > UBA6257 > Colwellbacteraceae > JALOAR01. The sequence goes on from JBAZMT010000028.1 coordinate 4,707, forward strand.
TGACGAAGACGGGCGGCCACTGCGTAAGAGAGAACGCAGAGCTTCTTGACTCGTGGATGGCCCAGATTGTGCGTGAGAAGAACGGGGGGCTATGAGCGTACTGCGCGCGGGGATTGTCGGATGTGGTGCGATTGCCCCGAAGCACGTTGAGGCCATTCGCGCGACGCCAGGGCTAGAACTCGTCGCGGCATGTGACATCATCCCAGAACGCGCCGAGGCTCTAGGCGTTTGGGCATTCACGAACTACCGGGCGATGCTTGATCGCGCCAGCTTGGATCTCGTCTCTGTCTGCACGCCCAACTACCTGCACTGGGACATGGCAACAGCAGTGGTGCGCGCCGGGGCAGATGTCGTTGTCGAGAAGCCAGTCTCGCTATGCGTTCCTGATGTGCGGGAGCAATCGCTCGCCCGGCACATCTTCCCTGTCCTGCAAGTGCGCGAGAATAGAGCAGTCAAGGCACTGATGACGGCGATTCCACATCTAGGGCGCATCTACTCCTGCGCCCTAGAGCAACGGTGGAAGCGCGATGGTGCCTACTACACGTCTGCGACATGGCGCGCGAGCATCGGCAAGTCCGGTGGCTCTCTCTTCACGCAAGGCATCCACTACGTTGACGTGATGCTGCAAGCTCTTGGCCCAGTCCGCGAAGTCTCGGCACGCATGGCAACGCTCAATCACGCTGTCGAGGTAGAGGACGAACTGGCAGCGTGCTTCGAGTTCGAGTCCGGCGCTATCGGCACGTACTCCTTCTCGCTCAACACGGAAGACGAGAACATGACGCGCCTTGAGGTGAATGGCGCGAACGGGACGATTGGCCTAGACGGCGGTGCGCTCAACTCGGTGGCGTGGTGGGATGTGAAGGGCGTCCCCTATCCTGACATCTCGCCAGAGGCGGCGAATGCCTACGGCGGGGCCTACCAAGGCTCGCCGGCCAACCACACAGCGATCTACCGACAAGCGGCCGACCACATCCTATGTGGCGTTCCGATTACCCATACCCTTGAGAGTGCGCTTCCTGCCATCGACTTCATCGTGAAGGCGTACCAGGGGCGCGCATGAACACAACTGACATCTGGGCGTGGAAGCACGAAACGGCAATCATCGACCCAGGCGCAACGCTTGACATCGGCACGAAGGTATGGCACTTCTGCCACATCTGCCCAGGCGCAAGAATCGGGCGCAACTGCACACTCGGCCAGAATGTCTACATCGGGCCGGGGGTAGTCATCGGCGACCGCTGCCGAATCCAGAACAACGTGAGCGTATACGCTGGCGTGACACTTGAGGATGACGTTTTCGTTGGCCCGTCTGCGGTGTTCACGAATGTCAAGCGCCCGAAGGCTGGGCATCGCGCCGAGGAGTATGCGGCAACGCTAGTCAAGCGCGGCGCAGTCATCGGCGCGAACGCCACGATTGTCTGCGGCGTGATACTGGGCGATGGCTGCTTTGTCGGGGCTGGCGCGGTGGTGACGCGCGACGTTATGCCTGGCGAGGAGGTTGTGGGTGTGCCCGCACGTCCCATTCATTGACCTCAAGCGGGCCTGGCAACCCATCGCCCGCGAAGCGAAAGAGGCCGTTGGGCGCGTCATGGATTCAGGGCACTACATCCTCGGGCCAGAGGTTGAGGCGTTCGAGAAGGAGCTGGCCGACTACTGCCAAGTGGCCCACGCTGTCACCTGCGCCAACGGAACGGACGCGCTGGAACTAGCGTTGCGGGCTGTCGCGCCTCACGGGCGCGCAGTCCTGATCCCGACATTCACCTTCGCCGCGACGGCTAGTGCGGTATTGGCCGCTGGATCGGCCCCGATCCTGGCGGACATTGATCCAGACACATTCCTACTCGCTGAGTGGAAGATGCCGCGCCGTGGCGTCTTGATGCCTGTGGCAATGTTCGGGCAGGCGAAGGCGTGGCAGGGCGTTGAGCCGTGCATCGAGGACATGGCGCAGGGGATTGGGCTTCCGGTAACTGGCGATGCGGCAACGCTCTCTTTCTTCCCGACGAAGAATCTTGGGGCCATGGGTGACGGCGGGGCAGTCTTGACGGACTCTGACGAGATTGCGTCCAAGGTGAGGCTCTTGCGGGCGCATGGCGCGTCGCGCAAGTACCACCATGAGATCATCGGCCGCAACTCGCGTCTAGACGAGATTCAGGCCGCTATCCTTAGAATCAAGCTGCGCTATCTCGACGCATGGCAGGGCGAACGGGCAGATATTGTGGACTGCTACAGTCGTGGCCTGCGCGGAGCTAATGGCATCGTACTGCCGGACTGCTACGGCAGCGATCACGTCTGGAACCAGTACACAGTCCGCATCCCAGAACACAGAGACGAAGTGCGGGCGCGGCTGCTAGAGATGGGCGTCGAGACGCAGATCTACTACCCAGCGCCGCTTCACCTACAACCGGCCTTCGCCTTCCTCGGCTACAGCGAGGGCGACTTCCCCGTAGCTGAGTTGGCGTGCCGAGAAGTCTTGTCGCTTCCCATCTACCCTGGACTCACAGACGCAGAACAGGATTGGGTCATCGAGGCCATGATGAGGGCATTGCATGTGTAAGGTGACGAGTATTGTTGGGGCGAGGCCGCAATTCGTCAAGCTCGCGCCGATGTGCCGCGCCCTTGCGGGGCACGATCACAAGATCATCCACACGGGCCAGCACTACGACGATTCCCTGTCGGCTTCCTTCTTCCGCGACCTGAACATCCCAGAGCCTTGTGTGAACCTCTGTGTCGGCTCGGGGCCACACGGCTGGCAGACCGGCCAGATGCTCGCCGGCATTGAGGCGTGTTTGGAACAAGACAGGCCGGATGTCGTGATTGTCTATGGCGACACGAACTCCACTCTTGCCGGGGCGCTGGCAGCATCTAAGCTGAACATTCCCGTTGCGCATGTCGAGGCTGGGTTGCGCAGTTTCAGAAGCGACATGCCCGAAGAGATCAACCGCATAGTGGCCGATCGCGTATCGTCCATTCTATTCTGCCCGACGCCATCGGCGGCTGCACAGCTAGAGGCAGAGGGGTTCAAGAGAGGTTCAATCTTCATGCTCGGCGACGTGATGAAGGATGCGTTCCTCCAGAACACGCCGGGGATGCCGGAGAATCTATCATTCAATCTTCCAGACAAGTACGCCGTCGTCACCATCCATCGGGCAGAGAACGCTGACAATCCGGCAAGGTTGCGAGAGATTCTTGATGCTATGGCCTCTCTGCAATCGACTATTCCGATCATCTTCCCCGTCCATCCGAGAACGGCGAAACTGCTCCCGCCCCAAATCGGAGACATCCAGATCATCGAGCCGTTGCCTTACCTTGACATGTTACGGCTGGTATCGACTGCCAGTGTTGTTCTTACTGACTCGGGTGGGTTGCAGAAGGAATCGTACTTGGCGCATGTCCCGTGTATCGTGTTGCGTGACGAGACGGAGCACACAGAACTTGTCCGCGATGGCTGGTCGATTCTGGCGGGAGCGGATCGCGGCAAGATCATCCAGGCTACAGAGCACATGCTCTATGCCCCCCGTTCACCGTATGACGAATCGCTCTACGGAGACGGACATGCCGCCGAGAAGATTGTGGCAGAGTGCCTGGACAGGGTTGCCTGGCTGAATAGATGAACGATGCGCGGCAAGAGCCGCGCGCTTCCCCCTCCACCCCAAACGAGAGCGGCGGTGTGAGTTGTCCGCCGCCGCTCCTCGTATCAGGCTTGACTCGCCTGACATCATCGGGTATAATAACAGGCGGAATCGAACACTGATTCCATGAGATTGATGTCGCGTTACGCATCATGCGTTACGCGGCGCGCGTAAACGGGCGCAAGGAACCGCTTCTTGCCCCGTTTCTGTTTTGAGGAGGCTAGATGAAGAAGCGACTCCTCGTGTTTCTTGCAGTCGCTCTGGCGCTAACCGCGCTTGGCGGCTGTAACTGGTGGGCC
>JBAZMT010000029.1:0-8576 GCA_041649615.1 Parcubacteria group bacterium
TGCCTGGGCCGCTGCCAGGGACGCTGCCGGGGCTGCTGCCGGGGCTGCTGCCTGGGCCGCTGCCGGGGCTGCTGCCAGGGACGCTGCCAGGGACGCTGCCTGGGCCGCTGCCGGGGCCGCTGCCAGGGACGCTGCCAGGGACGCTGCCTGGGCCGCTGCCTGGGACGCTGCCTGGGCCGCTGCCTGGGACGCTGCCTGGGACGCTGCCAGGGACGCTGCCTGGGCCGCTGCCAGGGACGCTGCCTTGGCCGCTGCCAGGGAGATGTTCAACGAGATGGCGCTTGCTGCACTAAATGGCGAAATCGAGTAGCGAGGAGGAAACGATGCTACAACTAGATGATGGAGACTACATTGTGACGGCGTGGGCTGAAAGTTGCTCTGGCCCAGGCTGGGCGAACCAGCTTGTCAACGTCCTCGTCCTCGGGCGCAACGGCAAACTGCGCATGGGCGCCCTCCAGCCACACGAGCAGACAGCCGACATGCAATCGGTATTCCGCTACTCCGCCATGGCGGCAGAAGACATGCGGCGAGCAGTGAGCGCGAAATTGAAGGAGGCCCATGCCCGCCCGTGAAGGATGCAGGCCCGCCCAGCCAATTACCGACGAGGCCGACATTCAGCACATACGGGAGCTGATTCTCTCGCGCACCGATAACCTCGTCGCGAGGGACTATCTCCTGTTCTCGCTCGGCCTCAATTCCGGGCTACGCGGCTGCGATCTTGTCCGCCTCCGTCTCTCCGATCTTGTCGGCGAAAAAGGAGTGCGCAAGTCCGTTCGTATCAAGATGTCAAAGACCAAGAAGCCGATCGAGTTTCGCGTGAACGACGCCATCAAGGAGGCACTAGCCCGCTACCTGGCAGCCTACCCGCTAGTAAAGCCAGAGCATTACTTGTTCTTCACAACGCTCGGGAACCGTCAAGTCTACGACCGGCACCTCTCGACGCCATCTGCGGGCTATCTCATTCGATCCTGGTGCCATTCTATCGGCCTTGAGGGGAGCTTCGGCAGCCACACCCTGCGCAAGACGGTGGGCTATCAGTACCGAGTCAAGGGCGTGCCGTTCGAGTTGATCCAGGCGAAGCTCGGGCACTCGGCGAAATCTGTGGCCGCTACCTGGGCATACCTGGGCATCACGGCGGAGAGTGTGGGGAAGTACGAAGATGCGATCAATCTATAGGCATATCCCAGAGAACAATCTCGGAAATGAGGAGCTGACATGAGGATCATTCGTGACATTCACAGGGATGGAGAAGAACGAATCGTCAGTTTCTTTGCATTCTGGCCGGTCACGCTCAAGCGCAACGGGAAGTTCGAGACACGATGGTTAGAGCGCGTCACCATCCGCCAGGAATTCAAAGTGCTAGGAGCCTTCGCAGAATGGCATAACATTGAGTTTGTCAGCAATTGAGTTTGCCAAACAAGAGAATCAAGAAGAGGGGCGGAGAGCGTTAGACGATACGAGGAGGTCATCAACCTATGACCGCAAAAGGCCCGCAAGGAACATGGATTCACGACAAGAGGCACGGCCCACAAGGGGAGGTCGGCCCAGTCGGGCGGGAAGGCGCTCCATGTGACGAAAAGACACGAGCCGAGATCATGACGATTCTGGCAGAGGCAGAGAGCCGAGAGACAAGCCGTGATAGAAGCGTCTGGGGATTCCGTTACCCTCTACTCTACGTTGTCGCCTGGATCGGCATACTGGTCATTATCGCGCTCACAGTAAAGGGATAATGCACTGGAACCCTACTCCTCGGCAAATTCCCGCAAGCCTTGGACGATCTTCCGGGCGGCAATCACTTGACCGGCGAAAACCAAGCGGCCTTCGTCCTTCGCCGCCTGCGCTACCTGATACAGAATCTCACTCGCTCTGGCAAGAGGATCAGCGGCGAAATCTGAATCATCGGCGAAACCCCGCCCACTCACTCTTCATCCTCTCCCCCAAACACAATCGTCGGCCCTGCAAGTTCCGCCGCCAAGAGAGTTACCGCCTCGTCACTCTCAAATCCTACATTCAGATACGCCAGGTACAGTGCCCGCCTCAGATGCGCCATGGACTGGATCTCTTCCGCCGCCTCTTTCTCCTCGTCACGCGCCGTCTTCGCTAGGAGTTTCTTCACGCGGTCTTCGTTCACTAGATCCCCCGTTCTGCGCACCTGCGCCGCAAGAACTCCACCGCTATATCGCCAGCCTCGGCCTGTACCCGGCGCTCTAGCGGCCCACGAACGTACTCCCGCGCCTCATCCCCGCTCTCGAATCCCCATCCTTCGGCAAGCGCCCCCAGCGTCTCCGCCGCCACAAGCTCCACCAACTGACACCGTAACGCTGGACTCTGAATCGACTCCCAAACATCACGGGCGGCCAGCATTACTCGTCGTCGTCCTCCTCAAACTCCTGCTCGGCGGCTAGACGAGACGCCTCTTCCAGGTAATCCTCGGCGATGTCAATCCCATCTTCGAGATGGTCAATCAAACACTCGTACAGGTCTGCGTAGAGTTCATACCTCTCGCCGCAGACAGGGCACTTGCACTCATCGAGCATCTCGTCACGATTCATCGTCAAGGCTCCCGCGCATTCCTGTCTCGCGCCGGAAGTTCTCGTTCTCAATCAGCTCTTCGTCGGTGTAGTCCCCTTCACGAAGTAGCTTGTGATGGCTGTAGGATATCTCTGGGTTTGTCGAACGCAGCTCGCCACCATTCCGTCCGCGATAGCCCCAAGAACGCATCACGTCCCAGGCCCAGCGTCTCACGGTCAGTTCACCAGGCGCGGCGTCGTGCTCTTTGAAGTGCTCCAGGTACCTTATGAACAACTCCTGAGCAAGGTCGCCTACGTCATGTGAAGCATCATGGCGCAACCGTTTCGACCAGCCATGCGCCACGTAGTTGACTCGGTGGAGCATCTTCTTCTCGTCTAGCCCATCACTTATTCTTTGTGTATCCCGCCAAGTCACGACGCCTCTTTCCAAACATGGCTTCTACAGCCGAATACAGAAACCGCCCAAAAGGAGAGGCCCTATCTCAGGGCCTCCTCGCCACTCGTCTTCTCAAACCACAACAGATTCACATTGTCCGCCGCTCGCCTGTCGGACTACTTGTCCACTAGTTGCCCAACGTCAAGAATCTGGAACGGAGAACTGTTCGCCCCTCCGATAATCAGCGTCGGTGGCAACTTGCCATCCCACTTCTGGATCATCTGAAGCGTGACGTAGCCACTGCCGCCCTGCGCCTGGATAGCATCTGCTTGGATCTTGATCTTCTGCGCCTCTGCCGTTGCCGTGGCTACAGTCTGTGCTGCTTCCTGCTGCACCTGTTTGAGTTTGTTCTCGGCCTCTAGGGCCTTCTGCGCAGCGACCATCTTGTCCTCAATCGCCTTCGTGTAGGCGTCAGAAAACGCGACGTTCTCGACGTTCACGGCCACAATCTCAAACGGGGCAAGCGTGTCTGACTCCTTGAGCCCCTTCAGCATCTTGTCGCCAACGTCAGTTCGCTTCTGAAGAAGGTCCAGCGGTGTGAACTGAGCAGCCGCGTACTTCGATTGGTACTCGATAGCGGGGTCCAAGACATCGGTCAGCCATGCCTCACGGTATCCCTTGTAGAGCGGGAGTGCGTACTCCTTCTTCACCCTGAAGTTGACCGTAACTTTCGCAGTCACGTCCTGCTGGTCACTTGACGCAGCTTCAATCGTCTTCGTCCGGGCCTGCAACTGAAGATTGACAGCGTGTGCCCCACCGATTACCGGAGCCACGTAGTACGGGCCTGGGTCCATGACTTTCCCGGTCGGCACGCCATTCCAGGTCGTCTCAACAGCAACTGACCCGTTCGGGCAGACTCCCAACCCTCCACCAAAGTTGCCGACGACAATCCACCCGACTAGCGTTAGGACAATACACACGACCAACACGCTTCCTCGGAACCCCCATTGCCCGCCCCTCCGCCACATCGGAATCGTAATGACAAATGCGATAACCGGGACAATGATGAATAACAGGAACTTTACCCACAACATCTTGCACCCCCACTACGTTCTCCCGCGCCACGCCTCTCAACCGGCCCATACGGGATCGCCACGAGCTTGAGCCACACTAGCGCAAACACTAGACCGCCAGAGTACAGAAGCAGCATCCCCAGCCAAGGATTCACTTCTTCTTGCCCCTGGGTTGCCTGGCTAGAAGAGCCTTCTTCTGGGCCGCTAGTTCCGCTTCCTCGTAGGCAATTCGCGCAATATCCCATGCGTCTGGATCGCTGTATGATTCAACGACCTTGCCACATGACTTACACTTCTTGACGTAGTTGAACCAGGTGAACTCGTTATCTACCTTGAACTCAAACCCCCAGCGATGCTGGCATTCGAGCATGGTCAGCCGCTTCTCAGCCCGCACCATTCGCTGCTCGACATCCTCCATCTTCACCCTAGACACCCACATCACGCCCCTCCCTTCCACTTCCGAATCCGCCCCGCTAACTCAGACGCAAAAATCCTCTGCCACGTCTCATCGCTAATCGGCGGTGTCTTGTTGTCCTTCGCGCACAGTCTGAGGTACGCCACGATCACGTCTTCCATGCGCTCGGGTGGTTTCTTTGCCACTACCCATCACCGCGCCTGGCTGGTTGCCCTCTGATGAATCCGCTCATGCCCAGCAGCTCCTTCTGGACAAACACATCCCCTTTTGTTGTCAGGGCGCTTGTGTACTGTCAGCTTGTACGCCCTGCCCCACTTCGTCTCTTCCTGAGCTAGAGAGAAGCGCGTACCATCGAATGCGGACACCAGTTCCAGACAAGCTGCATCTACATCCGGTTCGGAGAGTCCGGTCCATTCCGATATCTGTCTGTCCGTGTACTGGTTTCTGTGGGAGAATAAGAACGAGTACACTTGATTCGCCCGGCCCGAGAGAACCATCATCCCACCATCCTGTATTCCGCCACTCGCTTCCCGTTCATGTTCACTGTCCGTGCCTCGATCTCCGGCTTCCCGTATCGCTCATCAGTCTTCAGATCGTGAATCCGTGCCGCTAACCGTGATGTGCCAAACCGAGACAGAGCCTCAAGGCCAGTCAGTGTGCGCCCTGACTTGAGGTAGGAGAGGATGGCGGTGTTCTGGGAGGAGGAAAAGAGAGAGGGCTCGGTCATAACCGTTTCCCGCACTCAGGACAGAAGGTGAATGGCCCTATGGCGCAATGACCTGGTATCAGCACCACTCGGCAGCGCCAATCCTTCCGCATGTCAAGCGCCGTCCTGCAACGCCACCTATCGCAGCACTCGCTGACCTCTTCCTCGACGACGACACGGATGTGCCTGTCGTGGAGGCTCTTCACAACATCGCATAGATCGGACAAGCCTTCTGCTCGATGTTCCTCGGCAAGCCACTCGTACTGCATCTTGTTCTTCCACGCCATGTCCACCCCCTACGCCCTCACCGCAAACTGCTTCGCCACGTCCCTCTCTCGCAAGTAATACCTTGGCAGTCCAGCCCCCACACACTCGCTCTCCCAGAACGTAAACAGCTTTTGGGTAATCATCGAGAGCAACGTGCGGTCTGATACGACGTACTTCTTGGATAGATCAAACACCGACACCCACGCTTCGCCATTGCCCTCGCCGTTTGAGACAGCAGGCTTGTGGCATGACGGACACAGCGCCTTGCCACGAACGAACCGCTCTAGGTACTTAGAACGTGACATCGTTCCCAGCCCAACGCCACACCGTTCACACGTCCTCATCCGTAGCCCCAGGTCGTTGTTCTCTGGCCTGCTGCTCACTCCCTGCTCCGTCATCACCACCCTCCTCGGGCTGCTCTTTGCGATTCACGCCGCGCAGTGTCTTGATCTCCTCACCGAGCACGTTGCGCAGGAAGCCGCGAGAGTCCTGCGGCTTCTCATCAGGCGAGCAAGTTCCATCTGTCACGGAGCCGCCTCCACCATGATCTAGAAGGTTGATCTATTAGATTGGCCGTTTCGGATAGATTACTGAGCCAATCAGCATGGTTGGCAACACGCACCTTGAGCAGATCAAGGGTCTTTGCCATCTCCTGCACCTTGTAGATCAGCAGGCGTGAGTCGTTGGGATCGTCCACCAAGAAACAGTCATGGACGTTGGGATCACGGTAGTAGCGAACGGTGGTCTTGCAGTTGCTATCATACCTGTCCAGAACGTCCTTGAAGTTGTCTGCCAGCCGTTCACCATCGAACGGCCCACCAATCAGCGTTACGAACTTCTTATCGGGCTTTACTGCTTTCACCACGTTGTTTCCCCCTCTGCCTAACGGCAACGGTAATCAGAACAACCATCGAACACAGGCCACAGACTGAGCCAAGAATCAGGAACCAGTGAGATCGATTCGCAAGCCGTTCAACGCGGATGACTTCCGCCACAGTCCAGTCGGCGATGTCAGCCGTCACATCGCAAATCTCGACAATCGCGTCTGCCTGTCCAGTTACAACGTCACGCAGCGCCTCGTAGTCGTCATTGATTGCGACGAAGACGCCCATGGCAGTCCGATCGACTTCCAGTAGGGCGCCACAACGCTCATCTACATACTCCCGCGTCACTCCAGGCTGGATCTTGGCCGCTTCTTCCGCTGCAATGTCCCGAATGTGGGAGTCAGACACACTCTCGCCCACGATCTCGGTTCGCTCTTCGACAAACGTGTTGTAGATGTCTGGCATGAACGCCATGACTAGAGCCGCAACTAACATGCCAACAAGCCATACTCGTACTAGAGATTCTTGATTCACTCCACCATCCCCCAGTAAGCAACAGAGTGCGGACCGTGCCCGGAGACACGGCCCGCGTTCTCCGGTGTGCAAGGAGGCAAGTTGCCGGAGGCACCCGGCATCTTTTCGCCACTCTTCTTCGCCCCGTTCATCGCTCTACCATCACCGTCTCTCGTACTACACGATTATACCAAATCCGATTAGACAAGTCAAGCCACCACCCGACTGTTCGACCTACGAATCACCCCCTTGATAAGGCCAAAAGCCTCATCTAGTTCTGGATCTGTAGCGTGTAGCCCGATGTCCTTCACGTACCCGTCTGGCGTCACCTGGCAGTAGTGTGCCCGGTTACCATGCCGCGCCTTTGTCTGTCTGTCTACCTTGTCCCAGAACTCAGCAGGCTTAGCACGGGCCAGTTCAAGCATGTCCGGCAACTCTTCGTCTGGCGTCTTGCGCAAAGCATCGAGGGCGTCTGGATCTACGCCGCGCATCAGCCCCTCCATCTCGTTCTCGCTTGCCCACTTGCCCACCGGAATGAGTTCCTTGGCCTTGCTCCGCGTCATGCCAAGTAGACTGATGAATGTCCAGAAATCCGACTTGTCCATCTGCCGCACCTCGGGGCAGACACGAAACAGCTCCGGCTTCTTCTTCCCTGGCTCAAAGAAGGCAAGTTCTCTGGCAAGGTCGAACGCTGCCTCATTCATGCGCCGAACGGCATCCACAACTTGCGGATATCTCTTCGCCGCCTCCATCCACACGGCCCGGTTGTGGAAGAAGATCCGGCTGTGATCCACCTTGCGCATCTCCATATCCACAATCTCAAGCTCGCCCGCTGCTCTGTCAAAGCGCACGATCTTCCAGGGTGCGTGTTGCAGGCGACCGTCCACGAGGTCGTGACATTCACGGCAACCCCAGAGAAGAACGTTGGGATCGTTGTACTCCGAGTCTTCCTCCGAGCCGCCCATGCCCTGGTGCTGATAGTGAACAATCATCGTTCCGTCTACCGGTGCCTCATGGAAGAGTTCACACCAGCCACCCGACGCCTCGATGACAGCCTTCCTCGCTTTGTCACTTACTGGCATCGTTGCACCTCCTGGACTTGCTTACGTTTCGTCAGCAGCGGTGCGTCCCATCGTTCGATATACAAGCGCCTTGCTTGCCGGTTGTACGTCCATCGCACAGTGTCGCCAATACCAATTCTTGCCCAGTCGGCCATGTGCCGTGGGATCGTAATTCGCAATGCTGGCAATGGACTCTGGCCAATATCAAGCTGCCCGTCAGGGCCAAACTGCGCTGCCCGACAGGAAGATCCACCAGAGTCGGCCATGACGTTGACAACACGCCGAGGAGCACGCTCTTGTGCTCCTACAGTGAGCGCCAGCCGACGGACGTAACGCTTCACGCCGTCTGGCTGAAGAACACGCCCTGGAGCACGGTGGTATGTCAGCCGGTCACGCAACGACAATTTGAAAATAAGCGCCAGGTCGAGTGGAATCAACACCGTCCGTGACTGCGTAACTTGGCCCCTGTTTGTTACTGTCCACACACCACGACGGAACGCCTTCGATTTCTCTCGCCAGTAGCAAAGCCGCTGCGCCGCAAGCGCGCCCAGCCATGCACCATCAATGTCAGTCATGCTCATGTAATCACTCATTTCGCTCGCACTTTCTCCTCCACATCTATCCCCCGTTCCTTCAGCTTTCTCTTGACCTCGCCAGCAGCCTCTAGGTGCCTAACCCTCTCCTGGTCAAGCACAGCGATCCTCTGCCTATCCTCCTCGTCAAGAACGTCGCGCTGTCTCTCAAGCGCAATCTCGGCTTGGCAGGAACGAGCACGGGATAGAAGAGAGTGGTACAGGGCAACTTGTTCGG
>JBAZMT010000030.1:0-7814 GCA_041649615.1 Parcubacteria group bacterium
CATGCGCTCCGTGCGTTCGCGGTGTACCTGGATGAAAGCAAGATCGAGCAAGACCCGCGCGCGCTCCCGGTCGATGTGTTGGTGTCATTCAAGCAATGGCTGCATGAGCGCTACAAGCCGCGTACCGTCAAGGGCTACCTAACAGCCGCCAACAACCTGCTGCGCTGGCTTGATGGCAATGAGCAATTCGGGGATGATACGCTATACCCCAGAATCATGCGGCGCCAAGAGGCCAACAAGACCCGCGCCCATAATGGCGGCTACGTGGCCCGCCCCATCGACCCGGCTATAGCCAAGCTGATTACACATTATGTCAATGCTCCATTGCCAAAGAAAAAGGCGGGGCGGCTGATGGTCCTTCGGAATAGGGTGCTCGTGGCGTTCCTGTATGACACCGCCGCACGCATTTCTGAGGCTATGGCCTTGACCCGCGCAGACGTGGCGGATGGCCGCGCCGATAGCGTCATCCTCTACAAGACCAAAGGCGACAAGCCGCGTACCGTGTTCATCAACAAGCAGACGAGAGACCTAATCTGCGAGTACGTAGCAGAGAGGGAGGATCGTAGCAGCGCGCCGCTATTCGTATCCCATGCCCGTGACCATGGCAAAGCGTTATCGACACATCAGGCGTGGATCATCATCAAAGAGGCTGCCAAGGCCGAGGGCCTGCTGGATAGCACAAGCCCGCATTGCTTGCGCCACAAGCGCGCCCAGGACTTGCTTGACGAGGGGATGCCCTTGGAGTGGATAACCACCCTGCTAGGCCACGAGTCACCGGGCACAACCAAGAACGTCTATGCGCCCCACGTCAACAAGCGCACCTTGGGCGATATGATAGAGAGGTACGGCAAAGGACCGTTAGACGTGGAATAGTTTTCCATGGGGCAGAGCGGCGCCCAAACCGCCCCGCCCCACTAGCAAAGGAGCCGCATGGCAGTATCAAAGCGAGCGACGGAAAAGGTAGCGCACTTGCACCCCGGCCTTGAGATCCACAAGGGGCTTTGGGGCTACTACCTGCATATCCGCGGTATTCACAAACAGACTAGCCACTGTTATGACAAGGTGGCCGATTGCATCAAAGCCGCACTGAATGGCGAGCGGCCAACGCAAGAGGAGTAATCGAACGGCGTGCGCAGCCGCCCAAAGCCACGCACGCCGCCGAGGAGGACCCGCGCCATGGGCAGGGAGGAGAGTGGACCTGTGCCACGGCGCGCGATGTGTTTAGCCTCTAGGGCACAACTCGTGCTGCTCCATCGGTTCCTCTAGCATCTGCGCCCTAGCCGTGTGCGCCCGCGCGTGCGCAATCTGTGACGCGGTGAACGCCAGTGGCAAGCTAACCAGCAACTGTCGCACCACCTCTTCCACGCCCGCGCGCCAGCTCTGCGGCGGCGCCACGTAGAAGAACAACATCGACACGCCCCAGGCCGCTAGCGTCAGCACCGCGGCCACGCCGAGCGCAACCCAGCGCTTGGCCTCAAAGTCCAACGTCGCCAAGCCCGGTAGCCACTGGCGACGCTCCGCCACGTCGAGGATACCCCACGCGCAGACCCCCGCGCCCGCCGTCATGAGCCACGCCAAAACATCGTACAGGTTTGCCCAGTTCATACACCCTCCTTATGCTGCATCATCGTTACGCACGGCGAACGACCCCGGCTCCATACCGATGGCCGTGCCCGTTGCCGTGAACTTGTAGTACACCGTGCCCCCCGTCCCACTGGGCACGGTATAGTCCTTGTGGTAGTTGCCTACCGAGTCCTTGGTTATCTCGCCCGCCGCATAGGTATAGCTCACCGCCGTACCATCGCCCGGCTTGACGGTCAGCGTCAGCGTGGTGGGGTCCGTCGCCGTGCCCGCGCTGTTTACAATCGCCACTGAGAGCCTGACAGAGTCCCCAGGATCGTAGGTGTTCAATTTCCCCTCCTATGCGTTACAAGCGTCCGTGTCGGCCACCGTCAGCGTAAACCGCGCCGCGTCCGTCGTCGTCAGCGTGAACGCCAGCGCATCGGTGAGCGTCAAGCAGGCGCGATAGTCGATGCTCGTCCACAGCAGGTCGAACGGCAGAGTCATCCATATCGCCCGGTCGTAACGATCAACCGTACTATCCGGCGCCAGGACTAGCCTCATGACGCCTTCCCTTGGGTCTGGGTGGTCCCGTCATCTGCAAGCGTCTGCGTCGTCAACGTGCCCGTACCCGCGTCGTCGTAGGTCTTGAGTTGCGTGCTGGTCATGGTGACTTTGCCGAAAAAGCGATGCCACAGTTGAACCAGCTTTTGCGGGAAGGTCGTCGCCACGCCCGTCGGTGTTGTGGCCGTGATACTATCCAGTCCCGTGGCGCTCAGCGCATACCCCGTCTTGTCGCTCACCGTGCCCGCCGTAACCGGGTTCGTCACCGTCGCCACAGTAGTCACGTTTGCCACTGCATCGCTTGCCGGGTCAAAGTCGTTCAGCGTGCCTACCGCTGCCGCTGCTTCGCCCGTAGCCGCCCGCGTGGTGATAGCTGCGTTCAGGTTGGTCACAGTAGCCGTCCGCGCGGCCAGGTCGTCATAGTAGGGCAGGACAAACCACGGTTGGCTCTCGTTCCCGACGTTCAGCGCGTGGTCCAGCGTGATCGTCGTATCTGTGGCGCTGATGATCCTGTAGGCGTCATAGAGCCCCCCGCAGAATAGCACCATGCCAACCCAGTTGGGCCACCCGTTGCCGCCCGGCGTGATGGTCGTCAGCCCGCCTTGCCCGACGGGCATGACGTCGGAGATGATCTGGCTCTTGATCCACTGAGTGCCCGTCCATGCCTTGTATCCCCCGACAAGCACCGCTTGGGTCTGAAAATGGTCCGAGCCTTGCGTCATCAAACCGCCGCTGGTGTCCGGCGCATAGGCCGGCAGAGCCAGCACCACGCGCGTTTTGATGGTGCCCACGTCGGCAGCTGTTAGCCCCGTCACCGAGCCCACCGCGCCAACAACCGAGCCCACGCTGCCCGTGACGTTGCCGCTCACGGTCGTGATAGTGCCCGCCGTGATATTCGTCGGCGTAGCCAGACCCGTCTGGATCTTTGTCACAGCCGCCGCACTCACAGCCGCCGCCGCGATAGCGTCCGCCGCGAACGAGGCTGCCGCAATGCCACCCGCGCCTACCGAGCCGACTGCCCCCGTCACCGAGCCCACAGCGCCCGTGACAGAACCAACTGCGCCGGTAACGGACCCTACCGCGCCCGTGACAGAACCCACGGCCCCCGTCACGGAACCGACACTGCCGGAGAGGTTGCCCGTGATGTTGGCCGTCAGCGCTGTCGTTACCGACGTAGCCGCGTTGGCCCCGGCGATGAACACGCCGCCCGCGCTGCCCGCCGCCACCGCTGGCAGGTATTGCGCCTTGTCGATGTACCCCGCGCGCGCATCGGTCCACGTCGTTTTGTCCAGCGCCGTCGATGCCACAGCCAGCCCCGCGTCCGCACTGTTCACCGCTCGCACCGTCGCGCCCGTGATCGGCGTGAGCCACGGCACAAGCTCCACCTCCAGATGTGCTGGTGAGATGGCCGCGCCATTGACGCACAGTTGCACCCGCGCCACGCCGGTAGCGAACGCCGCGTCCGGCCAGTCTACGCGGTATAATCCGGGTGCGTTGGTCGCGTCCACCTGGATAGCCGTGTTGTCGCTATGCGCCGCGTCTACCGCCGCGCAAGCCGTCAGGTCAGCTTTGCTAGCCGCCGCCTTGTCGCGAGTATAGGTCGCGTCCAGGTCGGTGATAGTCAGGCCCGTCTCAGGCACGCCGGAGGCAGGATCGACAAGCACGAAATAAGTGGTAACGTCTGTTGCGCCTGGTGCTATGAACATATCCTAGCCTTCCTTATTAGCCCTCTTGTTCCCAACCAACATCCCCCCGCCACCCGCCTCAGCCTCGCCGTACTGCACCGCGCCTATGGTGATGTGCCCGTCCGTGTTGGCGTGCGCCCCCAGGTACGCGGCAGGCCAGCCCAGCCCACGCAGCGCTGTTTTGCCCGCCGCGGTGAGCGAGAAATCGCCGTTAGCCGCGTCGGTGAACGGGCTAGCAGCGAGGGCCACGTCGGAGGCGGTGAGGTCAACTTGCTCGTCGCCCGAATCGGTATAGGCAGCCGTGTTGTTGTAAAAAGCATTGTATCCTACGATGTGCGTATCGTCGCCTGCCTGGAGGAAGATGCCCTCGCCGCCTACACCAGAAAACCCCTCACAGATGTTGTTGATCACGATTGCGCCAAATATGCCCGCCGCCCCTGCTCGGATGCCCGATGCCGTACCTGCCGCCGAGTTATAGACGGTGTTGCCGACGACGGTGGTCCCATAGATGTAATCAATGCCCACCGCCCCGGCGTCAGATAGATGGACGATGTTACCAACCGCTATTACGCCGGGCCGATAGATGCCGAATCCAGGGCAACTTTTGACGTAATTACCTATGATTACTGCGCCGCTGCTGATGCCTCTGCCCGTGGCTCCGGCGTCGTGGACGTAGTTGCCTATGGCATGACCGTTGGTAGCGTTAACGGTCAGCAATGTCTTCGTGGTCGGGGTACTAGCCCCCTTGTGGATCTCACAATGGAACACCGTGCAATAGGTATCCAGCACGATGCCGTTGTTATCCCCGAACGTGTGGAACTCCATATCGGCCAGAACGATATAGTCCAGCGTCGTCACGGCAAAAAGGGAAGCGCCGCCGCAATCCACCTCACCCATGCCGCCGTCGTTGGCCGCCGTGGTGTAACCGCGGATTACCAACTGCGCCGCGGCCGTGGGCGCGCCAAAGTGCGCGCCCGGGTTGAGCGAGGCCGCCAGCACCTCCGCCGTACCCGCCTTGACGTTGATTTGCGTCCCAGCGGCGTCCAGCGTTGCCTGCGCTAGGCAGTATTCCAGATCGCCGTATGGATCGCCTACGGTGCCCGTACCGCTATTCCCCGCGATGGCCGGATCGACATATAACTGTGCCAGTGCCATGTCGCACCTATCCTATCAGGTTGCCCGGCCCGGCCGCTTTAGCATATGCCTGTCGCTGGCCCGCTTGGTCGTAGGATGCTAGCAGCCCTTGGCTCTGCGCGGTCAGCGAGACAACCTCCGCCTTGGTCAACTGCCCCGCGCCCGCGAGGCCGCTACCGTCCGCGATCACGTCGCTATCCTGTAGCTCAGCCAGCACCGCTTGCACCTGCGCATAATCGCTATTCAGCGCTTGCCCGTGGTTGTTGGTCCGCGCCTGCTCCCCCGACCACGCCCGCAACAATCGCACATACTCGCCAAGCACGTTCTGCTGCTCCGGTGTAAGTTCTGAAAAGCTCATTCTGTCCTCCGCTCGTTAAGATTGACAAACCCAAGATTCAGTAGTATTCTGAAGGTAACAGAAATCCCTGGCGGTGCTACTAACACCCCAGGGATGGCACAGCGAAAGGAGCTTCGCCATGCAGTACCATTATACCTCTGATTGTCCCCCTGTACCATGCGCTTGTGGGTGCGGGCAAATAATTACATCCCGCCGACGCTACTCTGCTGCCCCGTGGTATTTGAGGGGCCATCGCTCCAAGCCAAGAGGCACTCTTGCCGAACGTTTTTGGTCTAAAGTGGATCGTTCTGGCGGAGTTAACGCTTGTTGGCCTTGGACCGCATATAGGTTGCCGAGCGGTTACGGGATGTTCCATACTTTCAAGATTGTCGTGGCACATCGCTTCTCCTACGAACTCGCCTACGGGCCTATCCCTAAAGGAATGTTCGTTTGCCATCATTGCGATAACCGCGCTTGCTGCAATCCCGCGCATATGTTTCTTGGCACCAACGCAGACAACATGGCAGATATGGCTACCAAGGGGCGCAGTTGCAAAGGGAGCAAAAGCGGGCGCGCCAAGCTCACCGAGGAGCAAGTGCGGGAACTCAAAGCACAACGCGCCGCTGGAGCTACGCAAGTTGCCATTGCTAAACAGTATGGCGTGTCCCGTCGGGCTATCCGAGAGATTTTGGCGGGCAGGAATTGGCGTCACATCAAGTGACCCCACGAATGCCATGTCTATCCTCCCGATAAATTGGTCGATACCTTGATCGTCCGGCTATCCGGCGTGATTTCCAGCTCCGTCCACCCGGTGGGCAGCGCCGCCATGTCCTTGCGCTCCGCGTACTGCATGTCGGAGCATAGCGCCGGTATAGAGATACAATGCACCACGTCCCGGTGTACCAGGCCGCGCCTAAACCCTGGCCGCCACACGCTGCGCGCCATGTACTGCGCCCGGTGCGTGTGGCCGGACACTACCACGTCAACACCGTCCACCTGTGCGGCCAAGCGATCCACGCGGTTGGCCGTGGCTCCCGGCGTGCCGCCGCCGCCCGAACCGTGCGATAGGAAAAAGTGAAAGGTCGTGGACCCGCCGCGCTTGGCGTCCGACGATTGCCCGAAGCGCCATGACAAGAAGCCGCGGTGGTCCAAGCGGTGCTCCTGGCCCTGGACGGATAGGCCGTCGAGGATTGTCGAATAAACGTCGTGCTCCGAGTGCTGCAAAATCTTTTCCTCATGATTCCCCGAACACAGCGCCAGACATTTTTCGCGCGTCGGCCCCATGATCGACAGGAACCGCTCAACCTCGGCCTTAGCAATATCGCTAAGCTCGGTAGCCCCGAACATCCAGACGGCTAGCTCCTCTGGGTCGAAGCGCGAGTCGTGCATGTCGATGAACTCACAGTAGTCACCAAGGCCCACCCAGTAGGTGTTGGGCTCATCCACGAGCCGCGCCGCTAGCGCTTTTAGCGTCTTTTCGTCACAGTGGCGGTTGCCCAAGTGAACGTCGCCGACCAAAATCAACGTGAACGACTCGCTCCGGGCATCGTAGCGTGTATGCCGTATGACATGGCGCATATCATGCTGCGCCCTTCGCGTGGCGCTCGCCACATATCCGCGCTAGCTCTGCCTTGAGCCGCGCGTTCTCTGTTTCCAGCTCCGTAACACGGTCTTCCAGTTCGGCTATCCTGGCATCCTTGTTGGACACCCGCGCCTCTAGCTTGTCGATGTGCGTTTGTAGTTGTTCGATGCGCGCCATCAAGTCCTTGCGTAGCTCAGATTCATCCTTGCGTCGTTGCAGAAACAGGCCGCCCACTGCTGCGATGATGCCCCCAGTCGCGCCGATGACGTACTTGAGAGCGTCCCACAATGTCGGGTCCATACGTTGTCCTTTTCTGCCAGGAAAACCATTGATGTTCGTTGAAATTTATGCTATACTAACGTTGGCTCTCTGTCGCGTGTGTCCTGGCCGATTGCCGCGCTGTGGAGGGCCACTAACCTAGCCGCTCCGCCAATTCCCGTGCTTGACGCTCTGTTATGCCAAAAGAACGCCAGTCCTTGCTAGGTGCCGCGGTGAATAGCATAGCCCCGGCGATGTAGTCATCCTCGCACAGCCGCTCGTCATACCAGCAAAGGTCCCACATGTACGCCGGCCAATCGCTCTTCATTTTCTGCCAGCCCTTGCGGCCCATGCCGATGATCCCGCCGTCAACACCACATTCGCCTATCAGCACAGGAGGAACGCGCAAGCCCGCAGCCCGTATCTCGGCTATCAACTGGCGATAGCGCAGCATGTAGCCGTGAGAAAACAGCGTCGGCGCATCGTACATGTGCAGCCCCAAGTAGTCGCCCGTGCTCAGCATCCTGATAAACTCCGCGATAGTCCCATCCGCCGGGTTGCGCTCTGAGAAGTTGCCCACCACACAGCGCAGGCCCTCGTTGTGGCACAGGCGACACCACTCGGCGGTGAATTCGTCCAGGCTCTCGCGCTGGCCCGTGGTGTGAATCACCGCCGGCTCGTTGCACGATTCCCA
>JBAZMT010000031.1:0-7790 GCA_041649615.1 Parcubacteria group bacterium
CAGAGCGAGCGCGTGAGGAACTGAAAGACGCCAGAACCGAAGACGGACGCGCCCGCCGTGTTGGCGGTGTGCTTCGGGGCGTGCCCGATCAGTAGAGATGTCGCGCCGAATGAACGCAGAGCGGTGAATAGCTCGTTTGCCACTTGTGGGGATGACGGGTCGCCGCCCGCCGCCGGGATCAAACTGTCCACGATGATGAGATCCGGCGTTCCATTCACGCTGGCCTTGATCGCATCGATGTCCGAAAAGAGCGGGCGTGTGCAGCGGCGGTATTGGAACGGCACCGTCGGAAGCTGCATCCCTCGTTGAAGCATGTTCAAGCGTTCGCGCACTACGTCGGCAGTCCCCTCCCAGTCGAGATAGAGAAGGGATTTGAGCGGCGAGTCTACTCGCAGACCGAGCGCCTCCACCTCACGCGAATTCGAGACGGCGAGATAGGTAATGAGGAGAGCGAGATAGCTCTTGGCCGTGCCTTCCTGCCCGAATAGGATCACGGGATGATGCTCGATGAGGAGCGGCCAGAGCGCGAATCGCGTCGGCTCGACTTGTTGCCCCGCCAGGATTTCCTCTACGGGCTCACCGCCTTGGACGTAGTCCGTGACCTTGGCACAGAGAAACTCGATCATTGTGTCCCAGTTCACTTCCGGGACTTTCTTTGCCAGGTCGCTGACGAGTTCGGTCCGTGAACGCAACGCCGTGAAGGTGAACTGCGCCGAGCGAAGATCACGAGCCACGCCGGGAAGCGTTGTCCATACCCGTAGGTGTCCGCCGATTCGCCCATCAGAGTGCTCTTTCAGCCCGCGCGCTTCGGCGAGGATCTGCTTCGCTACCCATTCGACGCGGACGGTCCGATCCTCACATGTCACAAGCGGTGCCGATACGTCCTCAGCCGTCAAGTCACGCAGGAAACTAGATCCAGCCGGGTACCTCTCCCAGACATCCGTAACGATCGCCGCGGGCTCTTCATCCGCGTAGGGCGGCTTGCAATTCGATGCGGCACGGGAAACAAGGACCTCAGCCTCAGACTGCGTGACGACATTCTGCGAGCGTAGGTGCGCCGCGTAACGAAACAGCGCCGCGTGACGTTGCCCTGACGGGACCCCGGAGAGAATCCCGTCAGCGTCTACGCGGTCGATTGTAGTGCCGTTTGCTTGCCCTCGTTGGCCTCGGGCGGGCTCGGATAGCCTGTCGACGAGCCACTGCGGGGCCGGCGCCATCTCCATCTCGTCTATCCGGCTTGACGCTTCCCACTCCCACCGCTTGCCTGATGGGTGGATGCTCGGCGGGGCGACCACGTAGCCGCCTTCCGAGCGAATGTCTATCCCGCGTTCGAGCGCGACTTTGTTCTTCAACTTGCCTGGATATGCGAAGTAGAGGTGACGACCACCGCCGCCCGTGAGAACCATAGGCGTGTCCGGCGTCTTGCCGTGCTCGGATTCCAACAGCTCGAACGACTCATCCCCGCCGTTGTGTGCGTCGATGTCGAGCACGAGAAGCCCGTTGCCGCACGCTATCCCCACGTTGGCGTCTGGGTACTCGGACCACCATGCCTTGATCTTGGCGGCGTCGGTAGTCGCGTCGAGACAGCCGTGCGGCGCAGCCTTGCCGAGCGGGATCTTCTCACGCGGCTGGACGGGGAAGACGCGAAAGCCACGCTTGGCGTAGGCGAGAGCGGCCTTCCCTAGATTCGATACCTTCGATTCTGCCATGTTCCTCCCAACGGTGAGGATTGGCGGGGCCGAGAGCCGCCGTTAGACGGCCCTTGGCGAGCCCGACTCCCGGCCCGCCGTGACGATTATACCTCTTCCGCAACGGGCTCGAACAGCGGGATGTCTACGATTGTCTCCGCCTGTCGGATGTTCCGGCAGGCTGTCTCCCAGTAGGATCGCTTCAACTCGCAACCCCAGAAACGACGCCCGAGCTTCACGGCTTGGTAGCCTTCCGAACCGATCCCGGCGAATGGCGAGAGAACGAGGTCTCCCTTGTTCGACCACAGCCGAATACACCTCTCAATGGTCTCAAGCTGTAGCGGGCAGATATGACGCTCATCCTTGTCCTGTGTAGCTTCGCGGGCATTGAGAGTGTCCGATTCCTTGATCCCGTACCAGATCGGGCGGGCCCATTCGATCCATTGGTCGTTCGTAATGTCGGGGTGAACTACCTCGCCATTCTCTCCAGGCTTGCGGAAGAGGACGATGTAGTCAGCCAGCGCCGGACGGCTCCACGTCGAGTCCTTGCGCAGTTGAACAAAGAGAAGCCCCTTACTGTGCGTGCGGATCGCCTGGGCTTGAGGGTCTTTGTCAATGCAGACCTCGCCGTGGTAGATCCAGCCGCGATCAATGAACGCTCTGATCACGTCGCCGCGAAAGTCCTGCATCCCAATCACGCCATGCGTGACCATCGTCGTCGTGAGCTGCTGGACGTGAACGGCGCAGTTGCGGCCAGGCTTCGTCACCCGGAGAAGGTGATCGATGATGAATGTGAAGTGCTCGAAGAACTCGCTCCTCGTCTTCGAGTTGCCGAGGTCGCGTTCGCTCGGGCTGTACGTGTAGAGAGACTGAAACGGTGGAGAGAAGACGGAGAGGCCGACGGAGTTGTCTTCCACGCGGGCCATCGTCTCAACAGAATCCCCGAGCACCATTTCCCATCCGTCATGCCGTATTGTGTCTTCCGTGTATTCCGCTCGTGCCTGCCCGTCTGTGATCTCCGCTCGCTCGAACTCGCGGACATGCTCCACCAGCCGCTCGCTCATCTTGGTCGCCTCCGCGTCTTTGCGCTGTACGTTCTCCCAGACTTCGCGTTCCTGCTTGCTGACCACGATCAGAGCCTCGACGGGCTCCGTCTGCCCGAAGCGATAGCAGCGCCGCACACATTGGTAATAGGATTCCCATGAATCAGAGATCCCGATGAACGCCATGCGGTGACAGTTCTGGAAGTTCATCCCGAACCCGAGGACTTTGGGCTTGCTGATCATCACGAGAGACTTTCCATCCTGCCATCTCTCTACACGCTCTCTCTTCTCGTCGAGAGATAGCGAACCGTAAATGGTCTCGAAGCTGATCCCGTGATCAGATAGAAGCTTGGCTATTCTATCTTGCTCGTCATTCAGCCCGCACCAGATGAGCCATTGATCTCCAGGTAATCCGCTGCTGATCTCAGTATCGCTGGATCGTCCTTGAACTTCCCGAGGCCCTGATTGCAGTTCATGCAGAGCAGCCCCCTCACCTTCCCCGTCTGGTGACAATGATCTACCACAGGGAACATCCTCCCGTCTTGCGTCTTCTCCGCACCGCAGATCGCACACCGATTCAATTGTCTCTCCATCAGCTGGGAGAACTCCGCGTAGGTGATTCCGAATGCACGCAGTCTCTGGCTCTTGCGTTTCTCCGGGTTCGCTTCCTGCCACCTCTTTACCTGCCGCTTTACCGTCTCTCTGTGCTTTGCGTCGCTTGCATACTTCTCTCGTCGGCGGGCATTCCTCTGCTCGCGTGTCTGCTCCCGGTAGGCTGCGATCTGTTCCTTGTGAGCCACTACCCATTTCCGCATGTACTCGGCTCTCTGTTCCTTTGTCGGCATGAATAGAGTTTAGCACTAAACGTACCGTCGCCGCAACTCTGTCCGCCGACGTGGCGCGGCGAATACGCGACCTATCCGCTATCCCCTTCATCCCAAGGTGGAAGAGCGCACCATCCGTAACCGCATCCGACTCTACCCACAGCGGCGAGATCGACAGGGGGGGAAGATCGTAGCCCTCGTCCGAGTATCCCAAGTCGCTCGGATGGCGGACGCTCATCCCCCAGGATGCGAGCCACTTGTAGAACGGCTCCTCCGCGTGTCCCTTCAACCGCCAACCGTCTTGATCGTGAACGAAAAACGCCGCCAACATCTCCGCGCGGCTCATAATCCCTAGGAACTCTGCATGGTTCGCAATCTCGGCGATGTCGTTCGGGGCCGGTGTCGCCGTGCAGCATAGGCGATACGGCGTCTCGGCGAACATCTCCGTCAGGAGCTTGCGCGTCTTCCCGTCGAGGCTCTTCAAGATGCTGGACTCGTCGAGGACGATCGAATGGAACTCAGCTGCGTCGAACTCCGTCACCATCTCATAGTTCGTGATGTTTACGCCCTCAGATAGATCGGTGCCCGAACGGGTATAGTAGACAGGGACGCCGATCTTCACGCCCTCGCGGACCGTCTGTCGCGCCACGGATAGCGGGGCAACAACAAGGCAGCGACCTCCAATCAGTCGTGCCCATTCCAATTGCATGAACGTCTTCCCGAGTCCGGTGTCCGCGAAGATCGCCGCCCGCCCCTTGCGGATCGCCCAACGCGTGATGTCCCGCTGGAAAGGGAAGAGCTTCGCATGGATCGCTGACGCCGCGACATCGGGCCCTAGATTCCTGACGATCGATGCCTTGCGATCAAGGAACGTCGTATAGTCCACCGCTTCCACTTCCCCTCCTACTCCGTCGCGCCGATCTTCTCTCGCCCTTCCGCTGCACGAAAGAGGCGCGCCACGATCTCAGCCAGCAAGAAAATAACCGGAGCCATCTCGATTGGATACTCTTCCTCTCGCAATGAATCAAGAGTCTGGAGTAGATCCACGGTGGTCCACGAAGAGAACGTACACGGTCCGTATTCGCGCAACTCGGATAGCCTGATCATGGTCTCCTCCACACGAGAACCCAATTAGCGCCTACGCGCACCCACACCTCCGCAACGTTCCCTCGTGGCCACCCCCCGAAGAAAACGCGCATCTTCTCACACAATGCGCCCAGCATCTTTGACCTCCAAGAACGTATCTTCATGGTACCTACCTTCATCTGGAACAAGCATCCACTCGCCTGTCTTCCAGCTCAGGCCGTATTTCTTGTAGTGGCGCTCGCCGTAGAATTCAGCCTTGCGGACGCGATAGCCTGCACGTTGGTCAGATGTCAGCGCGTCAGGCCTATGTTCTATGAGGTCGATCTGTACGCGAGTAACCTTTGCGCCCTCCGGCGGCCAGTGCGACGCGCGGGCGCGTTTCTCAATCTCTCGCGCGACTTCCTTTGGGGTCAGTTCACGCGGCTCCATCACGCCTCCACTCCGATCTCTTTCCTGCCCTCCGCTGGCGCGGTCGGCTCGCCTGGCGTCACGTCGATGAAGCTGTCCGGCATCCCGATCTTCTCGTCTTCCTTCCCCAGAATGTAGTCGATCTGCCCGCTGACTTCCGGCGTGAGCGCCATGCTCTTCGTCGCTGCACGGATCAGGCTCTTGAGCGCCATCGGCCCCCAGTGGTTGAACCAGGTGGACGTATCGTAGGACTCTCCCGTCTTCCTGTCCGTCTGCTTGGAGATCTTGCGAACTCGCTCAAGCTCGGCAAGCCACATCCAGAGGTGCCGTTGCGCTACCGCCTTGCCGTCGATCACGTCGAACCAAGTGACGTAGCCGCTTACGCAATCCTGGCGGTTTCCGTACTCGAATGTCCCCTCGAACTTCGGTACGTGTCGCAGGATCGGTGCCAACCCCTCCTCGTATTGCCATTCATCGTCCTTGTGAACGAGACGGAATGACAGGCCAGCGACTTTCTTCGTCCGGTAGACGAGATCGACGAGCCCGAAGGCCCCCGCGATGAAGGTCGCTTCCTTGTCGCCGCGCTTGTTCGAGAATGGGATGATGTACCCTTGCCCGCGCAACCCCGTCGGGTCCAGGCCGAGCACCGCCGAGTCTTTGATCGCGTTCTCCATCGAGGCGACCGTGCATTGCAGGACGTCGGGATTCCGCTGAGCGACCCGGCGCACCGTCTGTAGGAACCGCTCCACGCTTTGCTCGTCGGGCTTGAGCTGCGCGAGCGCAGGCTTCAAGCGTTGCAGCACCTCGACGAGCGTCTTCTCGCTGCCGATCACCGCTGGCTTCGTTTCCACTTCACCATCTCCTTTCGTAGAACGCTAGCAACTTTCCGGTAGGCAAGTCTTTCCTCCGGGCAAGGCCACGGGCGAGACGATGATTCTCCATCGCTTCATCGAAGAAGCGTGCGCCCCACATGCAATCCCCGAAGTGCCCGCCGTCGATCATCGTCGTGAATCCGTACTGTGGCACCTCGCCCATACCGACACCGGACACGCTGAAGAAGGTAGCAACGTGGACTCTTGCCCCGTGCACGTTGAAGTCTTCCTGCCGCAGCAAGTTGTGATCCTGCGCGGTACACGGGAACTCGCTGCGATCATGCCGCTTCGTCTCCACCTCATCCTCCTATCTGTACCCGAGCCGTTCGATGATCTCGATGGCTGCCTTCCCTTCGGCCTCGTTCTTCCGCGCCTTCCACTCTTTGTTGCTCTTGGCGTCCCATGGCAGATCAAGGGCGGCAAGTTGCGCGGCAGCTTCGTACGCTTTGCGACGCGTCGGGTAGAATCCAGCCCTACGCCCGGTCCCGAGATGGGTCAGCGCCCACTCCACTTCGAGACGGAGGCCGAAGATTCCATCGCAGAGGATAGTCCCCGAGACGGTTTCCCACCGCATCCCGCCCAGGCCTCCACCGAGACCCCGCGCGATCTTGTACTCACCCGGCGTTGGATTCACGCTACGCACCGCGCACCTCCACCCATTCTACCGCCCCGGCTCGCGTGAGCGCCCCGATCTCCTCAAGCTCCGCTAGAACGCTCTCCTTCAATGCCTTCTTCTCGCCGCGCTCCGCCTTGCTCGCGACGAACGTCTCCACGGCATCCTTGGATAGCGTGACCATGCCGAAGATGTCTGTATCCTCTAAGAAGCCGAATCGCTCCACAAGCTTGTCCACAGTCTCTTTCGGCTTCAACGTCGCGCGGCCCGCTCGGCTCTTGATCACCACATGCTGCCCGCTCGGCAACGGCACGTCCCCGCCAAGCGAGCGCACCGCCTCGACGCACTGGCGCAAGTGGTCCTCGCACAGCTGCTTGAGGAACCGCGCCTGAAGGATCGAACGCCCGAAGGCTGACGGATCTACCAGCTCGCCGTTGAAGGGCACCAGAGAGGCCCTACGCTCGCTCGTGAGCACTTCTACGGCGGCGAGCATGAGGTCACGGCGTCCGGGGCAGGCGGCGACACGCGGGCAGAATCGGCAAGCATCGCCAGGCGTGTACGTCTTCCCGTCCCAGCGCACCGCCAGCTCAATCTCCCGTAGGATGCCCAGCATCCCGAGACTGTAGGACGCCACGGATACCTCGCCCGAACGGAGCCACGCGATGATGACGACAACGCGATGAGGCAAGCGCCCCACGAAGTGTTGCAATCCCAGCGCCGCGTATCCCTGCATCTGCCGAATGTACCGTGAATCCTCGTCCTTTTCGCCCGTCTTCCAGTCGAGAATATAGACGGTCGGCTCGCCGTCGTCTGGGCACACGAAGTCCATCACGTCGGCGCGGCCTGTAAGCTCTAGCCCGTCTGCGATACCGGCCCGCAACGGCTCCTCAATCTCCGGCGACTCGCTCAGGAACTTGCGGTACTCGCCGAGCACCTTCATGCCCTGGTAGCCGAGGATCCTCACCTCGCGCTCTTCCACGCCGAATTGCTGCGCGTAGGGCGCAACATCGGGCAATGTCTGGAATCGGTTCCGCAACACGTCCGCCATGAGCGCGTGAACGGCGAGACCTACGTTCGTTGCCTTGCTCGGCTCGTGGTCGATCAGCGTCTCGTCTGTCTCGGTGTGGACGCTCGCCGGACACGCGAACAGACGATCGAGAGAACTGCATCGGAGCTTCATAGCGCCTCCAATGCCGCTGGAACATTGGCTTCGCGGCGGTCTTTTGTCCCAGCATGAATGGCGATCCGTTTCCCTG
>JBAZMT010000032.1:0-7777 GCA_041649615.1 Parcubacteria group bacterium
GTCCGAGTTAATTCCGGTCATCTGCGAGATGATCGAAGAAGAGAACCGCGCAAACGAGGGCTAAATGGCGCTGACAGCGGCGGAGCTTGAGATCGTTCTAAAAGCGCGAGATGATGCCAGCAAGGCGCTGGATACGGTAAGGCGAAAGACCAAGGAACTTGGAGACGAGGTGGGCGGCTTGGGCGGCAAGGGTGAATCTTCCAGCGCCAAGCTAAGCGCCAGTCTCACGCAGATGGGCGGCAGCCTCACAAGTGTTGGCAAGAACCTTACCATGGGGGTCACGGCGCCTATCGTGGGCATTGGCGTAGCAGCGGCCAAGATGGCTGGCGACTTTGAGTCGCAGATAAACATCCTTACGGTCGCGGCGCGCTCCTCCGGTACGGCCATGGAAGACCTTAGCGCCGCGGCGCTGAGCGTCGGCGCGGACACGGAGCTAGTGGGCATCACCGCGGCGGGGTCCGCCGATGCCATGACCTCGCTGTATAAAGCGGGTTTCGACACGGCGGAGATATTCGGCGGCGCCGGGGGCCTGAATTCGTACCTCAACGAAAACGCCTCTCTCACCGGTGCGCTGCGCTCATCCATCGACCTGGCCGCGGCCTCAGAGTTGGACCTCGCGCAAGCCACCGACGCTACGATTGTCGCCATGAAAACGTTCGGCCTGGCCCCCGAGGAGGCCAGCCGGGTAGCCAATAGCTTTGTTCGCACGGCGGATGCCTCCGTGGCCAGCGTTGGCGATCTAGTGGCGGCCATGACGAACGTAGGCCCCACCGCGGCGGCCTTTGGTTGGTCGCTAGAAACTACCAACACGGCCCTGGGTATCCTTTCCTCGCGCGGCATCACCGGAGCCGAGGCGGGCACGGCGCTCAAAAGCATGATGACCAACTTGATGCGCCCCACCGATGCTGTGGTAGGCCAACTGAAGGCGCTAGACGTTTCGCTCTATGACAGCGAAGGTAAGTTGAAGGACTTGCCCGTCATCATGGGCGAACTGGAAAAGGCGCTCGCGGTGTCGGAGGATGGCATGGGCGGGCTCACGGAGCAGCAGCGATTGGAGGCCATCCAAACGCTTGCTGGCACCTACGGCATGAAGGCCATGAACACCTTGCTCGCCGAGGGCGCGACAGGGTGGGGGGATATGGAGACAGCCGTTTCCGGCGCTGCCTCCGTTGAGGACTCGGCGGCTGCCCGCACCACCGGCTTCAATGCCGCTATGGAGCAACTGGGCGGGGCGCTGGAGACCATAGCTATCATAGCGGGTGGGCCGCTCATCACGGCCCTGACGAACCTGCTCCAGGGGCCGGTCGCTGGCTTCTTGGACAAAATCAGCAAACTCAACCCGGCAGTGTGGGACTGGGTACTCAAGATCGGGCTGGTTGTAGTCGCCGTCGGGCCGCTGCTCCTGGTACTAGGCACGATGCTGACCACGGTGGGCTCGGTTATTACTATCGTCACCACCCTGGCTCCCTTGTTCGCCGGCGTTGGGGCCGCCATCGGGGCGCTGATAGGGCCTGTCCTGCTGATTATCGGCGCTATCGCGCTGCTGGCCCTAGCGTGGTCTCGGGATTGGGGCGGTATCCGTACCTTCATGACAGCGTTCTGGAACGACACGCTCAAGCCGATCATCGAGCAGATCGTGCTCTGGTTCCAGACGAACATCCCCATCGCCATTGCCACGCTTTCCGCTTTTTGGACCAACACCCTGCTGCCGGCGATTCAAGCCGTGGGCGGTTTCATCACCGGAACGCTGGTTCCGATCCTGCAAACGATATGGGAATGGCTTTCAACGAACATCCCCGCCGCGATCTCCGCCGTCTCGGGGTTTTGGACGAATACCCTTCTGCCGGCCATCCAAGCCGTGTGGGCCTGGATCAACGAGAACCTAATACCGCTCTTTCGGGCCATCGTTGACGTTTGGTTCGCGGCGATGGATCTAGCGCTAACAGCGGTGGCGGGGCTATGGGAGAACGTCTTGCTACCGGCGATTCAGGACGTTGGCGAGTGGATCACCGACAAACTTATCCCGGCCCTAAAGGATGTTGTCGAGTGGCTGGGCGACAAGTTCCAAATTGCCATCGAAGCCGTGGGCAACTTCATCAACGAAACGGTACTCCCCGCTATAAAAGACCTGGCTGAGTGGTTCAACGACAAGCTCCGTCCTGCCATAGAGGTCGTAGCCGATAAGGTGAGCGGGCCGCTCAAGGAGGCCCTGACTTGGCTGCACGACAAGCTGCTCATCCCCGTCAAGACGGCACTGGGCACCTTGGGCGATAAGCTCCAGGATGTGACCAAGTTCTTCCAAGGGCTAGCCGACAAGATCAATGGGCTCAAAGACAAGCTGCCCTCGTGGCTCACACCGGGCAGCCCGACGCCGTTGGAGTTGGGCCTGGATGGCATAGCCGAATCTATGGTGGACGTGGTGCAGCAGTTCGTCAAGTTCGGCGCTACGCTCAAGGGTGCCAACCTGGACAACCTGAGCCGTTTTGGCCTGGCCGTGCGGGACATCGCCAAGACGCTCAAGGATCTGGCGAGCGCCTTCCACCAGATGAACAAGGTCGAGAAAACAGAGGGCGGCATACCATCGCTAGCCCTGTGGGCGGCGGCGCTCAAGGAAAGCATTATCCGCTTTTCGACGGCCATTGCGGACGCTACCCGCGAGGTCAAAGACAAGACCATCCGCCGGGCGCAAGAGTTCGCTAGCAAGATAGAGGACATCTTCGAGCTACTCAAGTCGTTCGCCACGACGCTGAGCGCCCTAAACGCTATTGAGACCATGCCCGACGTGGAACTGTTCGCTAGGGCGCTCCGTGAGGCGATAGTGGCCGTGACGCGGGCCATCACCCAAGCTGTGACCGAGTTAGGCGACAAGGCGATCAAGGCCGCGGCGAACATGGCGGAGCACGCGCAAAAGATCGTTGGGCTCATTGGCCCGGCGGTGTCTGCGCTTGGCAGCATGGCCACGATGCCAGAGGTCACGGACCTGCGCGAGAAGGCGGTCCGGCTGGAAGAGGCGCTGAATATCTTTGTCTACTACATCAAGCGCGTAGCGGATTTCTGGGAAGGTGTTGCGCTGGACGCGGCGGCCACGTTCTCAGAGACGGCGGGCAAGATCGTCTCCCTGGTGGGGCCTGCTGTGCAAGCCGTGGCGGCCATGGCTAACATGCCAGAGGCGACCAACCTGCGCGCTAGTGGCCCTGCGCTTGAGGCGGCCCTGAACATCATGGTGTACCACATCCGAAACGCGGCGCTGTTCTGGGAAGGCATCGCGCTAGACAGCGCGGTCACATTTAGTGAGGCGGCAACGAAAGTATTGGGCCTCATCAAGCCCGCCGTGGATGCCCTGTCCGCACTGGGCACCTACGTGTCGAGCTCCAACCTGTACGCCGCGGCTGATAGTCTCAAGACGGACCTGTGGATTTTGTTCAAGAAGATCTCCAGTATCGTGGCGGACATTGGCGCCATCAAGGAGGAGACCGTCACGTTCTCAGAGGACGCGGCCAAGGCGATCAGTTTCGTCAAGGTGGCCGTGGACACCCTCACCGCGCTGGGCGCTTACGTTTCGAGCAAGAACCTGTATGCGGCGGCGGACAGCCTGAAGACCGACCTCTGGATCTTGATGAAAAAGATATCCAGTATCGCGGCTGACATCGGGACTATCCAAGAGGACACCATCGCGTTCTCCGAAGGGGTGACGCGCGCGATCGGCTTTATCAAGCCGGGGATTGATACGCTCGTGGCCTTGGGCGAATACGTTTCCAACGCCAACCTCTACGCCGCGGCGGATACGCTGAAAACCGACCTCTGGATTCTGCTGAAGAAGATTTCCAGCATCGTGGCGGATATTGGCGCCATTCAGGGGGAGACCATCGCCTTCTCTGAGGGTGTAACCAGGGCGATCAGCTTTATCAAGCCGGCCATCGAAACGCTAGCGGCGCTGGGCGGCTATGTCCCTGGCGCGAACATCTACGAAGCGGTGGACAGTCTCAAGACGGACCTTTGGCTTCTCCTGAAAAAGATTTCCAGCATGGTCGCCGACGTTGGAGCGATCAGCGAGGAGACCATCGCGTTCTCCGAGAACGTGGTAAGGGCCATCAGTTTTATCAAGCCGGGTATCGACGCGCTGACCGCACTCGGGGAATACGAAGGCGTCAAAAACCTGTTCTCCAAGCTCCAAGACTTTGTAAGCGACCTGGACCTCGCGCTCTCCTGGTTCCGCGAGATAGCCGTGTTGTGGGTGACGACCACAGAGGAATCGTTTACGGCGGACGACCTGGCCGCCATCGGCGCGTTCTCCAGCAACGTGCAGGCCGCGGTAGCGTTCATCAAGCCCGCGATAGACGCGCTGGAAAGCCTGGGCAAGTACGCCGGACAGAAAAAGCTGGCCGGGGCTATGGCCGCCTTCGAGACCGACCTGACCGCGGTGGTAACTGCGCTGGGCAACATCGCCGTCAAGCTCTCGGGGGATGGCGGCATCGGCAAGGCCAACGCCTTCAGCGAGGCCGCGTCGGCCATCAAAACAGCTATCGAAACGGGCTTGGGCGCGCTGTCCAGCCTATCGGGTGGCGGGGTCTCTAGCGCAGCGGAAGCGCTGACATCGTTTGCCGCAATTGCCAAGCAGAGCATGGCCGATGCGGTGACGGCCATCAAGACTGGGGCGTCGGATATTATCACGGCGCTCAAGCCGCTACCCACGCAGATCATGGCCATCTTTGACGCCTTCCCGTGGTCAAGCATCGGCAAGGCCATCTCGGATGGCATCGCCCAAGGCATCGCAGCCGGGTCCGCCAAGATTACAGAGGCCGCCAAGGCGGCGGCACGGGCCGCGTTGACTGGCGCCAAGAGGGAGCTAGGCATCGCCTCCCCGTCCAAGCGCGCGCGCGAGGAAGTGGGCCGCATGTTCGGCAAGGGCCTGAGCCTGGGCATCACCGACACTATCGGCCAGATACGCGCGGCCATGGATAACATGCAGACGGCCATGTTGCTGCGCGGGAGCCCGGCTTATGCGAGCGCGGGGGCGCCCATGACGCGAGACCGGGCGCAGTCGATGGTGCGCGAGGCGGCCAACTACAACCTGACTTATGTGGACCAACGACCGGGCGGCGGCGCGCCGGACCTGCTGAGCGTGGCTGAGCGCCTGGAGTGGCGAGCGAGGATGAGGCGATAATGGGCACAGATACGACCTACGGGTTCACCTACTACCACAAGGGGGCAGCGCACTATTCCATCACGTCCACTACGCAGACGCTCATAGCGATGCGCGGCTTTGGGATGCCACCCGTTGAGATACCCGGAACGCGCGCGCCGTACTCGAACGGCATTATCCCCGCTGGCAACCCTATGCCCTACACGACCTCGGATGTCTTTCAGCATCCGCATGTTATGCCGTACACCGGGCCGCGCGAGATGGAGCTGGCCATTCGCATCAATGCGGCGACGATCATCGCGCTAGACACCGCCTATGTGGCTATGGTCGCCGGGCTCACGCCGTACTATCCCATCACCGACAACGACGTTTCATCGTTCCGTCTGCTTATCCTGCGGCCATACACCGGCGGCTTGCCAGAGTACCGCGAGATAAACTGTTGGTGTACGGGCATCTCCGACCTGGAGATGAAGGGGCGGACCAACGCCATAGTCAACATCAGCTTCTATGCACCTGACCCATTCTTCTATCCCGTGTTTGGCGAGACGGGCTATGGAACAACCTGGGCTACGGCCACGAACCCCAAGACGGTTTCAAACAGCGGACACGCCCCGGTGTGGCCGATTATCAAGGTCTCTGGCAGCGCATCAACGACCATCGTAGGCTTGCATCTGACCAACAACACCACGGGTAAAATCTGGTCAACATCACAGACCATCGCCGTGGGCGCAACGAAGTACATCCGCGTGCTGATGGACCGGGCGCAGATGTACTATTACGACGGGTCCACCTCAACGGACATCATCGGCAAGATGGACAGTGACGCGGAGTTCTGGTCGATGCAAGTGGGAGATAATGCGTTGCAGTGGTCTAGCACAAGCGGGACGCCGAGCGAGATTGTGGTGTCGCATCCCGCGCCGCTCCTGGCGGTATAGCCATGCCTACTTACACGATTCACGTCCTAAACGATGCTTACGCGGTGCAGGCGGTTCTAGCGAATACCAGCACCTACGCCGACTTTACCAAGATCAGCTACCGGTTGGCGCTGAACGACATAGACTCGTGCTCCATAGAGATTGTGCCGAACAGCCCCAAGATCGCGCAATGCGTTGGCATGAACCGCGTGCTCATCTACCGCGATGGCGTGTTGCAGTTCGGGGGGATCATCCTGCGCGAGTCGTGGGACGTGGGCACAGACCCGGCGAACGACGTGTACCAGATCGACGCCTTGGGCGGAGGCATCTATCTCGACTGGCGCCTGATCGTGCCAGCGGGAGGCAACGCCACGGACACGCGCACGGGGGCCGCCGATGACCTGGCCAAGGACTACGTTTACTACCACTGTGGGAGCGGTGCCTCGACAGGACGGGATTTCAGCGACCTTACGGTACAGGCCGACGCGACGGCTTGCAGCTCGTGGACAGAGGAGCCGAGTTACGAGATCGTGCTAGACGAGGTGCAAAAGCTGCAAAAGCTAGGGCTGTTCGACTGGCGCGTTGTGCCATCGGCCACGGGCTTTGAGTTCCAGACGGCTTACCCGCAATGGGGCCTAGACCGGACATGGGGGAACGGGGCGAACGCCGACGCGGTATTCAGCCTGGACCGGCGCAACTACCAGAAGATCAGCTATACCAAAGACAGCATGGGCCACTATAACTATATCTATACTGGCGGAGCGACGGCGGTGCGCGAGCGCTACACGGCGGGCGACATCACGGCCTACAAGCGCCGCGAGCGCTGGGAGTCGGCAAGCAGCTACGAGGATAACACGGCGGTCGATTACATCGGGGATATGCGGCTGAAAGAGATGGCTGTGACTGAGGGAATGTACTCGGAGCCGTGGCCGACCACCTGGAAAGTGCCGTGGGACCTGGGCGACTTGGTGACTATATCCGCCGATCGCTACGGGCGCACGTTCACCGACGACGCCAAGATCACAGCGGTCAACGTGGAAGTGACCGCCGACGGCGTAGAACGGGTGTCGCCGGAAATGGTAGGGGGCGTCTAATGGCGACAGAGGCCACGTTGCTCGACCGTATCAGGATGCTAGAGAACCGGCTCAACTACCTGGAGCGGGGGCACCTGACGGGCACCATGGGCACCTATCGCAAGCAGGCCGTGTTCGTCAAGACGGGCATTGCTGACAACACGGCCACGGCCATTTTCACCGTGACCACCAGCGTGGCGGGCTTTTTCCCCAACCGCGGCGGCGGGTTCGTCTGCGAGGTGCATTCGCTTATCGGCCACGCTATCGCCAACAACGCCACGAACCTGGCTATCGAGTGGAATTACAGCGTATTCCAGCGCATCAACCAGGGCGACGGCACGGACTATGGCGCACTAGGCGAGATATACGAGGGTGCCAGCACGGCCAGCACATCGGCGACACGGGACATCGGCGCAACGACGCCGAGCATTACGCTGACGAGCAACGGAGTGACCACGTTCAATCTGCAAATCGACCTGACGGGATCGGACGTGACCGACGCGCAAGCGGTGTGCCGGGTGGAGCTGCTGTGGTGGGGGTACTTGGTGACGCCAACCTTGGCGGCGGCTTAGCGGTGAGGAGGAGAGAGTGAGCAACCTGTACAAGTTTTTTGAGTGGGAGGGGACAGCGGACGGTTACGGCGCCTA
>JBAZMT010000033.1:0-7463 GCA_041649615.1 Parcubacteria group bacterium
GACCATCGGTGCGCGCAGTGTTCGTCGAGTTCTCGACCAAGTTTGATTCGTGCGTCCCCTGGATGCACCTCGATCGCGAGGGCATGGTCCGAGCTGGCATCGGCTGTCTAGTCGATCCAATCGACCACGCCTTTGGTGTTCCGTGGGTGCACAAGGACGACGGCCACAAGGCAGAGATAAACGAGATCTCGAGCGATTGGGTGCGAGTCAAAAAGAACCGCCTCCTGGCCCATACTGGGCCTGCTCGAGCGCGGTTCTACACGAGCCTAGAGCTCACGAAGGAAGGGATCGAAAAGCTCGTCTTCGGCCACCTCGAAGCGCAAGAGGCCTACCTCTTGGCGCACGTCTTCCCGCTGTTCGATGACTATCCGGCGGACGCCCAGCTGGCGATCCTATCGACGGCATGGGCGCTTGGCGATCCCGCCCAGCTCAAGACGACCTTTGCGAAGGCCGTCCTCGAGGAGGCCTGGACGGTTGCCGCCGAGGAGTGCTTCTTACCCGAGACGAATGCCCCCGAGCGCAAGCCGCGCAACTGGGCGAACCGAAAGCTACTGGTGACGGCCGCAACGACCGAGACACCAGAGAAGGTGACTGGTTGGCCATGACTTCTCATTCGGACGCACGAAGTTACGCAATACAAGCCCTGCTGAAACGGTTCAACGAGAGCCCGAAAACGGGCGAAGTGAAAGCCCTCGCCGGGATCGCCTGTCTCGAAACGAGGTACGGCGACGGCTGGAAAGGCGCCGGGGCAGGCTCGAACAACATGGGAGCCGAGCAGTGCGGCAACACCTGGAAGGGGGATCGGTTCATCTACGTGGACACCCACCCCAATGCGGACGGGACGTCGAAGCCGTACCGCGCTTGCTTCCGCAAGTACGCGAGCCCCGAAGCGGGCTGGTTCGCCTTGGTCGATATCGTGTATGT
Organism: Parcubacteria group bacterium; assembly: GCA_041649615.1. Classification (GTDB taxonomy): domain Bacteria; phylum Patescibacteriota; class Minisyncoccia; order UBA6257; family Colwellbacteraceae; genus JALOAR01. The sequence continues at coordinate 925 of JBAZMT010000033.1, forward strand.
GAACCGCAAGCGCGACCGTGTTCGGCAAGCCGCTCGAGCCGATGACTGGAAAGGCGTTTCCCAAGGCCTCTACTCGACTGGCTACTACGAAGGCTTTGGCAAGACACCTGCCGAGCGAGTTGGCAACCATCTGCGGGCTTTGACCAAATCGATAGCAGCTGCAGACGGCGCAGTCGTTCCAGCCATGCCCATGGCGACTTTGCCGGACACTGTCCGTCGCGGGTCGAGAGGCGAAGCCGTGAAGCTCTTACAGCGCGAACTGCAACTGGCGGCCGATGGGCTCTTCGGGACTATCACCGAGGCTGCCTTGCGTGTCTATCAGCACGACCACGGGTTGCTCATGGACGGTGTCTGCGGCCCGAAGACTTGGGCCGTGCTCTTCGCGGATGAATTCGTGCCGGAGGCTGCCTAGCAACATTGGAGGTGCGACCGATGACTGACGACGAAGAGTTCGAGGGCGACCTCGAATCGGACCCCAACTTTTTCGGCTCTCCGTTCTTTCCGGACGCAGCCGACTTTGCTGTCGATGGACAGTGTCGGGTTTGCGGTTGCACAGAACTCGACCCCTGCCCAGGGGGCTGCATCTGGGCGAACAGTGACGCAACGCTTTGCTCGCGATGCGCGAGGGACGAATAGAGGTGCCATGGCGAAGACCAAGAAGACCAAGAAGACTGCAACCAAAGCAGCCAAGAAGACTGCTCCTCGTCCGGTGCCGCTGGACGCTGAGACCCTCAGAAAACGAGCGGCTCACTTGAAGTGGGCGCTCGAAGATGTCGAGACCTACCGGGAGCGGCTGCTTGCCGGAATGCACGCGGTTTGGGCTGCGGCCCATGCCTGCACTTCGGCGATCTCGCACGTCGAGGCGGCAAAAGCGCGGTGTCTGGCTCTGCTGTCCATTTCGATTGACGGTATCGAGCGGAGCCAACGAGTTGAGCTCGAACCCGGGTGGACACGCGAATTTGACCTGTTGGTCGAGCGCGACGGTTTAGCCGACATCCAGCTGCAGAACCTCGGGCGAAACTTGTGCTTTATGACTGAAGCCATCTCGCTGGGTCTCGTGTTCAGCAAGGGCAGTTTCATTCGTGCGAGCGTCGAAGCGAAGACGGGCCAGGTCATCAAAGTGAAGGTGTCCCGCCCATGACGAACGAAGAACTCGCCCGACACACCGAAGCGCTCTGGGCCCTCTTCCTCGAATATGTCCGCAAACACGGTATCGAGTTCGAGACGGAGGGGGTTCTCATCGTGCAAGCCCGTGCGACCAAACCCAACGCGCAGCCGGCTTATTGCATCGTCTATGCAGGCGACCCGAAGAATGCCGCCATGACCATGACCAGGGCGGCAATGGGCGAGCTGCAGAAGGCGGGTGTTCACCTGCCGGGGATGGGGGGCAAGCAATGAGCGACACCGTCTACGAGGCCCAAGCCCTCGAGGTCCTCGAGGTCCTCATCGACTCGGATTGCCCCCCTGGGCTGGCGGCGCACCAGCTGGCCCGAGCAATCGTCAACCTCGTGCATGACCAGGGCGGGCTCAATGCCGTGCGAATCACTGAGCAGATAGACAACATTGCTGCCTGTATGGGCCGACCAAGGAAGGGCTAGCCATGGGCATCCTGCGACGTTGGTACAATCGATTCCGTTGGCGCTATTTGCACGATCTCGCCCAGCGCTGGCATTGCTGGCGGCACAAGGTCATCCCGCTTGCCCAAGCTGTCTGCGTACGGTCGATTAGGGTCGGTAGCGTCGAGCAGCTTGCATGTTCGGTTCCAGGCACAGCCTTCAACGAGAGCAATTCGGCAAGTAACTATTTTCGTGGTTGTCGCCTTCAACCGGGCCTGGAGCTCTCGATCGAAGTCGAGAACCTCACGGACAGACCCGTGCCCGTTCAGGGGGCGCTGTTCGCGCTCGAGAACGGTTGGGTATCGAACATCTACCCTCTGACTCCGCTGTTGCTGCTCGGACGGCAATCAGCACGGTTTGACGTCCGAGTGACGACCGCGGGCCAACTGCAAAGGCTGTGCATTCCCACCTACGTCAGGCGGCCCTAATGCCCAGCCGAAGTAGAAAGCGACTCGTTGCAGAACCCCATTGGCCTTCGGCTCATGGGGTGCAAACGCCAGCCCATAGCCTTGGGCACGATGCCGGCGCCGCCATTACTCAACTGATGGCGCAGCGGCAGGACCGAATCACTTGCGCGGTCGAGTGGTACCGAGGCTTTTGCCAGGGCTGCAACTCGAAACCAGATCCGAAGGTCGAGGCGTACATTGCCCGCGAAGCTCTCGCAGACACGCTTGGACTGCCCATCGTCTCGATCATTCAAGCCGGTTTGGACAATCTGATTGAAGGTGTCGAAAAGGTGCTCGGCACGGATGACCAACCCAAGGGAGCTCGAACATGAGCGATCTCGAGATAGACGAACAGATCGAGATGCGCCCGAAACTGCGGGTGCTCTGCGTCGGCTGCCAACAATGGGTAACCATCGGGGAGTGCGGGCCTGACAACGATCCGGCCGTCCTGCATCCGCTGCCAGAGTGCAAGTTGTTTCTCGATACCGACTTGCTCACCTACATCCAGACATTGCGACGGCACTACGAAGGGAACTGACCATGGGCAACAGAGCAGAAGACGAGGCCATCCGCCGACTCGACTTCACCCGGAAGATTGAGAGGGGCCAAGCGCAGATTGGCGCTTATGCGACGAGGCTTGTCGAGAGTCTAACGGACAAGGAACGAGCCATCTTGCGCAAGCGCATGGTCACGATGGCCCTCGAGCCGTCGGATCGCAGAGCCCTCGAGCAGCTACTCGGAACGGAAGGAAGGACCGATGAAAGCCACGACCATTCAGACTTACCTGTTCGACAAGCGTCACTGGAATCGGACCAAGGCCAAGGCATGGCTCAAGCGGCATCGCAAGGTCGCCGGCTTCATCGACGAAAATGGGTATCTGCACGCAAGGCAGATTGACCCGGACTTGTTCGACCGGCGCTCATTCCGGACTATCGACCTCGACCTCGCTAGGGGCATCAAGGCGGTCGTTGGCCATCTGCACGCAAGTCACCAGGTGCGCCGATGAAACACGACGAAGCCGTTGAAAACGCCAAGGCTGCTCTGAAACCGCTCGAACGGTTGTTGGCTCAACCGGCGGAAGCGCTGGCGTTCGAGCAGGCATCGAAGCCGTTGATCCAATGCTGCTTTGCCTATGAGAACGGTTTCCCTCTCGAGGGCTACGAGAATCAGTCCCGCGACTTGCCCGATGCTGCGCGGCAGCTGTTCTATTGGGAGGACGTGCCAATCAGTAAGGGCATGGCATGTGTCCAGCTGAACCGCGCTGCTCGAGGCCTCCACTATCGCATTCGAGACGCGCAGACCTGCGGTGTGACGGTTTTCCAAGGCGTTGCCACCATGGTCTTTTTGCCGTTGTACCAAGGCGGCCCAATCCTCGTGGACGTGAATCGGCTGCGCCCGAAACCTGGTATGCAACTGCAAGACATTCTCGACTGGATGCTTGCCGAGTACCTACTCGAATTCGAGGGCTACGACCGGTTGACGTTCATTGACTGGATCGTCTCGAACCTCCACCTATCGCCCGCCGAGCTCGGCGGGGCGGAGGCTCTAGAAGACTGGTACCGGCAACGAGCACAACACATCGGCGACCAGCGGAGCGACGATGCCACGTAAAGAGCGCAAGCCATCCCCAGGCTATGGGCACGAGCTTATTCGGCTAGAGCGGCCGAGGCCCGAGCTTTGCCAGGACGTTGCACACATCATGCGTCGAGCAATGATCTTCAATGGCGGAAGGCTCAAGCCGATCGAGCCAGATGAGCGCATCTCACACATTTGCCAATGGCGCTACAAGCGCAAAGGGGTCGAGGTCATTGCTCGTCGGTGGGTCTGCCGTGGCTGTGCGGTTGCATGGGCGCGCAAACACATCTGGACCAAGGCAGAGAGGACACGCACGGCATGACAACGACATCGGAGCGAGAACGAATGCGCAAGCGTCGGGCGGCTGCGCGGGAACGTGGACGTAAGTTGGTCGAGGCGGCCCGTGCTCGAGCGCGCAAGCTGGTCGAGGCGGCCCGCGCTCGAGCGCGGACTCTGCTCGAGGTCGCAAGTCGACCTCGAGTTCGACTCGTCGTGAAGGAAGCCAAGCCATCGACCAAGCGCAGAACGAAGGCCACCCCCAAACCCAAGGTGCGACCAGTGAAACCAACCCCATCACCAGACTACGAATCGGCTTTCCTTACGGCACTACGCAAAGTCGCAGGCGGAAGCCGAGGTCTCATTTCGATCGGCGACGTCCGGTCGGCCTCCGGCCTGCCGAAGCCCATCTTCGATGCTCTCGCCCTGCGTCTCATGCGAGAGCGCCGCCTCGTCTTGCACGAGCACGATTTCCCTCAGTCTCTGTCCGCGGCCAAGCGGGCCGAGCTCGTTGAGGATGCCAAAGGGCGAGTGTTCGTCGGCATGGCTTTACCCTTGTTGACGGCCGAACCGTACGAGTCGAAGTTGCTCGCCAAGGCCAAGCTTTACGGCGCTGGCAACCCTGTGCGCATTGCAAGCCTACGCAAGGACGTCGGCTTGACTCCTGGCGAATTCGACCTGGCCCTCGGGGCGCTGCAACGGTTGGGTAAGGTGGCTCTCTATCGAGACGACAACCGCGCCACGGCCAAGAACGAAGGCGCCTACTTCGTGTCGGGCGAACCCCGGCACATTCTCTACGTCCGTTGAAAGGCAACCATGACCAAGCATCGACGACCGAAGAAACCAAAGGCCTCGCCGGCTATGCCAGCGGGAGGGGACTGGGCACGCATGCAATTCGTCTTCATGAAGCAATTTTACCTGGCCGGGCAGGATGCCGCTCGGACTGTCCTCGAGAAGGCACCTGACTGTCACCAGACTTGCACCACCAATGCGTTGCTCTCGTTCTACCTCGGAGCTCTGATCCCTGTCGTCCAGAGTGAAGCCGAGTTGCAACGTTTGGCGATTCAGGTGTTGCCGCGCATCGTCGAGTCGATTGCCATCGTCTCGGGCATGACGTTGCAACCCTGCGCGACCTGCTGCCCGCCTTCCAACGAGGCGTTGAACTGAAGATGTCCAGCATAGTCAAGTGCGACAACTGCCCTCGCTGCTACGAGTTCACGGAAGCCCAAGCTGGCACGGCCTGGATTCGTGTCGAGGTTTTGGACGGTGATGAACAACCGAATCGGCGCGCGCCAGTCGTCCTGATGAGAGCAATCTTTTGCTGCCCTGAATGCGCTGAGGCGTACCTGTGCAACCCGGAACTCATGGGCACCATTCGTTTCCCCGATCCGATTGGCTGTCATGGGGCACGAGAAGCGAACTTTCCGATCATCAGTCGCAATTGCCACGACCAGATGCATTCGAGTTGTTGCGGTCGAGCAGTGAAGCAATGCCAATGTTACTGCCACGCTGAGGAGGCTGAGAGGCTCGAAGGCAAGGTTGCCTTGCGTTGCCCGGAGGAGGACCCGAGCAATGGGTAAGCCTTCCGATCACATCGTTCCAGGTTCGCTCTGCGTCGCCTGCAACAAGGCGCCAGCGATCGTGCTAGCGCGCCTAGTTGCACGGGACGACGGGATGTCTGGGGACGGCATACTCTGGGCCGCTGCTACCTGTTGGGATTGTGCAAGGCAGCTCGCTGCCGCGCTCAGTGCGAGCACGCCTGTCAGCCCCAACACTGCGGAAGCTGACGATATTGCCCGCTCGCTACTAGGCCTCGATGGCTTTGAGGTACCGCAGGTGCTGCGTCTGTGTCCTTTCGCCATCGAGGATGACCGCACGTTCGAGGAGAAGCTTCGCGATGGCGATGTATCCCTCGAACCAGACGAGCAATATTGCGACGTCTGCACCTGGCCGAAGCGCCTTTGCGTCTGCGCCGGAACCAAGAGGGGGCGTAAGTCATGACTCGCGCCGAAGCGCCCGAGAGCTTTCCCGCGAACGCTCAGCGTTACAAGTGCCCGAAGTGTGGCCTTCTCGTGGTCATCTCAGAAGAGCCGACATTGACCGTCTGGCATCTGGCCCCCATGTGCGCGGAGTTTGCTGCCTTCATGCAAACCTTGAAACCCGACAGATCGAGAACTGGCGTCGTTCTGACACCCGACAACTGGATGCGCCCATCATGACCCGCTCTCGCGACCTGTTGCCGCCCAACCCGCTCACTTGTCGACACGAGCACCCGATCGCCGTCGTCGACGACGAAACGGGAAAGCTTCTCTTTTGGAAGTGCGAGTGCGGGCGGTCGTTCGAGGTGAGCCACTTCGCGAACAAGGAAGGCCCAAGCCCACGATGAACACACATCAATCCAACAATGACCTGCTCGCTCGATTCCGCGAGCTCGGCCTCCGTCACGCGACGGAATTGCGCATTCTGCTGTCTGCGATCTGTGGACCGCCGTCGCCTCAGCAGTCCACCCCAGAATTCCGCGAGTTTGTCAAGGCTTGGGCTCGTGGTTGGGCCAAAGGATTTGGTTTGGACGAACCGACAGCAGACGAAATATTTGCCGAATGTCATACAGCGGAAACGGAAAGTT
>JBAZMT010000034.1:0-7438 GCA_041649615.1 Parcubacteria group bacterium
TGCCCCGAGAACGTCAACCCCGCCAACGGCATACCGATGGCCGCCGAGGACGTTATTCACATCAAGCTGCCGAATCCACTGGACCCGTTGGAGGGCCTGGGCCGCGGCCTATCGCCACTGGCCTGCATGGCCTATAGCGCGTCCGTTGACAACATGATCACCGAGTTCCTGTACTCATTCTTCAAGCACGGCGCCATGCCAGTTGGGTTACTCCGCTTCAACGTGCCACTACAGCAAGAGGAGGCCGACCGCGTCAAAGAGCGCTGGCATGAGCTGCATGGCGGCTACGACAAGTGGTCCGACGTGGCGGTCATGGATAACGCGGGTGAGTATCAGCGCGTGGGCCTGACCTTCGAGGAGATGGGATTCCTGGGCATCGACGAGCGCAACGAGTCGCGCATCCTTGGCCCATTCGGCGTGCCGCCCATCCTCATTGGCTCGCGCATCGGGCTAGACAAGGCCACCTACAGCAACTACCAGCAAGCCCGCGCCGCCTTCTGGGAAGACACCTTCAAGCCCGAACTGTCTATGTTCGAGCGCGAGTACCGCTACTACCTCCAAGGCGAGGGCGGGGAGTTCGTAGCCTTCGATTATGCGGATGTGCCCGCGCTACAGAAAGACCTCGTGCCCGCTATCGGCGCATGGTCGCAGATGGTAGATCGTGGCGTGCCCAAGAACGTGGCCGCTGGCGTGCTCAAGATACCGTTGCCCTCGCTGGCCGATGACGGGGTAGGCTACATGAGCCCCATGCTACAGCCCGTGCCGCAAGACCCGAACGCTAGGGCGCCCATGTTGGCCGCACCGACAACGCCCGCATTGCCGGCACCCAGCACCACACCGGATGACACCGAGGAAGGCGCGGCTGAGGCTGAGGAACAGACAGAGGAAACGGAGAAGCAAGTGCGCCGCCCTTTTGAGTTCAAGGCGCTATTGCCCGAAGCCAAGGCCGACCACTGGAAGCGCTTTGACGCCACAGCGCGCAAGCATGAGGCAGCCATGAGCAAGGCCGCGGCGGGGCAATTCCAGAGCGACCTCAAGGAACTGCTAGCTATCCTGACCGGAACCAAGCGTAAGAGCATCGAAGACAAGGCCACGCTGGACTGGCAATACCTGACCCGCCAGTGGAACAAGTACATTGGTGACTCGGAAGAGCTGTGGGCGCAAGCGCTCATGCCCGTGATACGCGGGATTATGCTGGACCAAGCCAAGGAGCTGATTGCCACGGTTGGCGGCTCATTCGACCTTGAAGATGTCAGGGGCGCGGCATGGTTCAACCGCTACGTTTTACGCTTTGCTGAAAAAGAGGGGACGCTCATCACAGAGACCACGAAGGACCAGTTAGGCCGATTGCTCCAGCAGGCCAAGCTCGAAGGTTGGTCCATTCGTGACATCGAAAAGCAGCTAGGCGCCACGTTCGATAGGTTTCTAGGCCAGGACGATAGCCTATCAGACGAGGAGCGCGCCTGGTTCACCGAGCGCAACGTGCCGAACAGGCTGGAGGTGATTGCACGCACAGAATCACTCAGGGCTTCAAATTCTGGGGGCCACGAGTTGATGAAGGAATGGGGCGTGCCGCGCAAGGAATGGCTAGCGACGCTGGACCCGCCAAGGGCACGCGAGAATCACATGGCCATGAACGGCGAAGTTGTGCCCATGGATGAGCCCTTTGACGTGGGCGGGGTCAAGATGATGTATCCAGGCGACCCCGATGCGCCGATAGATGAAACGGCTAATTGCAGATGCACAGTTCTGCCCGTCGGCATGGATGAAATGTGATGATCGACTACGCCGAAATCACGCTGAGGACAGACGAGGATAGGGAGAGGCTGCGAGAGATGACGCGCTCCGGTTGGCGCGTCGTGACAAAAGCCGTCAACGCCCAGGGGACTACTTATTATCTAGAGCGCGTGCCTACCGTCGGACCACGGGAAGATAAAGAGCACGCCAAACGATGGGGGCACAGATGACAGAGACAAAACTTATCCCGTTTTCCTCGGATGTGAAGCTCGACTACCAGGGCCGGACCATTGAGGGCTACGCGGCGACCTTTGGCAATGTGGACCTGGTGAATGACATCATCCATCCCAATGCCTTTGCCAAGACGCTAGTGGAGCGCGGCGGCAAGGTGAAATTTCTGTGGCAGCACGACACCAAGGCGCCGCTAGGCCGCGTGCTGGAAATGAATGAAGACAATAACGGCCTGTACTTTAAGGCGGTTATCTCGGACACCCAGCAGGGCCGCGATGCCTTGGCCCTCCTGAGAGACAACGCTATCGAGGGCATGTCCATCGGCTACGAGCCTATCGTGTCGGACTTTAGCAAGTACGACGGCAAGACCGTCCGCAATTTGAGGGAGCTAAAGTTACACGAGATAAGCCTTGTGACGTTCCCGGCCTCGCCACTTGCGGGCGTGACGGCGCTCAAAGACGCCGACCCCGAGCCGCAAGCCGAGGCCGCTCCGGGCGAAAGCGGCGAACCCGAGGTCAAGGCGGGGCGCATCATCGCCAAGCGCAACGCCGAGCGCGTCAATGCCATCAAGCGATTGCTCCAGGAGCTGATCGACGACGGCGGGCTAGAGACAGAGGATGACGAAGAAGCTGAAGCACCTGCCAAGGCGCAGGCCGCTACAGATACGCCAGAGAGCAAGGCCGAACAGGCCGAGGCCGGGCCGGACGCCGCAATAGACGCACCACCCACCTATGACGTTGCCCGACTGGCGCTAGAAATCGAACTTGAAAAACAAAGATCGCTGGAGGTGTGACATGGATTTGCAAGAAATCGCCGCACGGCGACAGACCGTGCTCGAACAGGCCGGGGCGATTCTCGCGCAGAGCGAAATTAGCGGCGAGGATCACCAGAAGGCCAAGGATTTGCTCGATGAGGGCAAAAAGCTCTTTGAGCGCGCCGAACAGATGAAAGAGGTCAAGGCGCTAGGCGAGCAGTTGGCTACCGACATGGCCAGCGCCAAGGCCGCGCAGAAACAGGCCGGGCCAGAGGCTAGCAAGAGCTTCCCCTCGTGGGAGAGCTTCCTTGAGGCCGTATGGCACGCGCAGCACAAGAACAACATGATTCAGCGCGCTGACCCGCGCCTCGTGTGGTTCGATGAGAAACACGAGGTCAAGGACATGGCCGAGGGCGTTGGCGCTACCGGCGGCTTCCTTGTGCCGCCCGAGTTCCGCGCGCAGATTTACGGGGTCATGGGCGAGGGGGCCATCGTGCGCCCGCGTGCGTCCATCGTGCGCATGAACGCTCGCCAAGTGACCTTCCCCGTCGTGAACCAAACCGGAACGACCGCCGCACAGCCCCATTGGTTCGGCGGCCTGCTGGTGTACCATGCTGAGGAAGCAGCGGAGAAGACCGAGAGCGACGTGTCGTGGCGTCAGTTCACCCTGACGGCCAACAAGATCATCGGCTACACGCGGGCCAGTGACGAGCTGGTCAGCGACAGCGCGATTTCCTTGGGCGACTTCCTCGCTGGCCCGTTCGGCTTTGCGGGCGCCTTCACCTGGCAAGAGGATTACGATTTCTTGCAGGGTACTGGCGTCGGCATGGCGCAAGGCATCCTCACCGCGCCCGCGACCATCACCGTGGCGCGGCAGAGCGTGGCGACGCCGGTGCAGTACACCGACCTCATCAACATGCTGGTCAAGTTCCTGCCCACGGGCCGCGGCGTGTGGTGCATCAGCCAGTCCGTGCTGGCCTACCTCTTGGGCATGAGCGGCCCGACGGGCAGCGCCTCCTACCTGTGGGGTAGCGCCGTTAATGGTGTGCCCAACACCCTGTTGGGGATGCCCGTGCAGATCACCGAAAAGCTGCCCGCCGCTGGCACCGCCGGCGATGTGCTGCTGGCCGATTGGCGCTATTACATCATCGGCGACCGCCAAGCCTGGACCGTCGAGACCACGCAGTATGACCGCTGGAAGTACGACCAGACATCCTGGCGCGCCGTGCATCGTGTCGATGGTCGCCCGTGGCTGAGCACCTACCTGACCCTTCAGGATGGATCGACAACTATCAGCCCGTTCGTCATCCTGGGCGCCAAGTCTACCTGAGATTGAGCGTCGTATAGGTTCCCGATTCAAGCATAGCGGGCGGGGCGCAATCCCCGCCCTATCAGAAAAGAGGTTCAAGACATGCACACGGAACGATTCACCGAGGAATGGCAACTGCTCGACACCATTCCGCCATCGGTCAGCACAGCCGAGCAGAACAGCGGCTGGAACGCCGTCGCGGGCTTTGACCGTATCGTGGTCATCATCCAGACCGGCGCCATCACCAGTGGCGGCACCATCGACGCGGACATTGAAATCGGCACCACGTCCAGCGGCGGCACCACGGCGACCATGACGGACAAGAGCATCACGCAGTTGACCAGCGCCGATGCCAACAAGGTCGTGGTTATCGAGATGCGCCCCGAGGAGTTCATCCAGGCCAACGTCAACTACGACTACGTTCAGCTCGAGCTCACTTGCGCCACGCAGAACTGCCTCGTCGGCGCGCAGATTTGGGGCCATGCCATGTATCAGCCCGCCGTGACCACCACCATCGACGAGATCGTGGACTGAGGGTAACAGAATGTGGGTACAGCTCGTCTGCGCGCAACACATCGCTGACCACGGGAAGACCGTAACCCGCCACCCAGGCGACTGGGTAGACGTGGGCAAGCAGCAGGCGCTCTCCTGGGTCGCCGCGGGGGAGGCCAAGGTCATCGGCAACGCGAGCAAAGAGCTCTTTGCCGACTGTGGCATCCTGGCCGCGGAGCCAGCACCTGCCCACTTTGGCCCTGTGCCTGTGGCCATCGACCGGACGCTTATGGCGATGCTGTACCCCAAGACCTTCGTGTGGGATGGACATGCCAAACTGCCGCCGCCCATGCTGGCCGTGGGGTACGCCCTGCTGGACACCTGGGAGGCGGCGATTCCACTCAAGAGTTACACCGAACTGGCGGCCACTACTGGAAGCGACGCTGACCGAGCCGCCACGGCCAGCGTTGTCAAAGAACTGCGCGTGCTGCTGTACGAGCCGGGGGCCATGTTCCTGCGCAAGTGCGACGCCACGCTAGCCCTGCTCGAGCGCTGGAAATGCGAGCGCGAGCGCGGCGGCAACAAGTACCTGGCGTTCCTGCGCGCGCTGTATGCCACGCCGCTATTGGTGTGCGCCCTGCCCACGACATGGACAGGCGCGAGGGAGCCGGAATAGTTATGGGGAGGACGGGAGAGATGGACTGGTCAAAGCCTAGAACTACGGAGCCGGACCCGCCGCATTCGCGGGTCATAGATGAGATGATGGCCGAAATCAAAGAGCTAGAACTGCGAAAGCAAATGGCGGAATTGCGGTTACAGATTGCTCGTCTGGAACAAGAGATAGCCATGCTCAAAGCGCCGCCGTACACCATAACGTACACCACCAACAACGCGTGGGAAACCAAATGAACGGCGCTCTCATCGTCGCCTATGGCACCAACGCCCTGCGCGAAGCGGGCTATGCCCTGGACGCGCTAGGCCAGCACATGCCCGAATTGCCCGTGGCCGTCATCAGCGACAGGCCCGTCATGGGTGCGCGATGGATCCACATGGAGCAACGCGACAAGGGCGCGCGCTGGGCCAAGCTGAACATTGACAACCTGAGCCCGTTCGATGACACGCTGTACCTGGACGCGGACACCCGCGTGCATGGCGACGTGTCGGCGGGCTTTGGGATATTAGCCGACGGCTGGGATATGGCCCTGGCCATTAGCGATAGGCAAGCGGGGGAATTGTGCTGGCAATGCGCCGAGGATGAACGGAGCGCCACGCGAGCAGAGACGGCCACGGAGCCGCTAGGGCTACAGGCGGGGGTGATGTTCGTGCGCAAGAGCGACAGGATTCATGAACTGTTTGCACACTGGCGCGCCGAATGGGAGCGCTGGCAAGGCCAAGATCAGGCGGCGCTATTGCGGGCCATGTATCAGGCACCCGCGCGCGTGTGGCTGCTGGGGCGCGACTGGAATGGGGGGCGCTTGATAGAACATCGTTTCGGCATGGCGAGGGCAACGTGACACACATCGTAGCCATCGAATGGGACACCGACCAAATCCTAGCGCGGTTCGTGCGCTACCTGATAGCGGGCACGGGCTGGAGCGTATCAACCAAGCCGGACCCGCGCGCCGATGTCAACGTGTTTATGCCCTACCTGTGCTGGGCGCATTATCCCGAGTTCCAGCAAGGCCACCTCGTAGCGTGGTTCACGCACCGCGAAGAGGCATGGCCCGCCAAGGCTTTGATGTGGGATAACGCGGAACGTGACGCCCACCTGCGCCTAGCCTGCGCCAAGCTGTACGTGGATGAGCTTGCCAAGCGCGGCCCGGCCATGCAAGTGACGGCTCCACTGGAGCGTGACAAGTTCACACCACTGGAGCGCATCATCCGCCACGACAGGCCGCGCGTGGGCTTTAGTGGCTACGTCTACAAGACGGGGCGCAAGGGCGAAAAGAACGTGGCGCGGCTAGTCGCAGAGCGCCCCAAGTGGCAGATCATCGCATCGGGCAAGGGTTGGCCTTGCCAGTGCGGCGAGTACACCTGGCACACCGTCCAGCGATTCTATCAAAGCCTGGATGTGTATGTCTGTAGCGCCACAGTGGAGGGGCTGCCCATGCCGCCGCTGGAAGCGCTGGCCTGTGGCTGCAAAGTGGTGATACCCACGGGCGTGGGCCTGCTGGACGAGATACCCGCCGCCGCGGGCATCGTGCGCTACACGCGCGGCGATTACGGCCAGATGTTGCAGGCTATCGAGATTGCGCTAGACACCGACGCCGACCCGGAAGAGCTACGCGCTACCACGGCTCCCTACAGCCCGGAGCGCTTTGCATCGGACTTTGTGGAGGCCATCAATGCCATGGGCTGGTAAGGGCGCGGGAACCTATGTGGTCGCCTATGGCGCTCCGGCGCGCGATTGCGCGGTGCGCTGCCTGGAGTCGGTCAAGCGCTACATGCCGGCCATCGGCAGAGCGTTGGTATCTGATAAGCCGCTAGGGCCGGAAACGGTGTGCCTCTGTGAGCCGGATGAGGACATTGGCGCGCGCTCCGTCAAGACCCGCATGTATGACGTGGCCCCTGCCGAGTGGGAATATGTGCTGTACTTGGACGCCGATACCGAGCTAATCGCGCCCGTGCCATTCCTGTTCGATGTGCTAGCCGACGGGTGGGACATGGCGATCTGCGTCAACCCTGGCAAGTATGCCATAGCCAAGAACATGAAGCGGCCCGACAACATCGACGAATGCGAGTACACCTTTGCCCAGCTTGGCACCGACCAACTGCTACAGCTCCAAGGTGGGGTGATGTCATTCCGGCGCAACGACAGGACCGCCGCGCTATTTCACGCCTGGCACGACGAATGGCATCGCTGGGCCAAGCGCGACCAGGGGGCCCTACTGCGAGCGATGTACGCGCATCCCGTC
>JBAZMT010000035.1:0-7330 GCA_041649615.1 Parcubacteria group bacterium
GCAGTGGCCGCGCAATTGCCCCGAGACGCAACGGTCACCCAAGGCTGAGAAGCCAGAGGGCAGCTAGCAAGAACAAGGGCAGGGTCAGATCCCCGATCCCCAAGTCGCCGAATAGTGGGGCCGGGTCTGGCACCTGCCCGGTCTGATCCAAGTCCGTGATCCCCGTGGCGTCATTCGGCCACCCATACTTGGTGTGGTCCCAAGGCACGAGCGGGTTTTTGTTGACGAACAAGTAGGACGTCACGCCACCCCCACTGGCGTCAAGGTGTTCCTTGGTCTGCTCGATGTGAATCCCGCGGTTCATGATGCGGGCAAAGTCGTTGAAGTCGGGGACGTGCTTTTGGAGGATGTCCACCCAGTAGCGCCCGACCGGCAACGGGTTCTGCTTGACCAAGGCCATGGCTATTCGGGCTCGCCGTCGCCGTCGTCGTCGCCGTCGTCGTCGCCGTCGTCGTCGTCGTCGTCGTCGTCGTCGTCGTCGAGCTCGTCGTCGAGCTCGTCGTCGAGCTCGTCGTCGCCGTCGTCGAGGTCGTCGCCTGCACCTTGGGCGAGGTCGCGCAAGGTGATTCGGGTCGGGTCGTCTTCTGCGACTTCCGGCACGACCTTCCAACCGTGCAGCTTGGCGAATTTGCGCAGGCCCGGGTGCAGTTGATCGGCGTCGGCTTCTGAAATGGTGCGGTTGCGATATCGTGCGAGCATGAGGGACCTCGTCGGTTAGGGTGCAGGCTCTGCCACCATTTGCTCATGGTGAATGAGAAAGAGGCAGTCTTCATCGAAGATGCCCGAGACGCGCGAAAGGTTCGTCACCCAGCACTTGACGATGCCGGGGTTCGTTACCCCATGCACGCCAATCAGCAGATCCATTACCGCAGGGTTCCCCATTTGCAGGGTGACGCGGTCCTGCACGGAAGAGAGCCAAGGGGTCAAGTTCACGTCGACAAATGCCGTGGTGCCAATTGCGGTATTGACTGCAACGTTGGCGCGGTAGGTGTCGTGCCCAGCGTCGAAATAGAGATGGTTCAACGCGCCAGCGCTTATCAGAGCCGGAGCTACTTGCAGCGTGTATGCCCACGAAGCCCCGTCCCAACGCATGGTCAGGCCACCGTTGGCGGTGACGTCTGCACCTATCGTGGATTGCTTCGACTCGGTCGTGACGTTGAATCCAATGATCTGCGCCGAGCAGAACGTATTGTGCAGCGAAACCCACAGGTCTTGCGTCGCGGGATTCACGGTGGCGATCGTAGCCGCGGTGATGACGACGTTCGAAAACCCGACGATGCCATTGGAACCGACGCCACCGACCACCGTGATGTCTCCGCCTAGGATGACCTGTCCCGCCTGTTGGCAATTGTCCCATCCTTGGAACGTCACGGCTAGCGCGTCTGGCACAGCCACTGCTGCGGCGTAGGTCGCTGGAGCAATGAGCAGCTCTACGGCTGTCCAGGCTTGCGCGACGGCGTAGTTGATGGCCGCTTGCAACGTCTGGAAGGGCCGTAGGAGCGATCCATCGGCTCCCGACGCTGGAGCGTTCATCGCATCGACAAACAAGGTCTGATAGATCTTGCCGCCGTTGCCCGTGAGACTGGCCGCCGTCGCGGTCTGGAACCTTGCGGCAAGCAAATTGTTGCACGGCATATCCAGCGTTTGCCCGGCTGGAATATCGGTCACGAGAATGTTGCTCATGCTGCTAGCCTCCGAATCTGCGCTTGGACTCGGCCGAGCGCGGGTAGGTGAACGACGCGGTCAAGCGCGGTCTGCAGATCCCCGCGCGTTATGTAGCCCTTGCCGGTGCGGTCGAGACCCTTGTTCTTCTCGTACGCCTGGCGCTCGAGTGCTTCGCGCGAGTCGCGCACTAGAATGACGTCGTACTTGGCGCGCGCAGCCTTGGGCCAGAAATTCAAGACGTATAGATCCAGCGCCGAGCTCGGCACCCGCCCCAGCATTGCCATTTGCGCTTTGAGCAACTTGCCGATCCATGGCGCTTGCTCGGCCACACTGAGCCCGCCGAATTCGGCTGCACTGCGTTGCCACCCCAACCCTTTGAGGGTCTTGCCAGTGAATTGGGCGAGGCCCCACGCGATACCGCTACTCGCCTGGGGGTCGAGTCCGGATTCCGAGGCATAGACCTGCAACGCGGCTTCGAGTGGTACGCCCAATGCCTGGACGTGCGCAACGAACGCTCGCGCATCCTCGTCGGACCATTGCACGTCAACGCGGGGCCGCCGCTTCGCACCGGTTTTGCCAGTCGGCAACGGCAAACGCTTGCTTGCGCCGAATACGACGAGGCCCACCAACACCAACAAGGGCCAATTGATTGAAGACTCACGCCGCACGCTTCTGACCTTTGATGCGGTACGCCACGACGGCCTTTTTCTTGCCGTGCATGACGCCCATGTAAGTGATCCAACGGCCCTCGGTCTGCTCTTGCTGCTTGACGCCGGCCTTGCCGCCTTTCCAAAGCTCTTTTAGGAGCTGGCCGGCTCTCGCGATCACAGCCTTGCCTGGCGGTGTGTCGGCTTCCCAGCCGGCTGGGAACGGCGGCAACGGACCGACCTCGAACGTCGGAACGGGCACGACCTTGCCGCCGGGAGCCTTCGCAAAGCTCGCTACGGGCCACGGAACGACCGGCGCAGACGGTTTCACCGCCGCCGCAGGGGAAGCCGCGGGTTTGACGGCTGCCGCCGCAGGCGCCGCCGCAGGCGGCTTGGCTGGGGTGGGGGTCGGCGTAGGCGTTGGCCATGGCCCGGGGCTTGGCGGTGGCGTAGCCGCTGGCGTTGCCGCCGGTGTGAAGACGTGCCCGGCGCCCTTCTTCGCGAGCAACATCAGGAACAGCATCAATTCCACGATTCCCACGACTATGATCCTTTCGCCGCCGGCGCCGGCGGGCGCGCCTGTGGTTGGGGTTGGGGTTTGCCGTTCGGCTTCGATGCGACGCCAGTGACCGCGTCGGCAGCCTGCCCAGCGAAGCGCTCGGCCTGGCCAGCGAAGTAGCTCCCGACGAACTGCCTCAGGACGTCGCCCTCGCCGGCTGCGTCGGCTTTCTCGAGAGCCTCGTCTACCATGTCGCGTTCGAGCCGTCGGATCTCGTAGCGCGCTTGGATGGCCTCCTTTTGGATCTGCACGGTGGCAGCTGCGAAGAGGTTGACGACTTCGACCATTTTGCCGAATGCGACGTCATTCGAGTGCGCGTATGCACTCGCAAGCAGGGTGCCGAACTTGTCCAGCACTGCGAGCATTGCCCGATCGTCGGACTTTTGCAGAACCGCCGGACCGGGTCCTGTTCCCGTGCTCGAGCACGGCGGTTCGTCTGGTTCGAGGTCCTCGCCGATGTCGGCCACCTTGGCCACGCGCAACGTCTTGCCGTGCGCATCAATCGCCCAGATGGTGACAGCGTCCATTGCTGCGCAGGTCTCGCCCAACCGAGCCCATGGCTGATTGCAGTCGACCTCATGCACTTGCCCGTCTGCCACTTGCACGCGTACCAGAGTCGGCCGCGGTGCGGACATGAGCCAGGACCTGAGGTCGCGTGCGGTCGTCATTTGCCGTTGTCCTCGCCACCTGGGAAGCGCCCCTCGTACCACTCGGGACGGATGTGGGACTTCGGAGCAAACATCGCGCCGACGTAGAGACTGACGGCACTACCAGGAGCGGCGCCGCCGGTAATGATGCAGTTGGCGTTTAGGATGATGTCCTGCGCGGGGAAGTCCGCGAGCACACGATCCGCGTCGGGCGTATCGTCGAGGGTCGTCGTCGTGTAGTGCAGGCCGAGCGTCGGGAGTACTGGCGAGAAAATGAACGTCACGAAATCGTCCATCGTCAACTTTGTGCGACCGACGCCGATAGTCAGATTGAATCGGACTTGGACCACGCCGGCTGCACCGATAGCATTGTCCGCAACGATGCGCGCCCACATGATCCATGACCAGGTCTCGGGACGGCCATAGTTGATGTTGACGATCTGGGGTGAGATGATGTCGAAGGGCGCGCCAGTCGCGACGAGGTCGACTGGCAGCTCGTTGCCCCACATGTGCCAGGGCGGGATTCCGGTTGGTGGCATAGAGTCCTCTGGTTCAGTCCGTCCGCAGGCAGCCAACGCCAAGCACAAGAGCAGGCAACGCCACATCACATGACCGGGAAGCCGCCGGGCCCGATGAACGGAGCCAGCTTCTGTGCGCCCGGGATCCTGCTCGCGAGTTTCGTCGTGAGGTCGATGCCCTCACGAATGACCGGGCCAATGCCCGGGATGAACTGCACGAGCTTGCCCGCCATGGGGGCATGCTTCAAGGCGAAGCGCGCGCCCTTCTTAAGGCCCCTCTTCAACTTCTTGAAGAATGAGCCAACGACAAATTGTTCGGCTGCAGCGGCATGCTCGTCGCCGTAACAAGCGGCGATTTCATCGAGCGGCACGCCTTCGATGTGGTCGCAGATTGCAGCCATGCGCCGGATATGGTCCGGGTGCGCGTAGCCGCCGGCAATGGCGAGCTTGCACGCTCCTTCCAAGGCTCCGACCACTGCGACGGCGCCATCGATGTCACCCGCAAGGGTCGTCAAGGATAGGTCGGAGGGGATCCGGAGGCCTCGGGAACGCTCATGCCACGGAACGTCAACGCGGGCCTGCCATCCACGCTCGGTCGGTCGGGCCGCGATCGATGGCCGGACGATGACCGTGTCTGCCTCGCCGCCAACGCCCTGCAATTCGACGGGCGAGTACATGAGCGGAAGGACCGCACCGACAACGCCCTCAGGACGCCTGCCCATGCCTGCCTCTCGCGATGGATCGTCCGTGCTTCCGTCGGAGCGTTCAACATACGCGTGCCAGCGGGTTGGACCGCTGCGACGCACAACAGCGGTAGCTTCGGGGTCCTCGCCTGTCGCTCGCAGGCTGGCCGCGTGCCACGGTGCGAGGTCATCGCAGTCGCCCCAATTGCGTCGCTGAACAACTCCCGCATGGTCGAAGTGTTCTTCGCCGGGGGGCTCGGGACGCCATCGGATGCCCTGCTTGTTGAGTGCGCGACGGAACGTCGGGACACTACCGTTTTGCAATAGCTGCTCGTTGAGTCTGGTGACACTTTCGAGCGCTGCGTCGAGTACGGGCTTCGTAACCTGAGCCTCGGGCACTGCGACATTGATCCTCATGGCAAATTCTCCTACTGAATCACGCGACCTAGGAACATCGGCGACACGAGGATCGTGTCCCCCGCGACGAGTGCAGCACTCAAGAAGCACTGCAGATCCACAAACACGCCGGGCTCGACTTGCTGGCAGGTGAGGCGCACGCCAAAGGCGTTTGCCGTCCCGACTAGCTCGATGTCGAACGCTGCGATTTGTGCTTGCTGCAACTTCGTTCCAACGAACAACTGACCCATGACGCGCGGGGCGGCAGCACTAGCGCCCGTGCGAGTGACCGAGCACAACAGACGCTCGGGGCGGAAAGGCTCTTGCACCTGACCGCGGAACGTGATTTGCGTGACCAAGTTGGTGAACGTGGTTCCGGGAATGCCCACGAGGGGCAGCGGGACCATGCCTTCCGACGGCGCTTGCACGCCTGGAGCAACTTGGTTTTTGCGCCATCCGGGTTTGGGCGGAAGTGCCATCGCGTTTCTCGGTCGTGCCACGCCTCTACCTCTTGCAGCTCGGTTCGGTTTGATGATGCGACGTCGGCCAGTCCGTGGATTCACGGCAATGGCTCCGATGATGACCTCCGAATCGCCGTCGAGGTCGTCGCCTAGGACGTCTCCCAATACGTCGCCGTCGATGTCGTCGCCGTCGAGCTCGTCGCCGTCGAGGTCATCCCCGGTATACATTCGTCCTGCCATACTCACCTTTCCCGGCTCGCGAAAGCGAACCGTCTTGCCGGCGCGAAATGCGTCGGTCAAATCTGTTGGGCGAGGTTGCCGCCGACAACGTCGACGTCGCCGTCGAGATCCTCGCCTGAAATCTTGCCGGTGCTGCCGAGCTGATATCCCGCGATCACTGCGGCGGCCATGCCAAGGTCTCGAACGAGCGGCGATCGACCCATGCCGCCCTGCTTGCGCGCGAAGTAGCAGACGACTGCCACGGTGCCGGCACGACCGAGGATCGGAATGGTCGGTATCTTCGCGCCCCATTGCTTTTCCACGAAGCCATAGACCGCGCCGCCAATGCCAGCGCCGATCATGTCCTTGGGTGTTCCGCCGCCGCCCGAGACCCGACGGCCTCCCGAGCGCTTGCGCCGGTGAACTGCCGGCGCACGAGGCGCCGAGACCCTGATAATTGGCGCAGCCGCCTTTGGCTGCTGCACCACGACCGTCCTAGAGCTCGAAGTTTTGCGTTTGGCTGCCATGCCAGGCAGTCTAGCGCGGTTCGTCGAGAACGAACCTAGTAATGTCAAGCGATTTGCGCGTCCAGCAGTAGGAGCTAGGCGCACAAACATCGACCTCGGCCAGTGATCTAGGGGGGGGGTGGCGAAATCACTTGACCGAGGTCGAACGATCGACTGACATTGTGTCGCCGAACTGTCCGCTTGCACTGGACAGGTCGACTAGTAGACGCGTCATGCTGAGAAGAAACGCGCACCACGTACCCCCCATAAACCATGCCTGGCGGCGGTTGGCAATGCCTTCGACCATGGTGCAGGACCAGGTCCAAAAGTCGGGTGGTAGGTTCGTCGGCTATTCGTGGGGCCAAACATGAGCGGCCAGGGCTCTTGCTCAGAATTGGCCGGCAAAGTAGCCGCCGCACTTCTAGAGCAGGGCGCCACGAACCTAGAAGCCAAAATAGCTAGTTATGTCGCTAGCTTCGGGGACACCAACTGGCAGATTGATAAGACCCTAGCCGAGAACATCCCGAAGGACCGGTCCGGGGGTCGCTATCATCGCGAGAGCATCGGCAGGGCTCGACGCATGCTCACCCGTGCGGGTTTCCTGCATGTCAAGAGGATATTTCCGGGGCAGGTCCCCGAGGGGGCGGACTATCCGTCTGCCCATGGTACGACCTCCAAGGGCATCCGTTGGAAGGCCGTAGGGGTCACCCGCCCGCCGAAGTCAGAACGGCGCAAGGCAGCCGAGCGGGCACGAGCAGCCGAGCGCCATGAGCGCCTAGCCAAGCCCCGGCATGTGGCGCCGGGTGCTATCAATCCAGAGACTACCGGGCGGGCTCCGAGGAGCCCTAAGCCCGATGCGGAGCTGGCCCAAGTGTTGCGCGACTTCGAGTCGATTCAACAGTCAGCCCGAGCTAGGCGGGGCACAGGCGAAGAGCAAAAGCCTGTGCCCCGCCAGGGGCCAGACCCGCCGGAGTGACGGCGTCCATGACGCTGTCAAGTGCGCACGAAGCCCCCGGCGTCGAATGCGCA
>JBAZMT010000036.1:0-7306 GCA_041649615.1 Parcubacteria group bacterium
CGATGGGCTGGTCTGGATTCCATAACAAATACCAGCTATTCATCGTAGACGAAGCACCGGGAATCCCCGACTCGGTACATGAGATGATTACGGGGAACATTACGGGAAGCCACAACGTTCTCCTGGCGCAGGGAAACCCGCTGGTTAGGGCTGGATGGTGGCATAACGGGCAGCAACTGCCGGTTCCTGAACATCGCAGGGTCTTCAAGATCAGCGCCAAGGACTCCCCGAACTATCGGCACCGTCTATGGGCCGAGCGGATCAAGGAAGAGACGGGCAAGTACCCAGACGATCCGTACATCAAGATCCTGCCGGATGGGGAAGCCGAGTTCAAGGAACTTATCCCTGGCCTGGCGAGTTACGAGTGGATCAACCGAGTTGAGGCAGATCCGCAGACGCGGCCGGGCACTCCCTATCACGACGGCCATGTTCTAGGAGAGTTCCCGCAGGGCTCCGAGTGGGGTCTGTTGCCCTGGGACTCCATCCAGGAAGCGGCGGAGAGAAGCCACGGCTGGCAAGAGTGTATCGAGGCGCTGGGCTTTGAGGATTGGCGCTCGCTGATGAGTTCGGTGGGGCGGAATGATGCCCTGTCCCAGATCATCGAGTATGCCGAGGCGCACGATCTTCAGATCACTCTCCCCGACTTCAACCGACTGGCTGTTGGTGTTGACGTAGCCGATGGTGGCGGGAACCTCAGTGTAATCACCGTTCTGGCGGGCAACAAGGTTCTTGAGCAGCGCATCGTGGACGGGACGGCAGCGGTGCAACTGCCTCCGCTCATTGAAGAGACGCTGAGAGACTACGAGATTTGGTCGTGTGGCATCGACAAGCCTGGTGTGGGAGTGGCCCCAGTCGCGGTGCTACAGGCGCGGGGGGTCGAGGTCTTGGAATTCAAGGGGGGCGTGCCAGCCGATGATGCGGACGACCGCCAGGAATATGTAGACCTGAACAGTGAAATGGCCTGGGCGCTGCGACGCGAGTTTGTTGAAGGAATCATCGAGATACCTGATTGCGAAACGCTAAAACAGCAGTTGGGTTCGATCCAGTGGTCTTATAGTGCCGGGAACAAGGTCCGCGTCCCGAAGCCCGCCAAATCGCCCGATAGATTCGACTCTCTGCGGATAGCGTTCTGGTGCCAGCAATACGGCGACTACTCCCCCGATGTAGCGGGGCAGCAATTGCCGAAGTACAAGGGGCAGTTTGGTGGGCTGAGTGAGTGGTAGAGGGGGGAGGGTAATGAAGAAGGTGTGTCTGTGGAAGGAATGGGCGGCTCTAGAGAAACGGGCCGAAGCTGCTGGCGGCGAGTTCGAGTCAGTTGTGAACGCGTTGTGGGACGCAATCTGTGAGGCAGACCTAGATGGGTGCCCGTATTCTCAGGCGCTGGAGGCCGGAGATGATGAGGAGTTCCTCCGCGAGTACGAGTGCGAAGGCGATGGCTGCGACCCAGAACACCAAGAAGAGTGTTGGGCGTGGTGGTATGTCGCAGATCAGAGCGAATAGATGATTCGGGAGAGGGGTGAGGAGAAATGAACGTACTGCATAACCTGTTCATGGGGATGGCCTATGTTGCCGGGATGATCGCGCTACTGATTATCATCCTTGGCGGTATCGGCTTTCTCATTGCAGCAGTAACGAAGAAGAAGTAGGAGCCTATGTCAATCTTTGACAGAGCTGTCGGCATGTGGCGTCGCGTTCTAGAGAGCGACTACAGCCTTTCATCGCATGAGACGCTTGGCGGTCGTTTCCAAAACGGCTGGCTGAAGATGGGCGGTAGCCAAGATGAGGAACTAAACGTCGATCGCTACGACCAAATGGAAGAGGCGTACAAGGCGTATCGGTTCGATCCGATTGCCAAGAACATCGTTGAAATCTACGCTTCCTACATTCTTGGTGACGGCTACTCTGTCAAGTTTGACAACGAGAGTGACAAAGAGCGGTGGGAATCGTTCCGCGAAGAGAACACGTTTGACGACAAGTTCCAGAACGCGGTACGGCTGTTGCTTGTGCGCGGAGAGCACTTCTTTTGGCTGTTTGAGAACGACAACTGGTACTCGACGCCTCAGATTCGGCACCTTCCCGCGACTCAGGTAGGGGACATTGACACGGCGAAGGGCGATCCTGAGAGGGTGACGATGTACCATGGCCGTGCTGACTACTATGAGAAGTCATGGAAGCCGGAAGACCTGATCCACCTCAAGATTTTCTCTTACGGGCAGATGAGAGGGCATGGGATTCTTGAGCCGATTCTGTCGCCGCTGGCCAAGTACCGCAAGTTCCTGAATGCCCAGTCGGTGACGGCGCAGATCGTAGCCTCGTTGCCGATCATCCGTAAGGGACCGTGGACGACTCAGCAGATTACCAGCCGGGTAGATGACTTTGCGGCGCTCCCGCCTCCGGGCACAGTTATCACGGCCAGTAACAAAGAAGAGTGGGGATCGGTCGATCACGCTGCGGCGCGGGTAAACTGGCGCGACCAGGGAAGGGCGCTGGCACTCGCTATTGCCTCTGGGGCGGGACTGCCATACTTCATGGTGTTCTGCGACTCCAGCGACTCGAACTACTCCGCAACGCTCGTTGCCGAGGCTCCGGCGATCAGGCGATTCAACGACATCCGGCTGTCAATGCAGGGTGCGTTGCGAGAGTTGGTCAAGCGCGTCGTGAAGCCCGAGGGGGACTTCAAGATCGTCTTCTACCCAATCGTGCCGCGCGACTCCGAGAAGGAAGTGCGGGCATGGATGGAGCCGTACATCCTCAATGCTGTGTCGTGGACAACGACCATGGAGAAGATGGGGCTTGACCCAGAGGAAGAGGAGACGAGGCTTACCGACGAGGGTAGGTGGCCTCCGTGGGGATCAATGGTGGGGGGAGATCCAGAGGACAGCAACGCGCCATTCGGCAGCAGCGGTTTTCAGTGGCGCAACCCAACCAAGGACGTTGAGCGAGACATGATGAACAAGTCTATCGGCGCTCAGACACCAAAGAACCCATAGGAGATCGGTATGGATTGGTTCGACATCGCAAGTCTCCCTCTAGCGGCGGGCATCATCATCGCATTCGGATACGTTCTCTATCGCATTTTCAAGGTCGTGCTAGAGGCGCTTGTCAAGCCGATCTGTAGTTCGATGGAGGAGACGCGCGAGTCGATAAAGTCGTGTACTGAGGCGCAGACGAATGCGCTGACGACAGTCGTAACGAACCACATCCAGCACTCCGAACAGGCGTGGACTATGGTCAGTCAGTCGTTGGAGAAGCTGGCGGACAAGCTGGATCGGGATGAGACTGTGGTCTAGGTTTGCATTCTAGGAACGTCTCTTCGGCGTAGTTCTCTCCCTGCTGCACAAGAACCCACTCGCCGGTCTTCCAGGACAGGCCATACTTCTTGTGTTTGCGGTCGGCGTACCACTCTACCTTGCGTACTCGAAATCCGTGACGGTCGTTGGGTGAAAACATAGGATCTGGACAGTGTTCCAGTAACTCAATCTCCACGCCAAGAACAGGAGAGCCCTCTGGCGGCCAGTAATGCTTGGCAGTGTAGCGGATGATTGACTCGACTCGATCCTTCAACTCGCTCATGCTTCTATGATATCAAACCGCAGTGCGTCAGTCAAGGTGACAAGTGCCCAACCCGCGCCTTCAACAGATCGTCCTTTCCAACTACAGCGAAGCCGAGACGCTGAGTAACCGCGAGTTGCGGGAACTGTCTCGTCTGTTGGGACTGTCACGCCACGACGTAGAAAAGTTGCTGGATGAGCTGGCGAGGAACGAGGCACGGTATCGTGGTCTGAGTCAGGGCGCGATGATCCGCGACGCTTCGATGGCGCTCGCTGGCACGTCGATGCTATGGCGGGCTCTACAGGGCGCTACAAGGGACATTGTATCGTCTGCGGTCGAGATCGGGTGGTCTAGTGGCCTGAGGGCGACAGAGGCCATTGCTGCCCACATGGGTCAGACGCTAGGCACGGCACCGATGTCAATGCTCGATGCGCTTCGGTCGAATGCCATTCCGTTTGCCGATGCGCAGACAAGGGCAATCGAGGCACGAATCCGGGGCGAGTTAGTGCGCGGGCTCTTGAACAAGGAGTCTGTCAAGGCGATCTCGAATCGGATGATCGGTGCGGGACTCGGGACTGAGGGCACGGTCTGGAGTTCGGCTATGAAGCGGGCCGAGGCGACGATTAGGACAGAGACGGCTCGCGCCTATAACACTGCCATGACTAGCCGGTTTGCTAACGTGGACTGGATTACGGGGTATCAATACCTCACGCAACCCGAGGGAGAATGGCCTTGCTCTCGCTGTGAGCCATACCACGGTCAGTTCTTTCCGAAGGGGACTGAGCCGATGCTCCCACTGCATGTAAACTGCCGTTGCCTGCTTCTCCCAACCACGCAAAAGTACGGCACTTACGATCTGTAGAGATTCCTTTAGATGGGTCGAAAGACCCACACCACCACCCCCTCCAAGGGGCTAGGCCGAACCCCAAGGCTCGCCGGGGAGAGATCCCTGGCGGGCCATTAGAGATCAGATGCCTTGGTCGATTGGCAACATCCCTGACGCCTTCAAATCCCTCTCGAAAGAGAAGAAGCGGCTCGCCATTTCCATTGCTAATGGCGTGCTCCGCTCGTGTTTGAAAGACGGGGGAACTGATAAAGAGTGCGCACCGAAGGCGATTCGGGTTGCGCTGGCAAAAGTCAAGGAGAAGAAAGTGAAAGAAGAGGCCACCGTTCAGGCCACCGAGACGGTGGCCGCCGCCGTGACTGAGGAAGCGATGCTGACAGACGATCTTTCGTTGTCCGTCTCGCTTTCTGAGTCTGGCATCAAAGATGAAGGCGGCGTTGTGAAAGCGACCGAATGCCTGATCGAGCAGGGATGGTCGCTCAACAAACGCTTCTATTCTAGTTCTCTGCTCAGGAAGCTGGCCCCGATCCTCGATGGTGCAGGATCGATCGACGGCCACATTCCTAACCCGCGTTTCAAGGACTGTGTCGGCGTTCACCGCAGCGTTCGCTTTGCGGAAGGTGCGGGGCCGACCGGGAAAGACGCAATCATCGGAGAGTTCCACGCTATTGACTCACATCTACAGCGAATCATCAAACACGCTCCGACGCTGGTGAAGCTCTCGATCAATGGAAAGGGAAAGATCCGCCGTGGTACAGCGGAGGGTCAAGAGGGATTCATCGTGGAAGACGTGGATACCGAGATTCCGTGGACGTGTGATGCGGTCTTCGTGGCCGGAGCGCGCGGCGGAATTGGCGATGTGCTAGAGGCGTTGGAACTCGATGGAGGAACGAATATGGACCTGAATACCATTCAGGATCTAAAGAACGCTTACCCGAAGCTCCTGGAGGAGTATGCCGACGAGGTTCGATCCTCCGTTGCCGCTGAACTCCAGGAGCAGGGCGAGACGGTGAAGTTGAAGGCTGACATCAAAGAGGCGCAAGACGAGCTTGCCAAGACGGTGAAGCAGCGCGACGAGGCGTTGCGCAAGATTGCCATCGTGGAGAGCCGCAACCTCCTAGAGAAGAAGTTGGGCGAGTCGAAGCTGCATGAGAGCCTGAAGGCGCTTGTGCGGAAGCAGTTTGCCGACGCGATTGCCGAGGATGCTGCTGTCGATGCGCTCTTGAAGGAATACACGGACCTCGCGGCCTCCCTCGCGGAGCCGGTCAAGGTCGAGGGCGTCAAGGAAGAGGCCGACAACGCCTCTGAGAATGACTGGGAACTTCTAAATGACGTTCTTGGTCTCAAGGACGGTGAGTAGTCATGGCCGTCGGAGCGCGCGCACGGAATGTTCGCGTTATTGACGATTGGGGCCATCACGTCAAGTTCGTAAACGGCAACACGGCGCTGGAGGAAGGCGACATCGTCTGCGACTCTAGCGGCGTCCTCATTGAGGGTGCCGATAGCTGCACGACTGGCGTTATTGGCGTTGCTGGGTCGGATGCGGCGGCTGGCGAGACGATTACCGTCCTGACGGCTGGCCTGTTCGAGATTGATGCGGCTACGGCTTACGACGCGGCTCTCTATGACAAGATTTACCTTGCCAGTGCATCGACCGTTGACGCCGGAACGAGTGGCGACGTGCCCATTGGCCGCGTTGTTGAAGCTGATCCCGCATCGGGCGGATGGGTCCAATTCTTGTTGTGGTCTGTAGCGGAAATGGATGTCTCCGCTCGGAGCTAGGGGGCATAGCCATGGCTGAAAACAAAGCAGTTCTCACTCCTGAGGACAATCAGGATATCCGCGAGAAAGGGATGAAGAAGTACGATCCCGACAAGTCCATCCGTCTTACGGAGGAAGCTCGCGATACGTTGCGGCAGTTGAAGAGGAAGCCGGGGCTACTTGCTCATGCCAGTCTCCAGGCAATTCGTGAGGCTGTCGGCGCGGATGCGTTTGACTCTCTCACGCTGGACCGGATGCACAAGCAGATGCTGGCCGGGTACAAGGAGTACGAGCCGCAGTGGCCGAAGCTGGTCTCGAAGACGACTTCGATCAACGATTTCCGCACTCGCTACTCGATCATCCATTCGGGATTCAACCGCCTGCCTGAAGTAAAGGCGAAGGAACCCTACAAGGAACTCCAGTACAGCGACGATTCGACCAACTGGACGCCGAAGAAGTACGGCGGGATGTATGGGTATTCGTTCGAGGCTTCGACCTATGACGATCTTGGGATGTTCGATGACGACGTTCGCAAGCTCGGCCAGGCCACGAATCGCACCTACGACTACTTCTTCTTCTACACCTGTCTCGATGCGAACCCGACGAGTTACGACGGCTCGAATGCGATCTTCGGCTCTGTCGGAGCGAGTGCCGGAACGTTCGCGAACACGATGACGACTACGGGTCTGAACTATACGAACCTGGAGACGGCCGTTACGACCATGCTCCAGCAGACCCAGCTTGATTCGTCCTCGACGTTCACTGACGCGAACTACATGCCCGCGATGTACATTCCGAAGTATCTGATTGTGCATCCCTCGGACCTGTTGACGGCGAAGAGAATGCTTTACACGCCGAACTGGCCGGGCAAGGCAGACAACGATGTCAACGTTCTGCCCGAGCTTGAGATTCTGGTCACGCCGTACATCACCGCGACGCACTGGTATCTCATGGCCGATCCTGCTCAGGGCGCGAACACGATGGAAGTGGGCCTGTGGGGCGGGAACGCCGCGCCGGAACTCTTCTATGAGCCCGCAAACACGGGCCACGGGTTTGCGTTTGACGAGGTGCGCTCGAAGATCCGAACGATCTTCGGTGGCGCTGTCCTCGATCCTCGTGCTTGGATTCTCGGCTCTACCTGATAAGTAA
>JBAZMT010000037.1:0-7293 GCA_041649615.1 Parcubacteria group bacterium
GCTACTGCGCGAGCAGCGGCGTTGTATCGAGCTATCTGATCGCCCGCGCGGAGGAAGCTCAGGCGGAAGCTGACGCCGAGACTGGCCGCGTCACGCTGCAGGAAGACCTCGGGAGGTAAGCATGGCGCAACCGAAGAACGTCCTCGTCGTCAACCAGTTCTATCTCCCGTCCGATTCCGTCGGCGCGAAGATGGTTGAGACGTGGAAGCGGTCAGGCGGGACGTACCGGGATCTGTTCACGCGGGCGCTGATGCACTACAGCGTGACGGGACAGTACGGGAAGGACTTGAAGCAGATCGGGAAGGGGGAGAAGTGAAGATTGCGATTGACACGAAGTGCAAGAAGATCGTTGTCGAAGTTTCCGAGCGGACGGGCGGCCTGATCTCTGCTCTAACCGAAGCGCGCCTCTACGATCATCAGTACAAGGATGGACGGTACGTCTATGTTCCAGCGGGCACAGCTGAAAGCCCTGAAACGATCTCCGTCGAGTTCATCAGCGAAGCTGATCTTTCTGAGCCGACCCCGATGATCGACGATCTCACGGCGGCGCTCAAGCGAGCCGAACAGCGCTGGATGGATGAGTACAACAAGCGGATCAAGGCGGAAAAAGAGTTGGTGGAGATCCGCAGCAAGATTGATGAGCTCAAGGCAGAGGAGGCCAAGTGAAGCTCCGATGCAGTTCTCTCGATCGTCTGTTCGCGTGTCCGGCGAGCGTTCACATCGAGCAAGACGAGACGCTGATCGACCACGAGCCGAGCGAGGCGACAAACGTTGGGCTCGCCGTTCACGCGCTCATGGCGGACGTGCTACGGAATCGCTATCAGACGTTGCCCGACGTTGCGCCCTACGCGCAGCAGTACGGCGTGGAAGAGCGCGAGGTGCGGATCCTCGGCTACCAGGGGATGAAGGTGCTCGGCGAGTACCGCAAGTTCCTGAGCGAAGAGCCGGAGATTGAGGAGCCGCTGTCGACGAAGATCGCGGATGGCCTTGAGCTGACAGGCCGCGCCGACGTGATGGACTTCGTTTGCCCAGACGACGGCGAGCCGACCGTATACATTCTCGACTGGAAGACGGGCGAAAAGGACGAGGATTCGCGCTACATCCGGCAGATGCAGGGATACGCGGCGCTGGGATTGCAACACTTCGTCGGGCGGATGCCTCATCGCGTTGTCGTCATCATCGCGTGGCTTCGTTCGGGCGAGATATCCGTGGCGTCCTACAGCCTCGGGATGCTCGGCATCCTACGGGAGATTGAGCAAGCGGTGCGCTGGGACGGCAAGACGTACACACCGGGCGATGCCTGCCGATTCTGCCCGCGTGTCGCCGCCTGCCCGGGTCGCCGTGATCTCATGCTCGCCGCCGTGGAAGTGCTCACGAGCGAGCGTAGGGCCTCTCTAGTGCCCTTCGATGGGCGGCTGGTAGATCCGTCAGCCTTCGGGCGCTCGATCGTTCAGGCGCGCTTCCTCAAGCAGCTGTGCGAGGACCATCTGCGCCAGTGTGTCGAGGCGGTGCGCTCGCTGGGCGGTGACGTGCCATTGCCGAGCGGCCAGCATGTGGTGATCAAGAGCCGAGCGGGTAACACGAAACTGAAGACGGCTACAACGCTTCCTTACCTGCTTATGCGCTATGGTCCGATGGAAGATGATGACTACAACGTCCTTGTAAAGCTGGGGAAAGAGGACGTTGAGAACTTCGTCTCTGCACACACTCCGCAAGGACAGACGAAGAAGGCGGAGAAAGAGACCGTCTTCCGCGAGCTGGAGGAGATCGGGGCGCTCACGCGAGCCGGATCGGTAGAATGGGTGGAGGTGCGCGATGCGTAGCGTGAATCCAACGCCGGGCGAGTACAAGTACGCGCTCACGCTTGGACCGGGGAAGGGCGGGATGCGTCGGGAGACAGCGCGAGGCTGGATCTTGTGCGATGGGATCTTCGGGCTACGCGAGGACGTCGACGGATGGATGCTGACGCATCTAGGGACGGGACGTAGGGCCGGATACTACCCGACGCGCCGCAAAGCCTATGAAGCCGCCGCGCAGCTTGCCGCCCTGGATCTGCCGTGGGGCGCGAAGAGCAGGAAGGAATGGAACTCGCGGCTCAACAAGCCCGAAGCGAAGAAGGCTGTCGAGATCATCGAACGACTCGGGAACAGATAGGAGGATAAGGTGGAGAAGAAGCATGACCGCAGAGAGTTCCCGTGTACTGCGCAGGATCACAACTTGCTACGGCAGGAAGACTTCAACGTGCGCGGCGCAAGAGTCCACGTCGCTACCTTCTTCAGTGTGTCCGGTGTCGCCATGGGTGAAGTGCCACAGTACGGATTCACGACGATGATTGACGGCGGGCACTTCGGGGATTGCATGTGGGGCGCACGCTTCTTCGACGAGGCAATGGCGAATCACCGTCTTGCCCGTATCCTCGCCAGGAGAAAAGTTCCGAGCGGAAAGCTCGTGGAGTTCTACGAAAGGAGATGGTGAAGTGGAAACGAGACCAGCGGTGATCGGCAGCGAGAAGACGCTCGTGGAAGTCCTGCAACGCTTGAAGCCTGCGCTCGCGCAGCTCAAGCCGGACGAGCAAAGCGTGGAGCGGTTCCTACAGACGGTGCGGCGCGTCGCACAGCGTAACCCGGACGTGTTGCAGTGTACCGTCGCCTCGATGGAGAACGCCGTCAAGGATTCGGCGGTGCTCGGCCTCGACCCGACTGGGCTCATGGGCATGGGCTACATCATCCCGTTCCGCAACAAACGCGGCGACATGGAGGCGACATTCATCCCCGGCTATCACGGGCTCGTCGACATGATCTACCGCACGAAGAAGGTTGCCGGCCTGAACTTCAAGCTCGTGCATCGTGACGATGCTTGGGATTACATCGAAGGTTCCGAGCCGCGCATCGAGCACGCGCCACGATTCACCGGAACGATCGAGTACGCCAACCGCGAGGAGTGCATCGGCGGGTACGTGACGTGGTGGGACGTGATCGACGGGCATCCGGTCGCCAAGCGTCAATGCTGGATGTGGCTTGCGGAGATCGAGCGGGTGCGGTGCTCGTCGAAGCAGACGCGCAACGGGGAATCATCCGGCACCTGGCGTGACGAGTGGCAGGCGATGGCGCTCAAGACGCTGATCCGCCGAGCGATCAAGACGATGGCGCTGACGCCGGACGTTGCCGACAAGCTGGACTATGCCCTCGCCAATGAGGACGCGAAGATGGGCAAGCCGGACCCGTACATCGACGTGACGCCGGGCGATCCGACCGCGCCAGCGGAAGGGCGAGAGAAGATCGGCGCGACGCAGGACGCCTCGTAGGGTACAATAGCTACGGCGGGCCGATGGCGTGCCCGCTCGGGCGTCCTTCAAGACGCTTGAGGCCCGCCACGTCCACTTGAAGGGGGCGAGAGTGTGGCTATAAGAGGAAACTCCGATCCTGTGCGCGCCTTCCTGGCGCTGTTGAAAGATCTCAAGCTATCCGGTCCAGATCAATGGGTCGCACGTTGCCCAGCGCACGATGACAACCATGCGAGCTTGGCGATCAGTCGCGGCAACGATGGCCGCGTGCTCCTCAACTGCTACGCTGGATGCTCGCCAGAGAAAGTCGTTCGCTCCGTTGGCCTTGAAATGACGGATCTCTTCGTCGACCAACGTCAAGAATCTCCAGAGATCGCATGGGCAATTCGTGACCAAGACGGGAACACCATCGCCGTTCATAAGCGAATCGACAAACCAGATGGGAAAGTGATATGGTGGGAACGTAACGGGGTAAAAGGGCTCCAAGGATTGAAGCTTGCGGATCTCCCTCTCTACGGCATGGAACGTCTCAAGGCATTGAAAGACGGAGCGACGGTTGTCCTTTGTGAGGGCGAGAAGGCCGCGGACGCCGTGCGCAATGCCGCGCTGGAAGGGATCGGAACGGCGTGTGGTGCTTCAGCGACTCCATCAGCTTCCGTTCTCGCCCATCTCGTTCGCTTCAAGATCATCCTCTGGCCTGACAATGACGATGTAGGGCGCAAGCACATGCAGCGAATCGCCCAACGTCTCAAGGGAGCAACGATCTCTTGGATATCATGGCCGGACGCGCCGGACAAAGGCGACGCCGCAGATACATCACAAGAGCACATCAACGAGTTGGTACAGTCAGCGCAGGAGGCAGAACCTCAAGCAAAGAAGGTGCAGGAACGATCGCCAGCGATGACGATAGCCGAACAGCTCGTTGACGTTCTTTCGATGGGCGATCCGATCATTGAGACGGACGGCCCGACGCTGCGGGCAGATTGGGACCCTCCAGGAATCCGCGCAGACGTCGATCTCATCCGTGTGGAATCGAGCGGAGACATCACCGGACTCCTATCCATCGCTGGCTTCTTCCCTGGATGTCCAGAGAAAGTCTTGACCTACACGAGGATGAACTTCGCGTCATCCCAGACCCGCAACTCGCAAGCCAAGTTTTGCGCGAAGAGAACGCGAAGGCCGGATGAAGACACGCTTTGGTCGAACGTGTTCGAACAATTGGCCGAAGCGGTGATCAAGCACGCTCTCAAAGGCGAGGACATCGTAGTTCTTGACTTTACCGAAGGGGAACCACCACCGGCAGAATACCTGCTCTATCCCATCTTGCTGGACGATGAAGTCACGGTCATCTTCGGAGAGTCCGGTACCGGCAAGTCATATCTCTGCACCATGCTGACGTACTTCCTCACCGCTGGCGAGTGTCCTGGATTCCGCAACCTAGAAGTTCGCAGGACGATCCGGCCCCTCTTACTCGACTGGGAAGCTGGGCAGATGAGCCTCAAGCGCAGATGGTGGAGGCTGCACAACGGATTGGGATTACCTCTCATCTCGCCGGGGTATCGGCGCTGTGCTCTTCCCCTTGTCCGCGAGGCGTCGCAACTGCGCAAGCTAATCCGGGAGGATGGATATGATTTCCTGTTAGTCGATTCCCTCGGCATGGCGGCAGGCGGTGATCTCATGGCTCCACAAACGGCAATCGAATTCACTCAGAGCCTACGCTACCTCGGACTCCCGGCCCTGTGTGTTGCACATCCGCCCAAGAACGCACCCGAGAACTCATCCATCTTCGGATCGTACTTCTTCACAACGGCCCCACGATCGATCTGGACGGCCTACAGCGACCAGGAACCAGGGCAACGCCTCACAACGGTGGGCCTCCGCAACACGAAGTCAAACGAAGGCCCGCTAGAGCCAGCGATGGGCTTCCGGTTCGAGTTCGGTGGCGACTACACGAAGATTGCCCCAGAGAATCCAGACTCGATCATGGCCGGAGAATCGAAGAAGCCTCTCCGCGAGCAGATCCTCTGTCGCCTCAAACAGGATGGACCTATGACCTACAAACAACTAGCCGACGCGACTGGCAAGCCAGAGAGCCGCTTGCATCCACCGATGGCCGATCTCAAGAAGAGGGGACTCGTCTACGGCAGAGGCCAGCTAGGGCGAGCCATTACCTTCTACCTCACGACAGCGGATGAGCAGAGACAATGAAACACTGTGGCGAGGTTTTTGGGCGTTGGAGGGGTGTAGCCTCGGCTGTAGCCCCGTTGGACGATAGGGGTGTAGCTTTGGCCGTAGCCCATCCTTTTTCAACGAGGGCTTATCGCAGTTCTGGTCCGGGCTGTAGTCGGCTACACCCTAAAGGCTACAGCCTCCAGGAGAGAGGGCGTAGTATTTGCCTCTCTCTAGGGGGGGCTACAGGCTACAGCCCAGTAACAATGTTGCGCGAGGAGGCGCAATGAGAGCCTTGGAAACAAGGTACAACGGTGTGTCATTCCGCAGTCGGCTAGAAGCTCGATGGGCCATCTTCTTCGACATGCTGCGTCTCGAATGGGAGTATGAGAAGGAAGGATACGACCTCGGAAAAGCAGGATGGTATCTCCCAGACTTCTGGTTCCCCGAGCAAGAACTCTGCCACTCCATGTTCGTTGAGATCAAACCAAAGCTCTCGTCTCCAGACGATTGGCCTACTGATAAGCAAGGCATCAAGGAACTGACAGCATTGGAAGAATTAACGGGAGAAACTTGCGTCATGCTCTGCGGAAACCCAGGTCCGAACCTAGACTACAATGGGTTCATTCCTTGCGACTGCGACTACTTGTGGTGCCAGTGTCCAGAGTGCAGAACCTACGGTGTCCAATATGAGGGAAGATCGGCCAGGAATAAGCACCGACCAGGATGTACCGTACCAGCTAGTCAGAACGACAAGAACCGCTGCACAGATTCGCTTGAGCTGTTGCTCGCCTATGAACATGCTCGACGCGCCCGATACGATGGCGGAGAACTGAAGCCAGGAATGATCTTAGCAAGCGAGTTAGAACGGTTCGAGCGGCGGCTCGGTTGACTCTGAAAAGATGTCAGGTGTCAGACGAGTGAAACGGATAGGAGGTAGTTATGGCGTGGAAGGAAGTCTGGCGGAATGAAGACGAAGAGGCACGTGAGCTTCTCGGGCGTGCCGGATATGGCATCGTGGGGCGACAGAAGATTCGTATGACGGTGGAGGAAGAGGTCAGCGAGTGCTGCGAGAAGTGGCGGGGAGGCGTCACCTTGGGGAAGATGGCCGCTGCGTGGGATTGGAAGACTGAGGCAAAGTTCTGTCCCGAGTGCGGGCGGCGGCTGTGAGGCTTGACTTACCGGGTAGTATAGTATATACTACGGGCGGAGGGCGGAATGAAGATGAAGCGCGGCGCAACGGACAAGGCTGGACCCCACGTGAGGCGTATCTCACGACGGGTGACGATCAAGCTGGTAACAACCCCAGATGGGTAGCGAGTGGTTGACCAGCCGCGCGAAGATGGCAGCGGCGGCGTGGATGGACACGCTGACCTTGGCCGAACAAGAGACGGCGCTAACGTGGCGCAAAGCCCGAGAGGGCGAGGGTCGTCTCAGCCGGTACTCAAGCCCGGCCCGCTGCTCAAGTCCGTCGGGGGAGAGGAGGAGCCGTGACGTATACGGACTGGCTCAAGCGCCCCGAGGGCGAGAGGAACGCAGAGGCCCTGCGCCTACTGGAGGGGAGATGAGCGAGAAACTGAAGCCATGCCCGTTCTGCGGCAAGGAACCTGTGTGTGTTGGCTTTGACGCCACAGGCGAGGTTGCCTGCTGCGAAGACCCGGCTTGCCCCGGCGGGACTCTCGGCGGGCACGTGAATGTGTGGAACAGTCGTCCCCGCGAGGAGCGGCTGGTGAAGCTGCTCAGAGAGGCAAGGCACGGCATTGACCGGCTGCACGAAGGCGACTGTGGCGGTCCCGCCGTGGAGCCGTGCCGATGGTGTCGGTTGCGTGCCGCGATCGACG
>JBAZMT010000038.1:0-7214 GCA_041649615.1 Parcubacteria group bacterium
TCAGATAGTCACCGTAGATTTGGAATGGCTTCGAGCGGTGCGAGGTTGACCCGCTCTCGTCAATCGACCCGATCTTGTAGGGCGCTGTCTTGTCCGTCACGTCCCACAACTCGATGATGTCGTAGCCACCATTCTGCCTGGTAATCGCTACAAGGTTCCCCGACGCATCGCAGTACGCAATCGGGGCACTCGTTGTCGCCACATCGCCCGTCTCGGCTAGAGAGAACGACGTACTGGATGTCTTCGCCACGCCCGACACAAGCAGGCCCTTGTTCGACGAAGGTAAAGTAACCTTGTCCGAGATAGCCGAGACGCCCGTCCCCTGCCCACGGATGCTGGACGAGCCCTGGAAAGCGTCTGCTACTCTCTCCCATCCTGCCTGCAACGTCCAGTTGTCGGGTGTGTTGTCCCCATCGCTGTCAATAGCAAAGAAGGCGTTCGGAACATAGTTGGTCGTGACGACTTCCGCCGCATTCGGCGTCATGCTTGTCTCGCCAGACGCCTCAGACTGGTTTCCAAACGTGTCGTAGGCAGTAACAATGAAGTAGGTCGTCGCCGTCGCCGGATGGGAGTGTGCCGTTACCTCTGTCTTCGACCCCGAGACGACGTAGAGCCCATCGTATGTCGTGTCGTCTGTGATGTCGATGCTGCCCGCATCCGAGTAGTAGACTCCGTACTCTTTGAAGTCCACACACGTTGACCCATCCGAGTTGAGCGTCGGCGGGGTGATCGTCAGCAGAACAGCATTCGCTCTTGGACTTACAGAAAACGTAGGCGCTGCCGGGGCAATAGAATCGCCCGCAACATCGGTCTCCGATGTGTCAGACCAGTCGCTCGTCCCGTCCTCGTTGATGTAGCCAACGGCGGAGTCGAACAGCACCCAGTACGATCGGTCCATTACAGTCCCATTGTGGTTACGGCAAGCGTGAACCCAGTAACGCTCTCATCCCCATTGTTCGTGACCCGCGCTTTCATGTAGAGAGGGATTGGAGAGATGGGTTGCGAGTGATGCTGGAAGGCATGGTTGGCAACTGACCCATTTTGCGTCGCCGCGCCGGCAACGCTCCCAGTCAGAGCATCGTCATTCGCCATCGTCCCAGTCTGGTCTTCGAGGTAGAGATTCCCCGCAGCGTCATCCCCGGCAAACGATCCGCTAGAGATCGTCCAGCCGACTACTGTTCCTGTCCCGGCACTCGCCGCTGTCACCGTCTCGCCAAGAATCCACTCGACCGTCCCTGCGTCATACCCAATCTGAACACACGGCTTGATGTCATACTTGAACCAGTACCGATCATCGAATGTGCTGTTGTCGTCGCTCGGGTAGAGATGCACGGTCAGTCCGTC
This sequence comes from Parcubacteria group bacterium, assembly GCA_041649615.1. Lineage (GTDB taxonomy): Bacteria > Patescibacteriota > Minisyncoccia > UBA6257 > Colwellbacteraceae > JALOAR01. Next base: position 1,345 of record JBAZMT010000038.1, read on the forward strand.
ACTCGTCGAAGCGTTGAACGTTCCGTCACAGACAATGACAAACTGCACTACTCGGCTAAGGTCAATCGCGGTGCAACTAGAAATGTCCGTCGTTTCCCCTGCGAGGATTGTGCAGCTAGAAATCAGCGTCGTCTTCGTTTTGTTCATGCTACCCTCCCAGGGCAGACCAGTCTTCCGCTCTTACCTGTACGGCCACTGACTGTCCAATAGGCAATCCCTTCACCACCAGTCGCGGCTCGGCAGTCGTTATCTCTGTCCAGTTCTCCGCGCCACGCACCTTGTAACGCCAGCGGTACTGTGCAAGATCCCAGTTTTTGACTGGCGTAGTCGTCGCCTCAAGAATCGGCACCTCTTGCCCGGTGTCTGAGTCTGTTCCCCAGTAGGACTTGAGCGTTGGGGCGCTCGGAGTGTCTGGCCGCTTCCCATCCCCGGACATGTAGGCCAACTGAAGCTGCCGCCGCACGTCGGGATTGCGAGCATCTGCCGCAAGCCAGGTTTGGAATCGGCCAATCACTCGATCCGCCGTACCAGTAACGCGCATCGTCCCTACCTGATTCTCTACAGTCCAGTCCCATGAGATCGCCGTAACGCCTACATTCACCGTGTAGTCCCGCCCGATGAATGCCAAGAGATCGTGTACCTCTGCCCCTGGATGGATGTAGGGGATCTCAACTTCAACGTTTGGTGACGGCTCTTTCAAGTCAGACAGAATGTAACTAGCGAGCGACTGCGCCTCGGCTTGTGTGTCAATCAGCGAGTGACGATCACTCGTCCCCTCGGCGGCGTACCACATCGTCTTGTGGATGCGTCCGCCGATACCGTCAGGAATCCCGTACTTGTCCCTCGCGTCCTCATCCTCTGCTTGAACGGTGCAGATCGTGCCGTAGTTCCTATCCCGGTATCGGACAACAACCTTCGTCCTCACGTCTTGCTCGTTCACATCAATGCTGCGTGAACGGAAGTCACTGGCAAATGAAGCGTCGGCTACTGTCTTCGTCCTCTCTGGGTCGTACACACAGGGCCGGAACGCCGTTGAGTACCACGTCATCCTGAAGATGTAACCCGTGGGCTCAAGTAGGCTCTGCATCGCCTCCCACAGATTCGTCTCTCCTGTGGTGTACTCGTCAATGTGATAGGCGGGGGCATCAATCTCTACAACGGAGTCCTTCGTGCCCTTGAAGCCCTGGTCCTCCATCATCTGCGAGCAAATGGAGACGGCGTCTGCATCTGTGTAAGTGAGAGAGTCGTACCAGTAGTGTTCCTTGTAGCGGAACGACTCATCTACCGGCGTGACCTCTACCACGTCATCGCCATTGATGTCTACGTAGCACGAAACGGTCCCCGGACCGACGCGCCCCTCAAACACGGTGTACCAAGTCGCGCTTGAGTTCTTCGATACCTTGAGGTAGCACTCGTGGTAATGACCGAGTAACGGGGAACTTGACACGTAGTACGAGCTTCCGGTATCGAGCGGATCGAGGGAGTTGTTCGTCGTCTCCACCCACCGCTTGTAGTTGTTCCTGAGCTTGACGGTGATCGAACAGGAATCCGACTCTAGCTCGTCTGAGTAGTTGATCGAGAAGACGCGGGCACTAAGATCCTGCCAACTCCCAGCCTCATCCTTGACCTGGAAGTCGATATCCATGTTGCCGCGAGTGGTGCCGCCAGTAATGGTCCTCATTGCCAGCGTCTCCCACCCGGACCACCCGTAGCACGGTTCTCTCTCGCCGCATTGACCTTGTTAACAGCCTTGGCCGCTACGCGCCCATCGAGCATCACATAGCTCTCTAGCGTGATCCCGCCGACACCCGCCGCAGCAAGGCTCGCCGTCTTCGCAGGAAGGACATACTCATGCTTGTGGAGATAGGCCAGGCCCTCAGAAAGAGTAAACCCGCCTTTCTTCAGGCCAGGGACAGTGAATCCTTCCCAAGAGTAGCTGCCAGATTTCCCAGAAGAGAGAGCAGACTTGAGCGCCGCCTTAGTGAACTTGCCAGTGTTGTAGAGTGAGCCAAGAATGCCGACAAAGGTCATCTCGGACAGCCCAGTCCCGGCCCACGCCCCAGCTATGGAATTGGCAAGGCTAGCGCCAACCCCCATCTCAGAAAGCATTTGATAGACGGTGCTGCCAGACCACTTGCCCGTGTAATACTTCGCGGCGCTCCAAGCTCCGGTAGTGGCCGTAGGCGTTGCCGCCGTGCCAGTAGACTTGCTCGGGGAAGTGCTAGTTGAGGCGCTAGAAGATGCCGCGGTTGCCGTATTGGTCTTTGTCGCAGACGATGAGGCATCGACTTCGATCTCGTCTTCTGTATCTCCGCCACCGAATAGCCACTTGAGGACTCCGCCAATCAACTTGAACGGCCACAGAATGATGTCGATGATCGTCTTGAGTACTTTGAAGGCTCCGGTGATGATGTCAATAACAACCGTGAGTCCTTTCAGGGCAATCAGCAGCGCCCCGCCAAGGATCTCCCACACTGGTTGGAGGGCTACAAGCAATTCTCCGAATGCCTCTCCAAGCTTGGTAAGGTGCGGACCAAGAACGTCAAGCACCTGTTGGAGTCCAATCCCGAACGATATCTTCAGCTTGTCCCACAAGCTGATAGACTCAGACTCCCAGAGCGTATGCTGTGCCTGCCAGAACTCTCCGATTGCAGCCAGCCCAAGCACTTCAGCTTTCTCTGCTGTGCCAACGAGCCTTTCGCCCCACTTTTCAATCTGGGCAATGAGCCATTCCGAGATTGGCCCCCAGTTGTCCTTGATGGTCTGCCAGATCCCTTGGAACGCCTCAATTACCCGGTCAAGAACGCCCTCGAATGCCGACCACAGATCGGACGTAGCCCAGGGCGCGATCTCGTCACGGATAAAGCCAACGAAGTCCTTCAGCCAGTCATAGACGACCTGGCCTAGTTCGGCGATCTTGCTGAAGACTTCACTTTGGAAGAATGCCGCACCTTCGCTCGCCCACCACTCAGAGAAGCCGCCGAAGAACTCCTGCAAATCCGGCAAGAACGTTCCCGAGATCCAGTCAGAGAATCCGGTCAGGCCGACAACAATTGTCTCAAGGACTGGACCGAATGCTTCGGCAAAGGAAGCGCCGAGTCCCTGCAACTGATCGCCAATACCGCCAAGCGACACGGCAAAGTCTGTCAGGCTCGGCAGTAGCTGTTGCGTCAGACTGAGCGCGACCTCGCCGATCCCTTCGTAGTAACCGAAGATGAGGTCGGCAATACCCTCTACCGCAGTCGGCAACTTGTCAAGCAGCGCCGGAATGAGATCGCTATTGATCCGCTCTGCAAACCCAGTGATGGTGACAATCAGTTCGTTCAGTGGCTTGTCTAGGCCAGCGGCAACCGCCGAGAACAAGGCAGGGAACTGGTCCCCGATCTTCCCGAGTTCCTGAGCGAACGGCTCTAGGTTCGCAATCGTCTCTTCGAGGATCTTGACGAAGAAGGTGGCAATTCCCGTGATGTAGCCGAAGATGAAGTTGAGCGAGCCTTCAAGGATTCCAGGCAGATGCTTTTCCAGCAACGGCAGAAGATTGTCCTTGATCTCGGTAGCGAGAGAGAGCAGGCCCTCTCCGAACTTCTTCAGCGCAGGAAGCACGCCCTCAAGGATCGCAGGCGCGAGTGCCTGCCAGATGTCTCCAAGGAGAGCAAAGAATTCCTTGAATGGCTTGATAACAGCATCAATGGCATCAGAGAACTTGTCGATGATCTTCTGTAGCCAGGCAGGATATTCGCCAGTGCTGTCTTTCGAGACTCCCGGCTCTCCCGGTGTGGCCGCTTTCCACTCAGCACGAGTGACCTTGTAGCCACTCGGAACATTGAGGCTACTGAATGAGTCATTCACCTCTTCCGTTGTGCCCAGCAGTTTCTCAAGGACGTAGACAATGGGCCACAGGAATCCGAGCAAGGCATCGAATATCTTTGAGGTGATGCTCTGGAGCGCACTCTGTAGGCGCGAATAAACCTCCGTGTTCTGGACGAGACTTGTGAACTTCGCCACGAGCTGTCCCGAAACAGAAACCAGACGAGCGAAGATGTCCGGCAGCGCCCGCAGATACTGGTAGACTTTGCCAAGCGCAGATCCAATCGTCTGCACGGTCTTATCAAACGACTCGCGCAGATCAGACATGACCTGTTTCCAGTTATTGATGAGAAGGTCTGTGACGAACTTTATCGCACTGACAAACGCTGTGAGAGCGCCAAGTCCACCCGACTCTGAGAACTGTCCGATTCCCCTGAGTAGAGTCTGCGCTCCTTCAGTGAACCCGCCCTTGGTGAACATCCCCTTGAGTCCAGACCACATGGTCTTGAGGGCTTCGCCAACGCTCGGGGCCTCGGGACGATCAACAGGGGCCTTCGTCTCGTCTGGCATCTCCAAGTTGAACTGGACGCCAGCGAAGGCATCCGTAATCGCCTTACTGATGCAAGAGCCAAGGGCGGCAGTGTCAATGCCGGGGGCCGTCTCAGGGGTGAACGGCTCCCACCTTGCCATTTGCGCCGCAACTTCCGCCTCAACTGATCGCCCTTGCGGGAAGCCAGGCTCGATACCCATTGCGGCGGCTTGATCGGCAACAACGTTCTGCCCAACAAGAGCAAACGGATCGTTCTGCATCCGATTGATGATGTCAGTGAAGCCACGAACGCTTGTCAGGTATTCCTGGTTGGCGCGGGTAATCTCTTCGGCCTGGGCTGCAACAACGTTCGTGTCTACGTTGGCAAACGGGCCTTGATTCATCGTGGCGAGTGCCGCCGCAAAGTCGCTTGGGAGAGCACCGGTTGCCGTTGCGCCAGTCTCAGACAGGATCGCTTGCCGCGCCGAGCGGATCGCTGCAATCAGAGACGAGACCGCTGCGCTGATTGCGCTGGCAAGGGCGTTGGCCTCGCTGACAACGCTAGAGACATCCCCTACATTGCCGAAGGTATCGGTGACGCCGTATGTCGATCCACTGGCCCAGCCAGCGTTAGAGAAGAGATTCGTGCCCGTGGAGAAGCCGCCCGGAGCCCAGCCCATCTGCTGTGCCAGCGACGGGAGTTGATCGAGGGGGATGATCGCCTCCGGGCCGCTTTCTCCGACCATCGCCAGCGTCTGGCCGATGGTGATTCCGCCTTCAGCAAGTTGGGGGCCGCCCCACTTCGCGCCAGCTACCTTCCCGGCGAGAGAGATCAACTTCGCCAGGAACTGCCCAAATCGTCCAGGCATGAGTTCAGCGATGAGGGCATTGACCTCATCAACGTACTGCGCCATGGCATAGCGCATGTCCGCGAGAAGCGGGCTGATTCCCTCAAGCCCAGCCTTGAACTCTTCTAGTGCGAAGGCAAGTTCAACGGTGTCGTATCCAAACTGCTTGTAGAGCGTGATCTGTTCGGTGAGGGCAGTGGATAGTTCCTCGGCCCGTTTAGATGCAGCCGCGAGGTCTTCCTGCGCAAAGGCCCGTAGCTTCTCAGCCGCCTCGCCAGGCGCATCAGCCACATCTTCCCACGCAAGCGCCGACGCGGCTTTCTGCAACTCCGATCCCGAGCCGACAAAGACATCCTGGACCTTTTTCTTTGCCACCTCAAGAGCACGGACCATCTCTGGGTACTTGGCATTGATCGAGATGAGCCCATCAATGGCCGATTCTAGCCCACTCTTCGCACCCTGGATCATCGAGATTAGATCCGTGGCCGAGATGCCCAGTGGTGCAGCTTCGGCGGCTAGTTCATGGAATCGGTCAGAGAGCCCCTGGATCTCGTTCGCTGCCCCAGTGAAGTCACCGCTACGGAGAGCCCGGACGATAGGCGTATCGAACATTGCCCGGAAGGCTTCTTCCTGGGCACGTACCGCATCCTCTGCCGCCTGGCAAGCGTCTTCGCTGGCACTCGTCG
>JBAZMT010000039.1:0-7151 GCA_041649615.1 Parcubacteria group bacterium
CTACGCTGCTGCGGACGCCCTAGACACCTGGGCCTCGAATGAGGCGATGGTGACGAAGGCGGTGACGCTACTTGATATTTCAACGAATGGTCCTGCTGTGGCGGCTGCTCTCCGCGCTCACGCGAAAACGCTACGGGAGCAGGCGGATCTTGCAGCGGCTACGGGAGATGCTGGGTTCGACATTGCGGAGATGGCGCTCGGGCCGTTCTCGGAACGGGAGCAAGTTCTAGCTGAGGCGCTACGTGATGAGGAGTAATGACTAGGCCGATCTTCCACGGCGACATGATGACGCGGCTGCGGGACTTCTTTCCCGAGACGGTCACGATTCAGATGCCGACGGAGACGATAGATCCGGTGACTGGCGAGGTCACTACCAGTTGGGCGGACTATGCCGGGCACGTTGGCCTCGCCTGTTCGCAGGGGCCGACGGGCGGTCAAGAGGTCAAGCGGTCTGACGAGACCTACGTCGTCTCCAACTGGACGATCGCGCTGAGCGGCTACTATCCGACGATCACCGAGAAGATGCAGGCGCTGATTGACGGCGTGGCCTATGAAATCCTGCTTGTGCAGAACGACAGCCACGCACAGAAGACGCGGATTCTCTCCCGGAAGGTGACGTAATGGCCGAAGCTGCTAGTTTCCGCCTCAAGGTGACGGGGCTCCCCGAGATCCTGAAGAAGCTCGACGCCCTCAAGGTCGATACCGAGAAGGCGGTCGCGGCTTCGCTACTGGCATCCGCGTTCGTCGTGTCGAATGACGCCAAGCGGCGGGCACCTCGACTGACCGGCAACCTCGCGCGCTCGATCACGCCGGGAGTCGGCACCGATCCGGGCGGCACCTCCGGCCCGGTCACTCAGACGCAGGGCGGTCTCGTACAACAGTCCTCGGACAGCCTGAAGGAGGAGCTTGGCAGAGATGGGCAGGCGACGGCTTACGTGGCAACGAATGTGGTCTACGCTGTGGCGCAGGAGTTTCTACCCTACGAACACGCGCACGGCTTCTCGCCCTACATGCGCCCCGCGATGGATGAAAACCACCAGGCGGTCACTGACACGTTCAAGAAAGCCCTAGAGCAAGTCGTGAAGAGCGCGGGAGGATAATGGAACCTGAGAGCGCACTGCGAGCTTGGGCGATAGCGGACCCGACGTTGGCCGCGTTGATTGGCACGCGCTTCTATCCGATGCTGTTGCCGCAGACGCCAACGCTGCCCGCCTGCACCTACGCGCGGGTCAGCCGCTTCCGCCCGGATGAGATCCCCTTCGCTACGGTGCGCATCCAGGTCACGTGCTGGGATACGACGGCGACGGGCGCACGGGCGGTCGCGCAGGCACTAACGGTCGCCGCGGGGCGCAGGAAAGGCACCGCTGCCGGATTGCGGATCGTCTATTGTAGTCAAGTAAACGATCTCGACTTACGAGATCCAGAGACAGGGCGCTACACGGTGCCCGTGGACTTCAAGCTCACATACAGGGAGGTCTGACCATGGCTCAGACGAGTGTGCAGGTAGAGAATGCGATCCGGTTTGGATCGGCGAAGTTCGAGATGGGGGCCACCGTCGGGGCGCTCGTGGATATCGGGGCGATCCGCAACGGCGTGTGGGAGTACCGCTTCGACAAGGTGACGGTCAAGTCGGACAACGCAGGCGCGATCATGGAGGCGATCCGAAACGAGGAGTGCGGGATCTCTGCCGACCTCATGGAGATCAACCTAGAGAAGCTTTCATCGTTCTACTCCGGCGTCCTGACGCACGCGACGGTCGCTGCCGCGCCGGTTGCCGTGACGAACGAGGAACACGTCCTCACCGGAACGACAGAGAACATCCTGACGTACCGCAACGGCGCGGGTACGGAAGTCGCTACGATCTCCGCTACGAGCGTATCCGGCGGCGGTACGACCTACGTCCGCGATTGCGACTACGTCATCAACGTCAACGCGGACGGCTACACGACGATCGCCCGCGCCTATCCGACCGTGATCGAAGGTGCGACGGCACTCTGCGCGGTCACCGGAACGACGGCCTACTTCCTCAGCGCAGGCGCGTGGGACGTGCAGCCAGCCGTCGGCGACCACATCTACGTGACGGGATTCACCGAAACCGCCAACAACGGAGTGAAGACGGTCACGGCTGTTACGGCGGACACGATCACGGTTTCCGAGGTGCTCGTCAACGAGGTTGAAGGCGACACCATCACGATCACCCGTGGCGCGATCGTGACGGGCGGGACCGTCTACGTCAACTACACCTACACGCCGCTTGCCAGCCGAACCCTCAAGGGCGGCGGGCTCACCGAGTTCACCGCCCGCGTCTGCCGGTTCACGAACACGGACAGCGCCGGGAAGATCTTCCGCATCACGGTCTTCTCGGCAACGCCGGAAACGGGGATCACGCTCAACTTCCCGTCTGACGACGCCGACGATCCGATGCTCTGCCCGATCTCGATGACCGGCGTACCCGACACGACACTGACGGCAGGCGAGCAACTATTTGAAATATATGATGAACAACATGCGTCGTAACTAGTATAATGAACGCGGCGTGGGTTGAGAGAGCGGAGAAGATGCGGGCTGACGGGATGTCGTATCGGAAGATCGGCATTGCGGTCGGTCGGCATGATTCGACGGTACATCGTGCTCTCAACCCATCCTCGAAAGAGAGGATGCAGGACTACAGGGCGCAATGGACTGCGACGAAGCGCGAGCATCTTGCGGAGTACAAAGCATCGTGGTACGCGGATCACGAACAGTCGGCCAAGTCCAGATCGCGAGCCCACTACGCGCAGAACTACGAGAGGACAAGAGCGAACAACGAGCGGTGGAAGAGAGAGCACCCAGAGGAATACAAAGCCGCTCAGCGCTCTCATTATGAAAGGAATCAGGAGACGATCATCGCTCGTTCTCATGCTCGCTATGAAGCCAAGCGCGACGAGATCCTTGAGCAGAACAAGCAATATCGCGCTGCGCATCCTGGCAAAGTCCTCCACTGGTCTGCCGCCCGTCGCGCTCGTGTCCGTGGGGCCGAAGTTCCGACTGATCGGGAAGCCGTCGCCATGATCTACCGTGAGGCTAGAATGGCGGAGACGGTTACGTGCTACCTCTGCGGAGCGCATCCGGGGATCGGGAATAGGCATGTAGATCACATCGTTCCTTTGGCGCGTGGCGGTAAACACGAGGCCGCGAATCTAGCGATTGCATGCAAGCGGTGCAATCTTGTGAAGTCAGACAAGCTCTGTTCAGAACTCGCAATGGCGAGATGAGGAGGTACACGAATGACACAGCCGAAGCTCGTGGACTTCGACGCGGTAGCCCCCGAGAAACGGCAAGCACGCATCGGCGGGCGGGTAGTGGACATCGGGTTCATCCCCGCCCGCGTGCTGTTCGACATTGCCCGATTCAAGGACGATATGGACAGCGGGAAGTTCTCGACCACCGAGCAGATCACCGCAATGGTCGAGCTTGTCGCCCGTGTGACGACGCGGAGTGACCCAGCGATCACGGCGGAATGGCTGCTAGAGAACGCCTCGATCCAGGGCCTACTCGACTTCTGCTCGTGGGTGATGAATCCTGCTGCACAGAAGGCCACGGAGTACGAGGAGAGCCAGGGAAACGCGGAAACGGCCAAGTCTCCCGAATTGAGCTTGGCCGAATCCTAGCGAACCTGGCGATGGCGTATGCAGGGACGACGCCGGATTACTGGCTCGACTGCCAGCCGTTGGAGAACTGGTTCATGTATCTAGGCTACGCGGAGGAACGAGAGATGCACAAGGCGCGGGTGATGATCGGACAGTGGGCGGCGGCGCACTCCAAGAAGGGGATGCCCCGTGAGAAACCGTTGATTGTCTCTTCCGCTGACGAGACGCCCGATCGTGCCGCGTTCTACCGCAACCCCGAGATTCGCAAGCGCATCGTGAAGGGGCCGCAATGAGCCAGATCGGGACGCTATCCGTAGGCATCCTCGGGGACATGGCTGGGCTTACCAAGGCCCTAGACGGCGCGAAGAAGGGCGTCGAGCAATTCGCCGCGAAGACCAAGGAGCTTGGCACCCAGGTATCGAATACCGGGAAGACTCTCAGTCTGTACGTGTCCGGGCCGATCATCGCCGCGACCACCGCCATCACCGCGCTCACGGTCAACGTCGGCAAGTTCGCTGATAACCTACTAACACAGAGCGCACAGACAGGCATCTCCACGAAGTCGCTGCAAGAGTGGCGTTACATCGCAACGCTCTGCGGGACGAGCGCGGATGCTGTCGTCTCCGCTATCTACGGACTGAGCCGCCGCATGGCTGAGCTCGAGAACGACACCGGCGAAGGCGCGGAGGCACTACAGAAGCTCGGCTTGACGTTCGACGACATCAAGGGCAAGAGCCCGGAAGCGGCGTTCAACTTGCTCCTTGAGCGGCTATCGACGATTCCCGACGTGCTAGAACGCAACTCGGTAGCATCGAAGACGCTTGGGCTCGGCTGGAAGGAGATCGCTCCGATCATTGCCGCTGGCGGTGACGAGATCAACCGTCTACGCGAAGAGGCCAACGAACTCGGCGTCGTCATCGGCGACGAAGGGATCAAAGCGGCAGCGGACTTCGACAACGCCTGGGACTCGGTTACGGAGCAGATAAAAGCAGCGAAGAATCAACTCGGGATCGAGTTCGCGCCGCTGATCCAAAATACTGTCGTGCCGCTGATCCAAAACACGGTGATCCCAGCGATCCGAGCGTTCGCGGAGAAGATCAAGGAAGTCGTGGAGTGGTTCCAGGAACTTTCCCCGGAAGCTAGACGGCACGTGATGATTGTCGTTGGGCTACTAGCAGCTAGCGGGCCTTTGCTAATCGCAATTGGTGGAGTAATCACCGCGATCGGGAAGATCACAACTGCAGTCAATCTGCTATTTGGCGCGGTTACGACTTTCCTCGGCATGCCAATTGTGGCTGGGCTTGCAGTATTTATCGGGGCCTTCGCCCTATTCCAGCAGAGCATTGGCGATACTGACAAACAGCTTGAGGATCTTGGATATCATCTCGACAAGTTCAACGACAAGACGAGCGAGCTAGAACGGCACTGGCACGACTTGATCGCTATGAGTTGGGGCGACCTCGTCGCTGACCTCAAGGCTGCCGCGGATCAAGCGGGGATCGCTGCCGATCAGTACGGGCTACTCGTCGAGAAGATCGACGAGGCATACCGCCAAGTGATTCAAGCGGAGAATCTAGAGCAGGCCGAAGGACTGTGGAAAGGACTCATCACCGGGATCATTGAAGAGATCGGCAAGCTCGATCCCGCGATGCAGGCTTTCGTCGACGCCCAGCTCCAACGCCTAGAGACGACGGCCGAGGTCACTCGACAGATCCTACAGAAGACGGAAGATGCCGCAACCGAGACGAGCGAAGCTGTGGCGGGAACTGTCGATGACGTATCTGTGGCTACAGGGGAAGCCAACAAAGCCCTCCTCGACTACTACACCAAAGTAGACTACCACTCCCGGCTGTTGCGGATGTTGACGAGCGAGCAATGGGCACAGATGCTCAAAGACGCGAACGACTTCGCGATTGAGCTGCAGTCATTAGCGGATATCCTGACGATCAGCCTAGTCGATTTGACCAACGAGTTCGCGCTACAGTACATCGAGCTACAGAAGTTCACAGCGGGGACAGATCAATACGCGGAGGCGTACAAGGATCTCGCCGCAATCGTAAACAAGGCGCGGGCTGAACAGGAACTCTTCTTCGCCACGACAGGGCAGGAACAGCCGACGCTTGCGCGGATGATCTCACTATTCGACGGGATTACTTTCGCCGAAGACAAAACTACTGCGGGAACTAATACTATCAGACAGGCTCTCGACGATCTTAGCAAGCAGGCCAAAGTCACCGCCGAGGAGTTCTTGACGACTCTTGCGGGCAACATGACGAGTGCGATCACGACATTCGGTGAAGGACTCCTGACGATGTCCGAGACTAATCAACAGCTTGCCGACGAGCACGCTTCCACGCTAGAGAAGATCAATACCGACTTTGAAGAGGCCGCGAGCGCAGCGTCCAAGGCGCGAGAGAAGGATCTACAGGATCTCAAGGACAAGCTGGCAGACGGGAAGATCACCCAAGCGCAGTACGCCCGCGACTCGTCGCAAGTATGGGGCGAGTACACCGACACGATGAAGCAGTACGAGAAGGAACGCGAAGGTGCCCTCGACGATGAACAGAAGGCATATGAGGAACAGAAGGTCACGATTGGCAAGCTCGTTGGCGACCTCGTACATACCGTTCTGACGGGGATTGCGCGGACGCTACTCGGCTACGCGGCGGAGCATGCTGCGTTGGCGATCATCAACGCGCTTCTCTTGAACCCCGTGCAGGCAGCCAAGGAAGCGGCGGCGGCGGCGGCGGCGGGAGTAGCGGCGGCTGGCATGGCGACGTTCGAGTCTGCTATCCCATTCGACAAGGGCGGCATGGTCGCGGGCGCACTCGGTGAACCAGTCCCGGCAATCGTCCACGGCGGGGAGGCGGTGTTCACGCCGGACCAGCTTGCGGCTCTCGGCACGATCGACTACGGCCTACTCGGGGAAGCTGTTCACGCGGGCGTCTACGACGCGATGGATGAGCTGGGTGTTGTATCCGATCGCCCGATGATCCTGCAGGTGGATGGCAAGACGTTCGGGCGGATCGCCTTGCCGCTTGTGCAGCGGGAGAAGGTTCGGCTGGGCTTGGAGGCTGTGTAATGGCGAGCGCGGGGAGATTCTGGCTGGGGCTGTCGGGTGCGGAGTCGCTGTTCGTCTCGGACGGTTTCACGATCGCCTGGGAGGGATTCGAGATCAACCGTGAGGGGCGGGTAGCGAACGGCGCGCTCGTCATTGACAACATCGCCACGAAGACGCGGTTCACGATCTCCTACAACACGGGCGCAGTCGGTCAGGATGCTTTGGACGCACTTCTGGCGCTGTACGTAGCCGGGGTCAGTGTACCGCTGTCTCTCATCATCGAGGAAGAGGATTCGACGACGACGACCTACACCGTGAAGTTCCGGCCATTCAGCCGGGTGCGGATGCTGACGAAAGACAAGTGGCTCTGGGAACCTGTGACATTCACTCTTGAGGAGGTTTGACGATGGCTTACGTTGGGCATGTGAAGCGACCGAAGGCGTCTCTTTCCGCTGTCGTGA
>JBAZMT010000040.1:0-6731 GCA_041649615.1 Parcubacteria group bacterium
CGCTGGGCTAGCGACGCGCCCAGCATAGGCCATGACGAGGCGACTAGCGGCTCGCCAGGGCTGTATGCGGTGCGCATCCAAAATGACACCGCCAACGGCCCGGCGCCTTGGAGCACCGTCACCTGCATGGGCGTGATGCCGTCGCCGGATAGCCGCAACGTGATGACGCTGTGTGGATCCACGTCAAAGATAGCGTCACCTTCGCCGTCGGTCTCCGCCATGCCCAGCAGCGCCCCATCCTCGTCATAGGCGGCCACGCAGTAGCCGGATAGCGTAGCGTCGAAGGGGCGCCAGTCCTGCCACGCGACATGGGCGCGGATCACCATGCCGCCCGTCTCCTGGGCCACGGGCATGAACGACGTGTCGGCGTGGGCCGCCGACGTGGCGAGTAAGACGAGGGCCAAGGCCAACAAAACGATTCGAGTTCTCATGTCTCCCCTTTCACTGATTCTTTGGCGGCACGCTCAGCCGCCGCTCCTCGATGCGCGACCAGATACCCAAGATGTTCAGAAACGGATACAGCACCGCGTAGGCCAGCAGCGAGCCGCCGAATATGGTGGCGATCCACAAGTACCATGTCATGGCGTTACCTCCCGAGTAGGTTCCTCTATCGGCCCCAGTAGCAGCAGGTTGGGCACCGTGGCCCAGTAGCGCGGCTCCTTGTGGTGCTTGGCCATGTAATGGACGATGGCCTCGGGTAGCGCCGTGCCCGGCGGGTAGCCTTGCCACTTCCCTTCGTATGTCTGTCGCGTGTCGCCTAGTTCTTCCATGCTACTCCCTTCTATTTTCCCCGGCGGCCCTGTGCGGTTTGTCTGAACGAGAGCGCCCTAGGCCGAGCGCTCCAGGTGTTCTCTCTGTGCTAGTAAGTTCACCGCTTTCAGCGCCGCCGGGGCGGGGTTGGTGCCCCGTGTCGCCCTCCTGGGCGTGGGCTACGAATATAACGCCAGTCCCTCGGCATAGCATCGCTCACAATAGACGCCCTCACCGAAAGACAACTCTACCCCGCACTTGTTGCACACATCCGGCCCATTCTCCGCCGTCACGTACTGCGGCGTCTCCCCGTCCAGCTTGCGGCCCTGGCGAATGAGCTGCCCATTCTGCGCTATCTGTGCCACGAGCCGCCGGTGTAGTTCGGCGTTCTGGGCGCGCAACTGGCGATTCTCCAGAATCACTTTGACGATTTGGCTCTCGATTGCGGACAATTCGTCGTCGCTCATCCTATCGTCCTCCTCATCTCATTCATCGCTCCGTCATTCGTAGCGCGTCTGTGCTCAATCCTCTGGTTCTGCCTTGCGTGTCTCACGTTGCGACGGCGCAGCTCCGCGATGTGCTGCTCAAAGGACGCCATGCGCTCCGGCGTCGCGGCACTGGCGCAGCCGTGCGGATAGTCCGGGCAGTCGATGCAGTACAGCTTGCCGGTGTAGCCACCGCCACAGCCCACGTTGATGCGCTGGTCCGCTATCTCGCAGACTCGCAGCACAAACGCGGTGACGGCGGCTTTGTCCTCTGGCGAGGCGGCGCGTATCTCGGCTAGATCGCGGATGGTCTGCTCGGTAACGGAGAGCGTCATGGTATCACCGCCGCCATGTTGCCTTCCAACACGAACGCGCAGCCGGCCAAGAACAGCAGCACGGCAAGGATGGAGAAGAGGACTTTCATCGCTCCCACCCCGTAGGCGAAAAGGCCACAGGGACCCCCTGGTACTCGGCCCCGCCGGCATACAGCACCCAGGCCGCGCCGCTAGCCTGCGGGGAATGGAGGCTGAATATCACGCCAGGCCATCCGCTTTTCATCTCGCGCTTTGTATTCGTTGGCCCCATCCCCGCCTCCGCCAGCCCCTGTGCCTCTGACATGATAGCGCAGAGCACCTCGTGCTCTAGCCCCGCAGCCTGTGCGGCGCGGATGGTCCACAGCGTCATGCAATCGCAGTTGCCTAGTAGCCCGTTGGCGTCGGGGCGTCCGGTGTCGCTCATGCTATCACCCCCATAATCCTCAGCGCGTCCTCTGCGCTGTAGATGATGGCCGCTTGCCCACGCCATTCGTCGAACCACGTCCGTTCATCATCGGTGAGTGTGCCACCGGGTACCTTCACCTCGAAGAGCCACGTCGCACCCATGCGGCCCACAACCAAGTCGGGGAACCCCGCGCCTAGCGTGTGCGTGTCCGTAACGCTGCACCCCGCCTGGCGCAGCTCTGCCACGATCGCCGGCTGGTTGGCGTCCACCTTGCGAGGCGCGCCGCGGTGGCCTGTGCGACGCCTGTGCCCCTCGCCTATGCCTAGCCGCTTGATGTCGGCGGCGTCTTTACCGTGGATCACGGGCTTGCTGTAGGTGGTCATGCGGCTTTCCTCCGAAAGTCTGCGCACGGCATCGTCAGCAGCCTAGTCCAGCCGTCCTCTAGGTTGGCCCCTTCCAGCAGCCTTGACGCCATGCGAGCATCCATCTGGCGCGCATCCTCTAGCTTTAGGTTGGTCGTTACCACTAGCGGCAAGCGCTTACTGTACCGATGGTTTATCACCTGAAACAGCGCTTGTGCCGCCCATTCTGTGGAGCGCTCCGTGCCCAGGTCATCTAACACCAGCAGGCCCACGTTGCACAGGTCATCCATCCGGGCATCGTAGCTATCATCGTTGTAGCCCTTGCGCAGTTCGTCCAGCAGGTCCGGCGTGGTGTGCGCATAGACGCTGTGGCCTTGCGCTAGCACGGCCCCGGCGATGGCAAAGGCCAGGTGCGTCTTGCCCGTGCCCACGCCACCTTGCAGAATGAGCCAGCCACGAGGATCGTCGGCGTAGGCTTGGCACTCGTCAAAGATACTACGCATCGCCTTGTAGGTGTCCGTCTTGCTGGCGCCGTTGGTGCGGCTGGCCATGGGATCGAATGACTGAAACGTCCATCTGTCTAGCTCGACGGCGCCCAGGCCGCTAGCGGCGCGCAGCCGTTCGGCGTTGGCCTTGGCGATGGCGTCGCGTCGGCAAATGCACGGGATCGCGGCGCCGAATAGCTTGTGGCTGACGGGGAAGTCCACCCGCACATAGCCATAGCCGCCGCAGCCACAGGTGCGAATGTGCTCAACGCTCCAGGCCAGGGCCGCGGCGGCCACAGGGTTCGGCGTGGCTTTCTGCGTGTTGTTGCTATACATGGCGCTCCTTTATGGCGTTCGACTCGATAATGGCGGCTACGTCGGCATTGGCCCAGGCGTCGTTGGCTTGAGGGGACGCGCGCGGTGGGCCGTGGCCGTTGCCGCGCGAGGGAATACCGTCTCTGTACCAGTCGAGCCAGCCCCACCCAGCCGGATTGTGCCCGCGCTTCACCCACTCTTTGCGACAATCTGACAGTCTCGGACCGTTTGGCTTATCGCCAAGGACGCTGATAGCCTCGTCGTATATCTCGATAGGCGGATAGTGGTTCTTGTTGAGCCCCCGGATACACTGGATAGCCGGGTGCTTGCTCCGGGGATCGCTCCGCATGTCCACCCGTTTCACCTTTTCGGGTTCGGGCGCCGCGGGCGGTGGCGTAGCCACAGGCGCGATAGCGCCTATCTCTGTATCTGTATATGACTCTGTATCTGACTCTGACTCTAGGCTCGTTACATCCTCGTTACATGCGGGCTGTAACGTCGTTACAACCTCGTTACTTGCGGTAGCTTTGCGCTCTCTGTGCCTCTTGACGCGCTCCGCCACGGCGGTATGCCTATCCGTCGGTGCGCGTCTCTGGCGCTTGCCATAGTTCGGTAGCCACAAGATACCGTCGCGCTCCTCTACCATGCCCTTATCCGCGAAGGCGGCCAGCGCATCGGCCAGCTCTGCCGTGGTGCAGCGGATGCCCCAAGCCACGCGCCCGATAGTGTCAAGCTCTCCCGTCTCTTGGTCGTTCTCGTCTCTGGCGTCGATCTGTCCGGCCAACGCCAGCAGCATCATCCAGACGCCCTTTTGCGCTAGCGTCAACTCGCCTATGTCGGGATCGGTGCAAACTTCGGTGTAGAGCTTGACCCACGTTTTCATGCTAGGCTCCCGGATATTCGCGCGGCCTTGCTTCAAGGTTGGTCTTGAAGTACACCATCGCGTTAACGGCCCGCGCCTGTCCGAATAGCGCCTCTACCCATTCCCACTGGGGCTGGGATGCAGGGCATTGCGTACTCTTGCTTTGGCCGCCGATAATGAACCAGTTAAAGAGGTCGGGCGATGCAAACCGGATAGGCTCTAGCATCGGCTCGCAAGAGACGAACTTGACTTCGGCGTTGACCTTGGCGAATGCGGCCTCCGCCCTTGCTACCCTAGCTTGCCGGTCAACCGTCGTGCCAACCCAAGCATTGACGGGCCAGTCGATGGTCGCCAGCCGCTCGGGGTTCTTGGTCAAGAAGATGTAATTCCATTGTGGCGATCTGCGCACCGCATCAAGTACGGCGTCTATCCACTCCTGGGGCACCCACTCGCCAAAGAGGTCGGCCATTGAGCACACAAAGACGTTTGTACTGCCAATCACGTCTACCTCTGGGGCGCCTTCGGGCAGCGCGGGCGGCCTAGTGTTGGCCGGGGCCTCTAGCCGCTCGGGGTGGAATTGTGGCTCGAATGTACCAGAAAAGCGCATGGCAATATCGCGAGCGTAGCAGTAGCGGCAATCGTGCTTGCACCCCGTTACCGGGTTCCACGACCACCACGCCCATTCGATGTTGTCGTTGGTCCGATTGAATGTCGGCTTGCCCTTGGGTGCTTGCGCCTGTGTGGATACTTGGGCAGTTCGCGCCATCTCGTCCCACTCGTTAGGCTCGTCATCCTCTAGCTGCTCATCTCCCGGTTCATCATCAAGGGGCAAAGACTGGAGCTGGGGCGGCCTAGCGCGTTGGCCGATATTCCCCGTGTTCATGGTGTAGGTTGCGCCATTGCGCGTGGCTACCCGCTCCGTGCTGGTATCTCTAACATTGTTAGAGTTACGATAGCGGGATACCGTCATTGGGCTTACCCCGCAATGCCTGGCGATCTGTTCTCCGCTATTCTTGGCGGCGTAGGGATGCGCTAGCGCGGCCTCTACCGCGCGTTGCTTATCGGCATTCGTCCGTCTCAGCCCGTGGCTCTGGTTCACGCTGTAGCTGTACCACTTGGCATCTTCGAGCGATCCTTGTCGTACATCGGCGTCAATCTCTGCCAAGCGTGCGACCTTGGCGGCTGCTACTCGGTGAAAGCCGTCGGCCAACCAGTAGGCTGCCCCGTCATAGAACACCACGACGGCGGGGAACTTGGCGCCCTGTAGCATGTCCTGGGCGTAGTCCTGTACCACCTCATTGCTTATCTCTGCCCGCGGCTGTGTCCCGCCGTCGGTGCGGATCAACTGAATATCCACGTTAGCTCTCCTTGTTGTGCAGTACACAATGGCACTCGTGACAAACAGCGATCATGTTTTCTGGTACGTCTATCGTGCCCCACTTGGGATAGCGTAGGTGGTGCGGCTCCGTCGCTTTGGCCGCCTTGCACCGCTCACACCGCCCGCCGGCCCTCGTCATTACTTGTGCTCTCACGGCCTTGAACTCGGGGAGCTGGAGGTATTCGGCGTAGGTCCGGTAAAAAAAGACGGCTGCTTACCCTCCCCTCTCTCGTCGGTCGTGTAGGTCAATCGCTCCAAAACAGCAGCGCCCTCGGGGCTGTCCACACGATAGAACTGGATGGCCCTGTAGTCGCTGTACTTTTCATAGTTGGTCCCGAATAGGAACGCCCATTGAGAGCGGCCCACGGGAGCGGACACGAGCCACACCTTTTTGTTGATCTTGGCTAGCGCGTCCGTGAGATAATCGCGGCCCCAGACTTTGCGCACTCGCTTGTAGTTGGTGGCCGATAGGTAGACTAACATGTCGATACGCTGGGCGTTGGGGTTATTGCTTGCCTCTGCCAGCAGGTCAAAGGGCGGGAGGTCGTTCGGGTCTGCGTAGATGGTCCCATAGTTCCACTCGCCCCTGAGTGTACCCAGTAGGCCGGGGAGGACTTGCGCGTTATCGCCCGCGTGAACGTAGATCGTCGGGGCAACTCGGCTTTTGAGCAAGTTAGCGTTCTCTCCGCCAAGCTCGATACAGTGGGCATCGTAGGGTATCCCCGCGTCCGTTATGGCATCCAAGAACACGAGCGGGCTACCCTGGCATCCTACGCTATCATTCGAGCCGCATCCCGCGTAGATGTCGTAGTAGTGGTACACTCGGGGCGGATGCCAGTCACGGCTGCGAAACACCGCCTTGCATATTGCCATCTGGTGGCGGAGAATCTTGTCTAGGGCGTATTGCTTGTGGGCTGTGTATTCGGATTGCCCTATCCCGTTCACAACTGGCATTGATGTTCTCCAGAAATAACGCGAACCGCCAGCTCTTCGCCACGACCTACCAGAGTCGAGAGTAGACACTCCAAAGGCGAAAACGCTGACGGTTCAGCAGTAATTGTATATGATTGCGTCATCGTGTCTATTCTCGTTTCGTTACCCTGGTAGGCATAATCATAATAGCACAAACATGAGCGTAAGTCAAGCCCCAACGTTACCCGTTAAACTCACGTTACACTCCCTCCCCGTCACTCCGCCACCTGGGCGAACAGGGGGGCGTCCTGGGCATCCTGCCATTCCTGCTCTGTGCCGCCCAGGGCGATGAACAGGTCATGAAGCGCGGGTGTTGCGTTGTCTTGCGCCGTTACCGTGATCTGCATGGGTCCCTCGCTCACTGTGTCACCTCCGCGAACAGCGGCGCGTCGGCGGTCACCC
>JBAZMT010000041.1:0-6681 GCA_041649615.1 Parcubacteria group bacterium
GACGCCTGCCACATGGGGGCTATCGAGACGCGGTATCTGGTGTACCACTTTTGCGCCTGGGTGGATGAGCGCGAGATGGTGCCGGAGGTGGCGGGGTGATACGCACGCTGACGGGCGATTGCAGAGAGGTGCTCAAGGGGCTGAAGGATGAGAGCGTGCATTGTGTCGTCACGTCGCCGCCGTACTGGAATCTGCGTGACTATGGCGTTGACGGGCAAATCGGCCTAGAGGGAACACCGCAAGAATACGTCGCCGCGCTGGTAGGTGTCTTTCGTGAAGTGCGCCGCGTGCTACATTCGAGCGGAGTCGTTTTCCTGAATCTCGGTGACACCTACGCCGGCGGCGGGCGAGGCAGGGGCGACAAGGGCTATGCCGGGCCCATCCAAAGCACGAACGCCGGCAGCGTCTATCTTGAGCGATGCCCCGACGTAGGTGTTCGGCCAAAGAACTTGATGATGATTCCGGCTAGAGTTGCGATGGCCTTGCAAGATGACGACTGGATTATCCGCTCCGAGATCGTGTGGGCCAAGAAGGCCCCCATGCCCGAGAGCGTCACCGACAGATGCACGCGCTCCCACGAGATGGTTTACATGCTGGCGAAAAGCCCCCGCTATTTCTGTGACATGGAGGCGGTAAAAGAGGAATCAGCATGCACGGCAAGGCCAGAGACGAGCCGTAACCATAACGGCACAAAGAGCAGCGACACGGGCAACCATGCCAACGGCGGAACGCTTGGCTGGAATCGCCCCGAGAATGGCCGCAACCTGCGCGACGTGTGGCCGCTAGGCCCCGAGCCCTTCAGCGCGGTAAAAAGCGCCCGTCGGGTCCGTGTGGCATCGGATGAGCTAGACGGTGACACGATCCGCATAACGTCACCAGATTGTCCAGTCCATGGTCATCTGGAGATTGCAGGTGGTGAACATGCAGTCGGGTCGCTTTCCCACAACGGACACAACGGTGGCCGTCGCGCTCCAAAGCGGCGCGCTTCGCCTGCTCCCAGTTCCAGCAACTCCGAGTATGGGCATCAGGCGCAAAGTTCGGGTTTGCCTCTCCTTGAGTATTCAGGCGTTGCCATGCCCCATAGCACGCAAAGCCACAAAACGGACCCCGCTCCTGTGACCAGTCCTTCATGTACGCCTTGCGAACAAACCGCTTTCCACACTGGCGACACGTCAAGGCTACGCGATCCTGGCGATGATGGCCAGCACAATCACGAGAGCAAAAGCGCGGGGGATTCCGGCGCAGATGGGAAGGGCTCATGTCCTTTGGCTGAAACGTCTTGCCACAATGCTGACACGTTAGATTCATTGCTTGTACCTCCTGGGTGTACGTGCTCATTTTACAAGGAAATCACCGAAGAGTCAAATCACTTCGCGGTCTTCCCCACCGAGCTGGCCCGCCGCTGCATCGCCATGGGCACGAGCGAGAAGGGGTGCTGTAGCAGGTGCGGCGCACCGTGGGAGCGCATTGTTACCAAGCCGGACATGAGCCAGCGCCCGACGCGGGGCAACGAAGCTAAGATGAACACGGACGCGGTACATATCTCGAACGGCTGGGCCGATTATCCCAAGTCCGCAGGGCAAGCATACCAAGAATGGCGCAACGATAACCCAAACGTGACTACCGGCTGGCGCCCCACCTGCGAGTGCCAAGCCGAGCCGCGGCCCTGCGTGGTGCTCGACCCATTCGCCGGCAGCGGCACAGTGGGCCTGGTGGCCGACAGGATGGGCCGCGACGCCATCCTGATCGACTTGAACCCGGAGTATTCCGCCATGCAGCGCGAGCGCGTGACCCAGGACGCGCCGCTGTTCGCGGCGGTGACACAGTGATCCCCAGCGCCGGGGCGGACCATCCGCGATGGCGGCTACTGCCGCCCCGGCGCAGCGGCGGCGCTTTGAGACGTAACGCAAGACGCTTGAACGCTATTGACAGACGCGTGGCGTTATGCTATACTATGGGTAGTCCTGGCAAGACACGCGCAACAGTTGGTGTGAGGAGTTTTTCTTTTATGACAGCATTAGCTACAATGACAGCGAACGGGCTGCTTTTGACTCTGGGCTGCACTCCTTACATCCAAGGTTGCAGTGTCTGCCAGGACAACCAGGCGTCAAAGGTGGCCCGTTCGCTGTTATTTTGCGAGGTGCTGATATGAGCGAGGTTGCAGATCGCGCCTATTGCGTGGCCCTTGGCCCATCGCTGAATGCCAAGATACCCTATGGCGATCCCTACTGGCCGACGTTCAATGCATCGTTTGAGAACAAGTCCCTCAGTCAGCCAGAGCTAGCCAACGCGATCTATGAAGGGCACCCCATCACCACCTGGCACCGCAACCACTGGCGCCACTCCAAGAACTACGAGCTAGGCCAACACCTGGGCATCGACTTTGACACCGAGGATGGCCGCAGCTCACTCCCTCAGTTGATGAAAGATCCATTCATTTCCCGCCATGCGGCGCTAGTCTACACCACGCCAAGCCACACGCCAGACAAACCGCGCGCGCGCGCCGTGTTCCTGCTGGATGCGCCAATCCGTCAGCCACAGAACTATGTGCTAGCAGCGACGGCCCTCTTGTGGATATTCGGGTCAGCCGATAGACAATGCAAGGACGCGGCTCGCTTTTTCTATGGCGGAAAGCCGGGAGCCTGCGAGATGGAATGGCTAGCCCACGAGTTGCCGTTGTCCCTGGTGAAAGACTTGATTAAGCGCTACCAGGAAACGGGCAACCATGAGCGCAAGCACCTCGACCGGAACTATCAGCCGACCAACGCAGACGAGCGCGAGGTGGTGGCCGCCCTACAGCATGTCAAGGCGTGGGGCATTAGCTACGACGAATGGCTCTCCGTGCTGATGGCTATTCATTCGGAGTTTCCAGGGGCCAACGGCGAATCTATTGCAGAGTCATGGGCCGATGGGAAAAAGGGCGAAATCGCCCAGAAATGGCGCTCATTCAACCAGGACGGAAACGTGAGCGGGCGCGTTGGGATAGGGACGCTTTTCCAGATAGCCCAGGACAATGGGTGGCAGCGATGATTAGTATCCCTACGGAATGCGCTCATTGTGGCGGGCACGATGTTAGACTGCGCAGGCTACGCAATGGCAACGCCTCGGAGCACATCGCCTTCTACTGCCTCGACTGCGAGCGATGGGCGGAATATCCCATTCGATGGCTAAAGCGGTCTGAGCTGGAAGAGCGGCTAGCCAAGCAGGGGACGCGCATAGATCAGATCCCGCTTCTTGACGATTACTCGGATCGTCAGCCCTGCATTATCTGCGGCGCTCCTGGCGAATTGCATCACTGGGCGCCGCAATCCATGAGCGAGAACTTTGCGCCCGATTGGTTCAAATGGCCCGGCGCCTACTTGTGCCGAGATCATCACATGCTATGGCATCATGTCGTAACCCCTGAATTGGTAAGATAAGCAAGGAGCAACTATGGCGCGCGGACGAATGATTAACACGACGATATGCGCAGACAAGCGGGTCAATGACCTGTCGGACGATACAAGCAGGCTAGCGTTCACCTGGCTAATCCCGTTTGCCGACAAGCACGGGAGAACTCACGGGGACCCCGCGATGCTATGCTCTATGCTTTTCCCCCGCAGGCGCGACGTGGACCCCGATCGCATGGCGGCCTATATCCGAGAGTGGGCGACACTGGGCCTAGTAGTCTGGTATGAGGCTAGCGGGGACTTGTGGATTGAGTTTCCGGCATTCGGCAGGAATCAGCCGGGACTACGCCAGGACCGCGAGCCAGATAGCAGCATTCCCTCTCCGGTGGGATGCCGGATCGTTGCCGGATCGTTGCCGGACTCAATCCAACGGGACGCCGACAAAACGCCGGACGAATGCCCGCCTAAGAGAAGTGAAGAGAACGAAACAGAAGAGAAAGCGTCTGCGGCGGCTGATTGCCGGACGCCGGACGCGGATTATGTGGCGGAAAGTATCCGCGCCTACGAGGACACGATCGGCCTGCTATCTGGAGCTACGCAAAGCGAGGAAATCAAGGCCACGTTGACGGAATTATACGCGCATGGCGTTGGTTCATGGTGGAAGACTGCGCTACTTATCGCGGCTGACAACAACAAGCGCTCATGGAGCTATGTGCGGGCTATTCTGGAAAACCATCTGCGCGAGGGCACGGCGCCAGAGCGCAAAAACGGGGGAGTGCAAGTTAGCCCTGGGCCGCCACAAAAACGGATTGTCGTGGTGCATGATCCCGAGACAGGCGAGCGAGCAGTCAAAGAGGTGGTGACATGATGCAAACCTATGCCGATCCACAGCTAGAGCCCTACATGGTGTTGGCGCAAGAGATCATGCGCCGGGTCTACGCGGAAGAATCCGCCGGCGATATAAACTCCTGGCTGCTGGCACAAGTACAGCGCCTCGGTGGGACCGGCAACGAAAAGGCCCGCATGACGTGGGAAGAGTCGTTCGCATACTACGAGGAGGTCATGGCCAAGCGGGCGGCTATGGCGGCGCTACCGGATAGCGAGCGCAAGCTTCTGACGTGGCCCTGGCCCTCATGGTCGCGGCTGCTAGACCCGCTGGACCCCGGACTGTTAGCGCTCCTGTCGGCGGGCGATGGCGTGGGCAAGACCATGTATGCGGAGAACATAGCAGAGCACTGGGCGCGCCAGGGGATGAACGTCGTGTTTGTGCATTTCGAGGTGAACCGGGCGCTAATGCTGGACCGGCGTACCTCGCGACATACGGGCATCCCTCGCAGCGAGTTGCGCCTGGGCAAGCTGAACCGCCAAGCGGAGACGGATCGCCAGAGGGCTAACGACCAACTTCGACAATGGACGGGCGGCATCATGTATGTCCATACGCCGGGGTGGTCAATGGACCGCGTGCTAGGCGAGCTAGGCGCAATCGTCCAGGAGGGCACCTGCGACGTGTTCATTGTGGACTATCTCGAAAAGGCGGCTGCATCGGCGCGCCAACTCAAGCAGTTCGGCTCCAACGTGTTTGCGCGCGAGGCCAACGACGTGGAGCAGATCAAGCAATTCACGGAGGGCACCGAGATACCGGCGCTCTTGCTGGCCCAGATGAACAAGGAAGGCAAGGACGCATCGTTCTCCGACTTGCGACGCACGGATATTCGCGGCGCGGGCGAAAAGACGGAGAAGGCTAATATCGTGATCCTGCTCCACAAGGACCGCCCAGAGAGCGAAATCGTCAAGGTGCGGATCGACAAAAACACGATGGGGCCTTGCGGGTCACTTGAGCAGTACATGGACGCTCCGCGGTTCCGTATAGCGGACATTGACGACGGAACGCCCAAGTCCAGATCGGGGAGGATAGTATGATTACTCTCACCCAAGACCAAGCCGCCCGTCTTGGCATCGCTGGCCTGGGCCACAGGCGCGAGACCAAGTACCACAATCAGCACGTCATGGTAGACGGCTACCGCTTCGACAGCAAGGTAGAAGCAGAGAGATACGGCGAGCTGGTGATGCTACAGCAAGCCGGGCACATCAAGGACTTGCGCGTGCATCCGCGGTTCTGCATCGTGGACAAGGACGTCAACGGCGCGGCCATGGCCTACGAGGCCGACTTTGAGTATGTGACGCTACCGGACATGGCGCGCATCGTGGAGGATGTGAAAAGCGAGGCCACGGCGCGGATCCCGCTGTTCCGGCTGAAATGGCGCCTCGTGCAAGCGCGCTATCCCGAGTACACGTTTCGAGTGGAGGAGCGATGAAATCTCTCGGCTGCGCCTTCACCCTCCTAGCCGCCGCGGCTCTCCTCGTTGCCTGGTGCTATGGCGCCAATGGGGGGTGGCTGTGACACTCAAAGAGTTGACGCTGTGGGGCGAGCGCGACAAGGTGCAAATAGCTATCGAGCGGCTGCGGGCATTCGAGCCGCCAGAGGGGTATTTTGGCGCGTTCTCCGGGGGGAAGGACAGCACCGTCATCAAGGCGTTGGCCGACATGGCTAGCGTAAAAGTGGACTGGCATTATAGCCTGACTACCGTGGACCCGCCAGAGTTGGTACGGTTCATTCGGGACTGGCATCCCAACGTGGCGATAGACAAGCCCAAGTATACCATGTGGGAGCTGATACCAAGGCAGCGAATGCCACCAACCCGCCTACACCGCTATTGCTGCGAGGATCTGAAAGAGCATGGCGGCATAGGGCGCGTCGTGCTAACGGGCATAAGGGCAGAGGAAAGCCCGGCCCGCGCCAAACGCGGCATGGTTGAGCAATGCTACAAGGTCCAGAAAAGCTATATCCACCCGATTATCGACTGGACAGAGTACGACGTGTGGACGTTCATTCACGAGCGGGGCTTGCCCTTTTGCTCGCTGTACTCGGAAGGCTGGAAGCGCATCGGCTGCATTATGTGCCCGTTCGGACACAAAAAGCAGAGGATGGCCCAGGCCGCAAGGTGGCCCAAGTATTACGCCGCCTACCTTCGAGCCTTCGAGCGCCTGGTGCAAGTGCGCCGTGCCAACGGCAACCCGCGCACCTGGCAAACCGGCCAAGAGGTTATGGACTGGTGGCTCAACGAGGCGCAGCACGTGCCCGACGAACAAATGGAGATGTTCGCATGAACCTTGCCGCCATCGCCGCCGGCATCAAACTCGACGCCGAAATCATGCGCGCCTACCGGGAGCACGGCAGCATCCGCGGCGCCGCCAGGGCCCTGGGTACCACCATCCACCAGGTACAGCGCGT
>JBAZMT010000042.1:0-6378 GCA_041649615.1 Parcubacteria group bacterium
GATGAAGCGATGAATTCAGAGAGGAGAGCAATAGGATGAAACGCGACAACCTTATCCGCGATCTACTAGCCGCTATCGAGGACTTTGACCGTGAAGCCTCAAGGTCCATCATGGTCATGCACCGTGGCAAGTACAACTTTATCCTTGACGCGGCCAAGGAGCTGCGGGCGACCATGAAGGACGACGCGGCGCCGCAGTACGTGGTGGTGCCCGATAAGGGCGTAACTGGTGGATACCAGAGCGTGGCGATTGTGCCCGGCTGGTGCAGCACCTTGGCGTTCATGCCAGCGGATATGGCATCGTAGCCCATCGCCCAGGAGGGCGCAAGCGGGCCACAACCCGCGCCCGGCGGCGGTGAAGCGTAGGGGGCCGCGTCTGTGGAGTACTCGGCCAGAGCAACGCACAGCGCCGCCGGGCAAAATGAGAGGAGACGTATGGAGCAACTCACAGACACCAAGCGAACGCTAGAGGGCAAGTGGCAGGGCTATCAGCGCATGGACCTAGCCGCGGCGCTCGTGGCCTACATGGCAAAGCACCACAAGGCGCCGCGTTACTGGGCCACGGTGCCGAACTTGCTGCTACTGGGGCCGATAGAGGAGCAAGAGGAGGTGACGCTATGGCGGAAGGCGATAGTCCGCAGCTAGTCCAGGCCAAGGCCGGGACGAGGCTTTCTAAGCTATACACCGCGATCTGGAAGTGGCTTGGCAAACACGCCGATTATGTCATGCCGCTTGAGGGAGATTACCCAGCGATGCACCTACGCCACGGGACATATGATAAGGGCAAGCCGTTCTATGATCCCGCGCTAAGTGAGAATTTCCTACGGTATCTCGACATGCCAGAATCCTTATACCAGGCAAGGGCTGCGATGGACGCCATAAGGAAGACCGACAAGTCTGCTTATGCGTTTGCCGCGCTCAAAATACGGGGCTGGGCCAATGAACGCATTGCGGAGGTGCTTGGCCAAAAGGCGTGGGGAAGGGACAGCTCCCTTCGTCTTATTAACACAAGGCTGAGAATTATGTCCGCTGTGATTGACCTTGTTCCCGAATCAAAGATCCGAGGGTGGGGGCTGCTTGCTGCTAGGGCCGACCTCGCAGCAACAACCCTAAAATATGGCTCGCGTTTTCGCGGGCAGGTAGAGGACGATGGTAGGGACTGCCTCCTTATTCGGGACGGCTGGTATCGCGTGATAGGCGGCGAACCGTGCGATGTTATATTCCCTCACCCAACCCGCCCGAAAAGCGCCGCTGGGGATATGGTATGGATCAAGAGATCCAAGGTGGCCATTGCGGGGGAGGCAAGAATCGTGGGCATGGGATCGGCAATATTTAACGGGCAGGACTTGCCGGTTATTGGGAGGGGGAAACAACTTATACTGTCGCCGGGGGATATTGTATGGATTGTCTCACTGGCAGAAGGCAAGCCCCTACAGGAGGCAACACCATGACATGGCTTTGGCTGCTAGGCGGCGCAATCGCGGCGGCGATCCTGTTGCTCGTTTACGCGCTCTGCAACATCGCGGGCATACTGGACGAGGCCGAGCGGCGGCGCATGACGGTGCCGCCGAAGGAGGAGCGATGAAAGCTGCGCTGTCCGCGCTCAAAGCGTGCGCTGGCTGCGCCACGGCGCTGGCCCTGTTGGTTGTGTTCATCGTGTTGGATAGGCTATTCGATCTACATACGGAAGGAGATCCATGGTACGAATGAGGCTTGTCTTGGTTGCGTTGGCCCTGGCGTTGGTTCTCACTGGCGCGGCAAGCGCCGACACGTCGTTTATGCCCGTGGCCCAGGAGACGGGCGGCATGGTGATCCGCGCCCATGTGCTGTGGCAAGACTGGCGCCCGTTCGACGCCACGCTATCCGGCTACTGCGTGGCCGCCTATGATGAGGACGGCAACGAGCTGGGCCACGCGCTTACCGACACGGAGGGCGATGTGATCTTTGACGTGGATCCGCACAGCGTCATCACCCTGCGCCTGTCCGGCGATGGCATCGAGCCCATGAGCGCGACGGTGCTCCAAGGCGCCGGGCCGTTAGCCGTGTCATTTTGGATGCGCACCCAGTACAGCCCTGGCGGGCCGCTGATAGCCTCGTCATGGCCTATCCTTGGCGCGTCGCTAGCGGAGCGCACGGCGGAGCAGGTATACGTGCAACAGTCGTTGCGTGCTATGCGGCTGCTAGGCTGGAATCGCGGCCCGGAGTGGGACAGTCACATCGACTGGATGGTGGGCATGTCTTATGTGTTCGCGCCTATGACCGTGGGCCGCGGTGACTTGGACCTCACCCAGGGCCAGCGCTTCGCCAAGCACTGGGCCGACTACTGCCCCGTCAACTGTGACAACCCCGTGACGGATGAGCTACGCGAGCAACTGGCCGCGGACTTTGACGTGGCGATGGCTAGCCTGGGGCAGGCACGATGATAGGCGCACCGCAAATCATCGACGTGACCAGCGAGTCTTGGGTGAAGCTGGACGAGTTTGGCGGAGGGATGCTGCTGGGGAATGGGATAGGCCAGTTGTTGTTTATCCGGCTAAATGGCGACCCGGCCACCATCATGCGCATAGCGCCAGGGATGATGTCTAGTATCGAGCTGTGGGATATGTCGAAAGACCCGCCGCAACGGGTAATTACTGAATTGCGCCGCTTTGCGTTCAAGGACCCAAAGACTCACGAGGTTGTTGGTAGGCGCATCGGCTGGAATGGGGTTACGGGCAAGTGGCTCATTCAGGACTTGCCGAAAGAGCAGGCACGATGAAAGACCGACTCCGCAAGCGGCGCCGCTCATTGGTCATGCCCGCCAAGTACAGGCGCAAGCCAAAGCCACTGCCACTGGAGTTGTGCATCACGGCTACAGACAACGCATCGGATGCGCTATGGCTGCTGGCGGGCGCGATTGGCAGGCTTTGCGGTGTACCGGTGGACTACTGGAAAGCACGCGACGAGGTTCTATACGTAGCCCGGCAAGTCTTGGGTGAATAGGAGCATACACGCATGGCAGCAACATCGCAGACCTACATAGCGGCAGGGGGCCACGGTTGCGGCGCGGCGGATGGCACGCACAAGCGCGCGGTGCGCTTGGCTCGCATGTGGCTCAATCTCAAGACCAAGCCCGCGCGCGTCAAGGAGTTGGCTGCGCTCATGGACTGCCACTGGCGCACCGTGTATGTGGACATCATGGACATGACCATCGAGCCGCTAGAGGAGGGCTACGTGCTGGACATGATAGGCTCGGGCCTGTTCGCTGTGCGGGACTTGCGACAAAAAACGTAAGATTGCATGGATTGACCAACTCTCGGTGATAAGCTGTGCTCTGAAGGGCACAGCTTTTTTGTGTCCAATGTCCGGCATGTGGGCATTGCTCACACCGGGGGATGCGCATTAAGGGACAGGGGCGCGCAAAGAGTACCTGTATTACAGGTTGGGAACAGGTGAGTAGGCCAGGAGCATGGGACAAAGGACAATCGGGCAATCCGAAGGGGCGGCCTAAAAAAGAGCGTGCTCTAACTGCGATTCTAGAGCGCGCTGGTTCGGCGTCTCTGGAAATCGACGGCAAGCGCATTGCGGGCAAGCGCTGGGTCGCTGAAAAAGCCTGGGAAGTCATGAAGTTTGGGCGCGTGACTCTCCCCGATGGGCGCGTGTTGCAGGTTGGTTCTGTGGGCGAATGGCTGGACGTGGTCAAGTGGGCCTATGCCCAGATCGACGGCCCAGTCCAGCCAGAGATACCCGTCAAGTTTTCGGGCAATGTCAACACCACGACACAGGCGGATGTGAACATTGACGCTGGCAGCGAGTTGGCAGAGTTCATCCGGGCTATGGCCGACGCGGGGTATATCCCCGCTCCCAAGCCCGAAGATGACCAAGTACATACCGCATCGACCGACGCCTAGGCAGCGCCTTTTTTTGCTTACGCCGGAACGCGAGGCACTATTCGGCGGCGCGGCTGGGGGCGGCAAGAGCAACGCCCTGCTTATGGCTGCGCTCCAGTATGCCGACGTTCCCGGCTATGCGGCGATCCTATTCCGGCGCACCTATGCCGACCTATCGCTACCTGGCGCCCTGATGGACCGGGCGCATGAATGGCTCGATGGCACCGACGCGCATTGGTCTGAGCAAACCAAGACGTGGACCTTCCCCAGTGGTGCAACGCTCTCATTCGGCTACCTGGAAGGCGAGAACGATAGGCTGCGCTACCAGTCGGCAGAGTTCCAGTTTTGCGGGTTCGACGAATTGACCCAGTTCTCGGAGTCGCAATACCGCTATCTGTTCAGCCGCCTGCGCCGCCTCAAGAGTGCCAGCGTGCCGCTCCGTATGCGCGCCGCGTCAAACCCCGGCGGGCCTGGTCACGAATGGGTCAAGCAGCGTTTCGTCACAGCGAAGCGCGGGCCAGATCGCGTATTCATCCCCGCGCGGTTGGCAGATAACCCCTATCTTGACCGGGACGAATACGCCAAGAGCTTGGCCGAGGTGGACATCCTCACCCGCGCGCAACTGCTAGACGGTAACTGGGACGCCAAGACAGACGGTGCTATCGCCAAGCGTGAGTGGTTTCCCATCGTGAGCGTAGCCCCTGCCAACGGAAAGCGGGTGCGCTTCTGGGACCTAGCGGCAACCGAGAAAAGCGCCAAGAAAAACAACGATCCCGACTATACCGTCGGGACGCGCATGGTCAAGACGGACGACAACACCTATTGCATCGAGCACGTTGTCCGGGGGCGCTATGGTCCGGGTGCGGTTAAGGCGCTCATGCTCCAGACGGCGCAAGGTGACGGCCCATCATGCCGGGTGCTTTTCGAGCAAGAAGGCGGGTCAAGCGGCAAGATCGTAGCCGACGATATTGTCAAACTCCTGGCCGGGTTCGAGGTCAAGGGCATCCCCTCCACGGGTGACAAGGTACAGCGCGCTATGCCGTTCATCGCCCAGGCTGAGGCGGGGAATGTACGCCTTGTAGCGGGGCCGTGGTGCAACGACTGGCTGGACGAGATAGTGTCTGTGCCCCAAGGGGGGCACGACGATCAATGGGATAGCGCGGCTGGGGCCTTTAATGCCCTGGTTCCCCCGCGCGGAGTGCTGTTAGCATAATGGATATACGACCAACACTAAGCCAGCGGGTGCGCGTAGCTATGCGCGCCTTGCGCGGTATCCCGCCGACGCGCCACGACTTCGAGCGCAAGCAGGCGCCCGCGTCGATGCTCATGTGGCCCGACTTCCGCACTGGCCAACCCATCTGGGCAACAGGCGCTTACGAGGACTATGCTCACGAGGGATTCGAGCTAAACACGCTCATCTATTCGGCCATCATGTACAAGGTAAGGGCGCAGATGGCCGCGCCATTGCGGGCCTACGAGGGAGACGTGGACGCGCCGACGCCGCTCAAGGCCAACCACCCGCTACAGCAGCTCGTGGACCGCCCCAACCTGTACATGTCATGGCCCGAGTTCCAGGGGCTCAACACGGTGTACCTGAACTTGGCCGGCGAGTGCTTCATTGCCCTCATCCGTCCGCGCATCGGCGGTATGCCGGAGCGCATGATACCCATACGGCCCGACCGCATGTTCCCCATCCCCGGCCCCAAGGGCACGCTGAAAGGGTATTTCTACTGCCCCGAGAACGTCAACCCCGCCAACGGCATACCGATGGCCGCCGAGGACGTTATTCACATCAAGCTGCCGAATCCACTGGACCCGTTGGAGGGCCTGGGCCGTGGCCTATCGCCGCTAGCCTGCATGGCCTACAGCGCCAGCGTTGACAACATGATAACCGAGTTCCTATACGGCTTCTTCAAGACCGGCGCCATGCCCACGGGCATCCTGCGTTTCAACGTGCCCCTCCAAGCGGAGGAGGCCGACCGCATTAAAGAGCGCTGGCATGAGCTGCACGGCGGCTATGAGAAGTGGAGCGACGTGGCGGTCTTGGACAACGCTGGCGAGTATCAGCGCGTGGGCCTGACCTTCGAGGAAATGGGCTTCCTGGGCATAGACGAGCGCAACGAGTCGCGCATTCTAGGCCCGTTCGGCGTGCCGCCTATCCTCATAGGATCGCGCATCGGGCTAGACAAGGCCACCTATTCGAACTACCAAAGCGCCCGCTCTGCCTTCTGGGAGGACACCTTCAAGCCCGAGCTATCCATGTTCGAGCGCGAGTATCGCTACTACCTCCAAGGCGAGGGCGGCGAGTTCGTGGCCTTCGACTTTGGCGACGTGCCTGCATTGCAGCGCGACCTCGTGCCATCCATCGGCGCCTGGTCGCAGATGGTAGACCGTGGCGTGCCCAAGAACGTGGCCGCTGGCGTGTTGAAGATCCCGTTGCCCTCGCTGGCCGATGACGGGGTAGGCTACATGAGCCCCATGCTACAGCCCGTGCCGCAAGACCCGAACGC
>JBAZMT010000043.1:0-6226 GCA_041649615.1 Parcubacteria group bacterium
CTAGGCGCAGAGTCAATACCCAATTGTGAAGATTTGGTTACGGCAAGGTTACAGAGAATAACCTGTTTGGTAGGATATAAAAGCATTGACATAGTTAATAAAATCTGATAAAATGAAGCCGGAGGTGAACATGGCCAAAACAGTAATCGCGGTAAACCTGAGTGATGATATTATCGCCAAGCTGCGCGAGGTGGGCGGCAATCGTAGCGCCAACGTCGAGCGCATATTGCGGGCAGAGCTGGACCGAACGCCAACGCGCGAGGAGATCGCGGCGGCTATTAAAGTGCTGGCACGGATGGCAGAGGAGGCAAGCGATGAACCTCAACCTTGAGGCCGGGCTTACCCGCCTTGGCTCCGGCGCCGAGCGCCTAACCTGCGGGCTACTCGATGGCCTTGGCCGCGTCTTCGAGCATGGCACGACGGCGCTTAGTCGCATCGCTATTCCCGTTGCGGACTTGGTTGTTTCCTATGCCGCCGCGCAGGTGATAGCTGAACAGACGGGCTGGGCGTTCGGGTGGGCTTTGGCCGCCGGCGTTGCCATGGAAGGGACCGGCGTTCTGGCGGCGATAGTCCCGCTTGAACAACTGCGCTTCAACCAGGAACGCAGCGCGAACGAAGCCGCCGCGCCGGGCTGGATGGGCTGGGCCATGTTCGTCGTTCAGTTCGCGTTCTCTACCGTTCTGATCGTCATGAACGCGGTCGGACCCGCGGCGCGCCTGTTCGGCTGGGGCTGGCTCTCGCTTCATGCGTTCGGAATGATGACGCTCTCTGTTCAGTCCTTGGCGGCCACCGTTGCCGCCGCGCTGTACGCCGACCTGAAAGCGCGCGAACGTTCCCGAACACGCCGCCTAGAGTCCGAACGGCGCGAACGCGAAAAGGCTAAGGCCGAACGACGTGAGGCTAGGCAAGTCGCCAAGGCCACGAGCGTACAGAACGCCCCCGCGCCTATCGTGGAACGGCCCCCGCGTACGGAACGCCAAGAGCGCCTTGTACAGTACGTGGCCAAACATCGAGACGCATCGTACAGGGACATAGCGCAAGAGCTAAAGATCGGACTGGGCACCGTTTCCAAAGAAGTTGAGGCCATCGGCGCGCACAAGAACGGGCACGGGTGGGAGGTCGCATGAACCACTTTCTCCCCGGCTTTATCGTCGGCGTGTTCCTCATGGCCCGCGTCGTGGGCGCCCTGTTCCGCTCCGGTCGTGGCTACTGGCGCGGTTGGCCCGGCGCGCTATTCGCCCTGGCCGTGTGCGCCCTGGCCGTGTGGATGATGCTCACACACTGGGGCGGCTCCGGCCCCGTGTGGCTAGACTGGCCCTGGAGGTGGTAGGATGAGCCTACTCGGTTTGCACCTGGACCGTCCCCGCGCCGGCACAATGCACAGTGACCGCATTCATCGTCTGCTAGGCGTATGCCACGGGGCAGGGATGTTCCGCGTGGACAAGACCGGCCTACAGCCGCGCACCATCCCCGAGGTGACGGCGCTCCCCGAGGTGATCGAGACGCCGCGCTACTGGAAATACGGGCTGCGCATCGACCCGCGCCACTTGAACACCGTGCGGCGCCTGGGCAAGCAGTTCGCGTACTCCTTGAACGTCCCGCGCGTGTTTGTCGAGGTGGACGGCGATACCATCTATGTCCGCGTCCCGCGCGACCAGGCCGACGCGCCGTTGTCGTTTGACGTGGCCTGGGCGCTAGCCCCGGACATACCACGTGGGTCTCTGCTGCTAGGCCAGGCTGAGGACGGGGCGCAAGCGTGCTTGAACATGGCCGATCCCGGCAACGTCCACGCTGCTGTTATCGGCATGACGGGCTCTGGCAAGTCCACGCTCATGCAGACTATGGCGCTAAGCCTGCTAATGGCGAATAGCGCGCAAGTCGCCCTGCTAGACCCGACGCGCAACGATAGCAAGCTCTGGCCGTTGTCCGGGCATCCGTCCGTGTGGCGCGGCGGGATGTATAGCAAGGCCCAGGACATCGAGCGCGCTTTGTCGCTCTTGCGCGATTACGACGGGCCGCGCCTGTTCGTGTTCATTGATGAGGTGCCCGGCCTGGTGCGTGATATGCCGGCCACTGGCGAGCACTTGCGCTATCTCACCGAGAGCGGACGTCATAATGGCGTCCATCTGATACTAGGCGCGCACAGCGTTGACGATCATGTCAAAGTGTTCGCCAACGTATCGGCCCGCCTAGTGGGGCGTGTGGCCGACGCGGGCATCGCGTACCGCGCCACGTCCCGCAACGATTCGGGCGCCGAACACTTGCGCGGCGGCGGGGACTTTGTGAGTTGCACCGGCGCGGGCCTGCGCCACTTTCAGGCGGCCATGTGCGGCCCGCTCAATGAGTGGGCGCATCGCTACCCACCGCGGATAGGCGAGCCGTTCGCCAAGTCCCAGCCCCCTACCCGCCAAGCGATGGCCGCGCCCAAAATGCAGGTGATGCAATCCACGGCGCCGATAGTCGCAGAGCTACAAGGCCGGGGCGTGGATGCCATACCCGCTAGGGTGGTACGTGACATAATGGTTTATCGGTCGCAACACGGACGATGGCCCAGTCTGCACCACTGCCAGCCGTGGCTACACTATCGAGCCCCCAAAAGCAAGCGCGCTATTAACCTGGCGTGCATCAAATGCCACTTGCCGCTAGAGTATCCCGACTGGGCCGACGATTACAGAGTGGATGCCAAGATGGAGGTGGGGCGGTGAGCGAAATGCGCGAGTTGCTGGCTGAGGCCCTGGACGAACTGAAGGCGCACTTGCTCGTAATGCGGTCCGAGCAAACGAAGTACGAATGGAGCAAGCAGCTAAAAACGTGGTGCAAGTGGTGCAAGTGCTATGGGAAACACTCGCCGGACTGTATCATCAGCCGGATAGAGCGCGCACTGGAGACCAAGCCATGAACCATCCCCGCGCGCTGTTCCTGGGTGTTGTCGCCGTGATCCTGGGCCTAGTCTGCATGATCGTCTACCAGGTGGACCCGACGGTGTTCTGGCTGACGCTCGTGGTCCTGGGCGCGGCCTGGCTCGTACTGGAATTCTACAAAGTCCGCACCTATGGCCGCGTGGCCGATAGACAATGGCAAGCGCACAACCCCAAGCCACAAAAGGCTAGGCCAGTGGTACGCGAGGAGCTGCGCGTCGTGCGTGGGTCCGATGGTAACGGAAGGAGGGTGATGGTATGAAGGCGCTACGCGAGCCCCAGGCGGTACGTTGGGTCAGGCGGGGAGGGGCCTATCGGCTTGCACGGGCGTCACGGTACGATAACCCCTCCCCCCTGGTGGCGTCCCGTCCCGGCGTCCCACGTCCCGCGTGCCCCCTGGCGCTGATCCTCTATGCCACGTTTGCCCCGTTCGTGTTCGGCATCCTCGGCTGGCTGGCCTACCTACTGAGATAAGCCCCAAGTCCACATTGCCCCGACTATATACGAATTTATGAATATATGCCCCAAAAGGCTTATGAGTTTCATTATGTATATTGACAGTGTAGGTACAGTGTGATAAAATATAGACAAGATCGAGCAAGCAGACACGGAAGGGGAGACACAGATGACAGTCCAAGAGGCCCTGAGCAGAATCGAAACCGGCGAGGATATGCGGATTGAGCGCACCGAGAATGGCCGATGGTTCGGGAGCGTCAAGAGCGATGGAAGAACCGCAGTCATGGAAAGCGGCGCGACGATGGCCGAGACGATCATCAAGCTAGCCGAGGCCCTGGAGCGCAAGGCCGAGACCATCGAGATGCAAGCCGACGGCGCTGATAGGTTCATCCGCAACGTCCGAAACAGCAAGTAACAGTCACCCCGGCCCGGCCAACCACCGGGCCACCAAGTTGAGAAGGAGAACACAATGTACGTCTATATTCAATCGGAGCCCGGACTATGGACAGTTGGATTCTACAGACCCGATGGCAGGTGGGAGTCCGAAAGCGACCATGACACCCAGGAGGCCGCAGCGGAGCGAGTGCATTATCTGAATGGCGGGAGGTAACATCATGCACGACAACCAGATGACTGAGAACCAATACCTGGACGAGGGCTTTGTAGCCGACTGGGCCGCGTGCCCCAAGTGCGGCGAGAACGACCAAGAGAACCTTATTAACGACGATGGCCTGGTCCACTGTGCCACATGCGGCCACGACTACGACCTGGAGCCCGAGCGACGGGAGGCCCCCAATGCCTAGAGAGGGTTTTGAGTCGATTCGACGGAGCAAAGAGGAACGCGAGCGATGGTACGCCGAGGCCGCCGCCGAGGGCACGAACTTCTCAGAGTGGGCGCGGCGCAAGCTCAACGAGCCCAGCCAGCTAGCCCGGCTCCAGGCTGAGGCCAACGCGCAAGCCGAGCGCGTAGCCCGGCTACAAGCGCAAGTGGACCGCATGGCCGACGACCTGGCCACGTTTCAAGAGTTCTTCCGCGCCCGCCGCGCTGGCGAGCCGCCGATACCACAGCCGGAGAGCGTGACGGAGGGATGGGAAGGGCAGAGCGGGTATCAGCACAAGGAGGCAAAGTGAGCGCACTCTATACCACCGTCGATAAGCATGAGCCGTGCCAACTCGTGGCGACGCATCCGCTACGCTGGCATGACCGTGAGGATCCAGCCGTGTTTCTGGTAGAAGCGAAGTACACCACCAGCGATGTGGCCGCGCTAGTGGAAGCGGCACAACTGGTTATGCACGACCGAGACGCCAGCGATGATGAATCCAAGCCCGTGGAGATGATGCGCAAAGCGCTGGCCGCATTCGAGGATTAACGCAAAGCCCCGGACTTGGCGAGAGCCAGCCGGGGCGCGTTTTTGTGTTGCGTATTCGGCAGAGCGGAGCAGCCGGCCCAGTGGCCGCCCCGCCCTGCCAAGGAGGAAGGAGGCCGTTCATCGTCCGAACGGCTAGCCCGGCCTCAGAACCGGCGATCTCGATACAACGCCAACTGTACTCTCAACACCGCGCGCTCCGTCGCTTCGTATTCCGCCCGTTGTCGCGCCGCGCGAAGCTCTTGCCCCAGCCACTCGCATTCCCGCCTGTACCCATCCCGCTGCTGTACCAACGTCTGCAAATCCCGCGCCAGCCGCCGCGTGCGATTCCCCGGCGCATCCAGGTCCCTGTTGGCCCGTGGCAATAGCAGCCCCATCAGCAGCACGCCCCCCACCACGAACCCCCAACCCAGCGCCAGCCAGAACAGGCGCTCCATCGTGGCTACGGTAGGCATGGCGGCTAGCAAGCGGTCGATCATGAGGCGGCCTCCGCAAAGCTCATAGCTGGTTGCTTTTCATCTACCCGCCGCTGTGCTATGTCGATGTACTTGCTCATCTTGTCTATGCCAATCCCGTTACAGCCGTACTCCATCGCGGCCAGCATCATCGTTCCAGAGCCGACGAACGGGTCTAACACCGTGCCCCCAGGCGGGCAGATATAGCGCGTCCACCACTTGGCAAGCTCTAGCGGCGTGCCCGCGCCGTGACCAGTGTTGCCTACACAGAGTGCCCCGCCGTTTTTTATAGGCAAGAGGTTGTAAGGCGTAACCCCGCCTCGACCTAAACACGCGCTCGACATTGCCAACTCATTCATGCTGTGCCCAGATGGCTTATACTTGCGTTCTGCTCTAGCGGTAGCGCGTTTGGCTATGTTACCTTCGCTCTCTGACCACAAAACGCCTGATTGATCTCGATAACATTGTGCAGGACCAGCCCAGATGCACGCCTTGACTGATGGCCGCATAAGCCTACCCTGTATTGCGTGTGCCTCTGGGATAGCGCTCGTATTCCACCACCACGCATCCTGCACCATGTTCCACTCACGGCACACCCAGGCCATGAACTCCCACAGCCAGCCGCGCATAGAGCCAACCTTGCGGCTGTTCGGCTGAAGGATGAACACCGCGCTACCAGTCGGCTTGAGCACACGCCGCGCCTCAGCACAGACGCCCATCATCATGGCCCACCAGTCGGCCTCAGTCATGCGCCCATACTCACGGTCGATCTCGGGATACGGCGGGTCCGTGATAATGGCGTCGATGGATTGCGCCGGGATAGTCGGTAATACCTCCAGAACGTCCCCGCATATCAGCCGAACCGTCATCCCCTCGGCTCCAGCCTAATTACCCTCACCGACTTAGCCCGCGCGTGCGCAATCTGTGACGCGGTGAACGCCAGTGGCAAGCTAACCAGCAACTGTCGCACCACCTCTTCCACGCCCGCGCGCCAGCTCTGCGGCGGCGCCACGTAGAAGAACAACATCGA